>NZ_CP017661.1:2874976-3194418 GCF_016805985.1 Microbacterium sp. JZ31
GACGTCGTGCGACGCGCCGTCCTTCAGGATCGCCTTGACGCCCACCATGGGGTAGCCCGCGAGGACACCCGTGTTCATGGCGTCCTGGAAGCCCTGGTTGGTCGGCTCGATGTACTCGCGCGGGATGCGACCACCGGTGACCTCGTTGACGAACTCGTACGTCTTGTCGGCCGTGACCTCGAGCGGCTCGATCGCGAACTGGATCTTCGCGAACTGACCCGAGCCACCGGTCTGCTTCTTGTGCGTGTAGTCGTGGCGCTCGACGACCTTGCGGATCGTCTCGCGGTAGGCCACCTGCGGCTTGCCGACGTTGGCTTCGACCTTGAACTCGCGCTTCATGCGGTCCACGAGGATGTCGAGGTGCAGCTCGCCCATGCCCTTGACGACGGTCTGACCGGTCTCGGCGTTGTTCTCGACGCGGAACGTCGGGTCCTCTTCCGCGAGCTTCTGGATCGCGAGACCCAGCTTCTCCTGGTCGGCCTTGGTCTTGGGCTCGATCGCGACCTCGATGACCGGCTCCGGGAACGTCATCGACTCGAGCACGACCTGGCTGTTCGCGTCCGAGAGCGTGTCGCCCGTCGTGGTGTCCTTGAGGCCGATGACCGCGTAGATGTGACCCGCGGTGACCGAGTCGACCGGGTTCTCCTTGTTGGCGTGCATCTGGAAGATCTTTCCGATGCGCTCCTTCTTGCCCTTGGTCGAGTTGACCACCTGCGCGCCCGAGTCGAGGTGACCCGAGTACACGCGGATGTAGGTGAGGCGACCGAAGAACGGGTGCGTGACGACCTTGAACGCGAGGGCCGTGAACGGCTCCGACGCGTCGGCGTGACGCTCGATGATCGTCTCTTCGTTCTTCGGGTCGTGCGCCTCGATGGCGGGCACGTCGATCGGGGCCGGCAGGTAGTCGACGACCGCGTCCAGCATCGGCTGCACGCCGCGGTTCTTGAACGCCGAGCCGCACAGGACCGGGTAGACCTCGCTCGCGATGGTGAGCTTGCGGATGCCGGCCTTGATCTCGGCGACCGTCAGCTCCTCACCGGCGAAGTACTTCTCGAGCAGCGCGTCGTCGGTCTCGGCGACCGTCTCGAGCAGCTTCTCGCGGTACTCCGCTGCGCGGTCGGCCAGGTCGGCCGGGATCTCGGTGATCTCGTACTTGGCGCCCATGGTCACGTCACCCTTGGCGTCGCCGGGCCAGACCAGCGCGCGCATCTCGACGAGGTCGATGACGCCCACGAAGTCGTTCTCCGCGCCGATCGGCAGCTGGATCACGAGCGGCTTCGCCTTGAGGCGGTTCACGATGGTGTCGACCGTGAAGTAGAAGTCCGCGCCGAGCTTGTCCATCTTGTTGACGAAGCAGATGCGGGGGACGTTGTACTTGTCGGCCTGGCGCCACACGGTCTCGGACTGCGGCTCCACACCCTCCTTGCCGTCGAAGACGGCGACGGCGCCGTCGAGCACGCGGAGCGAGCGCTCGACCTCGACCGTGAAGTCCACGTGGCCGGGGGTGTCGATGATGTTGATCTGGTTCTTGTCCCAGAAGCACGTCACAGCAGCGGACGTGATCGTGATGCCACGCTCCTGCTCCTGCTCCATCCAGTCGGTCGTGGCGCCACCGTCGTGCGTCTCGCCGATCTTGTGGTTCACACCCGTGTAGAACAGGATGCGCTCGGTCGTCGTGGTCTTACCGGCATCGATGTGCGCCATGATGCCGATGTTGCGGACCTTCTTGAGGTCGGTGAGCACTTCCTGTGCCACTTGCGGTTCCTAACGTGTGGTGTGGAGTAGAGCTGTGATGCCGGGCCCGGAGGACGGATCCCGTCTCCGGGCCCGGCAGGACGCATCCCGATGGATGCGTGCTGCTGATTACCAGCGGTAGTGCGCGAAGGCCTTGTTCGACTCGGCCATCTTGTGCGTGTCCTCACGGCGCTTCACCGCGGCACCGAGGCCGTTCGAGGCGTCGAGGATCTCGTTCATCAGACGCTCGGTCATCGTCTTCTCACGACGGCCCTTGGCGTAGCTCACGAGCCAGCGCAGCGCGAGCGTGTTCGCGCGGTGCGGCTTGACCTCGACCGGCACCTGGTAGGTCGAGCCACCGACGCGGCGGCTGCGGACCTCGAGGGTCGGGCGGACGTTGTCGAGCGCCTTCTTGAGCGTCGCGACGGCGTCCTGGCCGTTCTTCGCCTCGACGCCCTGGAGGGCGGTGTAGACGATGTTCTCGGCGATCGACTTCTTGCCGTCGACGAGGATCTTGTTCACGAGCTGCGTGACGATCGGAGCGCCGTAGACCGGGTCGTTGACGACGGGGCGCTTCGGGGCGGGTCCCTTACGAGGCATGTGTCTCAGCCCTTCTTCGCGCCGTAGCGGCTGCGAGCCTGCTTACGGTTCTTGACGGCCTGGGTGTCGAGCGCACCGCGGACGATCTTGTAGCGGACACCGGGGAGGTCCTTCACACGACCACCGCGGACGAGCACGAGCGAGTGCTCCTGCAGGTTGTGGCCCTCGCCGGGGATGTAGGCGGTGACCTCGGTGCCGTTGCGAAGCTTCACACGGGCGACCTTGCGCATGGCCGAGTTCGGCTTCTTGGGCGTGGTCGTGTACACGCGGGTGCAGACACCCGCCTGCTGCGGGTTCGCCTTAAGGGCGGGCGCCTTGGTCTTCGAGACCTTGGGCGACCGGCCCTTGCGAACCAGCTGCTGAATAGTAGGCACTGGTTTCCTTCTCTGTTGTGCTGCACGGTGACAGCGGTGGGTTCCCCCGCTTCGTCGTGCTCGTGTTGCGGAGCGTGACGGTGCGGGTTTCACGTTGACCCACCCGGGCGGCAGAATGTGCCGCACGTTTGAAGTGGTGGGTATGCCGTGGGGGTGACCTGTTCGCAGGCCCATCCCTGATCGTGTCTGATCCGGCGCACGCAAGCGGGCGCGCGGGTACGCACACCAAATCATCATAGCGCATCTGACCGTGCTCGGCGTGTCGTCGCCGCTTCCGCGCGGCCCCGGTGCAAGCGCTAGAAGCCCAGGCCGTCTCCGGTGTCACGCGGGTCGAAAGGGGCATCGAGCGCCTGCGACAGCTCGGCCAGCATCGCCTCGACCTGCGGCTCGACGTACTGCACGATCGCTGCGTGGATCCGCAGCCGGTGATGCAGCAGGATGCCGCAGACCTCGCGGCCGATGAGGTTCGCGTACTCGTCCGCGAGCGCGACCTCGCGGCGCAGCGCGACCTTCGCGTCCTCCGTGAGCGGGGGCAGGCTCGGCACCTGCGCCTCCTCCTCGCTCGCGAGTCCCGAGAGCGTGAAGAGGAACGGCTGGCCGGGGATGGGATCGGGGTCGAGCGGCAGGCCCTCGAACTCGGGCGCGAGCCCCTCGGCCGGGCGGTAGCCGCGCGCGCGGTTGCGGGTCGCCTGCTGGTCGAGCTCGGACTGCAGCATCGGCAGGTTGCGCGACGTGTAGTCGGCGACGGCGTGGTCGACGATCGTCTTGATGCGCGTGGAGAGTCCGTGCTGCACGCCGTGCGGGACGTCGGATCCGAGGCCCGCGGCCGACAGGATCGGCGAGCCGAGGCAGCGACGGCACGGAGCGACCCGGCCGCGGTGTGTCGCCGGCTCCCAGCGGGGCACCCAGCGGAGCCAGGCGTCCACGGCCTGGCTCACCTGCGTCTCCAGCGAGCGCTCCACGCATCCAGAGTAGGGGGCGAGGCGGCCTAATCCTCGTCTTCGTCCCGCTCCCACGGCCATTTCGGCCGGTGTGCCTCGGTGCGCCGCACGGCGATGGCCGCCCATCCGGCTACCGCTGCGGCACCGGCGACCACCACGACCGTCCAGCTCGTCGCGGTCTCCGCCACCGCGGCGGTCGCGATCGCGATGTCGACACCGAACAGCAGGGCGAAGATCCACAGCGCCCCCAGGTGCACCAGCGCGCTCGCGAACGCCACGAGGATCACGTCCGTGTAGCGCGGCCGATCCGCTCGCAGCGCGGGCCACAGCGCACCGGCGAACGCGACGGCCGCCGCGCCGAAGGCGAGCGGTCCGGGAACCGGCGGCAGTCCCGGGGTCGCGATCACATCCCGATCCGTGACCAGGCTCAGCATTCCGGATCCGAACACCATGAGCGCCACGTCGCCCGCGAGCGCGAACGCGAGGAGCGCCGCGGGAGGAAACCTCCCGGGCGCTCCCGGCGATGTCTGCGCGTTCGCGATGACCTCTCAGCCCAGCGAAGGCCCGGCTTCGAGCGTGCGCTCGTACTCCGCCTGCGCGGCGGCGTTGCGCTCGGTGACGCGCGCGCCGCGGCGGGCAACCCACGCGCCGAACCAGATTGTGATCTCGCGCGCGAACACGAACGCGGCGATCGCGAGCGGCGACAGCAGCTGTTCGCCGGCCTCGTCGAGGCCCTCGCTCGCGGTCATCTGCCAGAACGGCACGTCCACGAGGGCGCCGAGGATGTGACCCGCATACGCGATCAGGCCGACGAAGACGCCCAGCAGCACCCAGGCGGCCCAGCGCGCGCGGTTCACGAGCGCGCCCAGCAGCCAGAAGCCGAGGAAGAAGACGACGACGGTGGTCCAGAAGCCGAGGGACGCGATGGTCCGCAGCGAGTAGTCGGCGATGTTGTCGAGCGAGACGTCGCCGTTCAGGGCGCCGACGCCGAGCCGGGCGGCGAAGTACAGCACGGCGAAGGCGAGCGCGGCGAGGATGCCGATGGCTCCGGCGGCGCCGCGGTTGCCCTTCATGCGCGGGGGCTCGGGCGCCTGCACGTAGATCGGCGTCTGCGCCGGCGCGGCGGCCGTGGGGGCGGCGGGCTCGGGCGTCGTGGGCTCGCTCGCCGTGACGGCGGGCGATGCGGCGGGCGCGTCGTACGCGTCGCTGGCCGTGAACGTCTGCGTCTTGTCGGCCGGCTCGAACCAGGGGTCGGCCTTCTTCGCGGGCTCGCCCGAGCGGGTCGTCACCGTGGTGGTCGCACCGCGGCTCTCGAGCGCGTCGAGGTCGGCCGCGAGCGCGGCGTAGTCCGGCTCCTCGGCGGCCGGCTGCGCGGGGCGGTCATCGGCCGCGGGGCGCTCGTCCGTCGCGGGACGCTCGTCGGTCGCGGCGCGCTCGTCCGTCACCGGACGACCGTCCGACGCGTCGTCGGCGGGCCGCGTGACGGGAGCGTCGTCCTCGGGCGTCGCGACGATGTCGGTCGCGCCCGTGGTGGCACGGGCCTCGCGGCGCGTGGCGGGGAACTCGCCGGTGTCACCCTCGGCCGGGGCGTCGGTCGCGGCAGCGGTGGTGTCGGCGTCGGCCGGCGCGGCCGTGCCCTCGATGGGCTCGCCGTCGCGGGGCTCGCTGCTCGGTCCCTTGGCGTCACTCATCCGAAGCACTCCTCACGTCGGGGGTCTCTCCCCTGACTCCGGGAGATTAGCGCGCCTGCCGCGCGCTGCCAGGGAGCCTCGCCGCCGTCGGGTCACCTTGCCCCGCGCTGCCCTCCTTTGTTCGTTGAGCGAGCGAAGCGAGTCGAAACGGCGGAAACGACCCCCCGGTGCAAGCCCCGACAACGTCCAGACTTCGCTCCTCGCTCAACGAACAGGAGGGGTGAGACCGCACCGCCCTCCCTTGTTCGTTGAGCGAGCGAAGCGAGTCGAAACGGCGGAAACGACCCGCGGGTGCAAGCCCCGACAACGTCCGGACTTCGCTCCTCGCTCAACGAACAGGAGGGGTGAGACCGCACCGCCCTCCCTTGTTCGTTGAGCGAGCGAAGCGAGTCGAAACGGCGGAAACGACCCCCGATGCGAGCCCCGACAACGTCCGGACTTCGCTCCTCGCTCAACGAACAGGAGGGGTGAGACCGCACCGCCCTCCCTTGTTCGTTGAGCGAGCGAAGCGAGTCGAAACGGCGGAAACGACCCCCGATGCGAGCCCCGACAACGTCCGGACTTCGCTCCTCGCTCAACGAACAGGAGGGTGAGACCGCACTGCCCCCTGTCCGTTGAGCGAGCGAAGCGAGTCGAAACGGCGGAAACGACCCCCGGGTGCGAGCGCTCCTCGCGCGACGGACGGGGGCGAGCCGCGACAGGGGAAACGGAGGAGGGCCCCAGCCGGTCGGCTGGGGCCCTCATCACGGTCTCACGCTCAGTTATAGGTACCGGGCGTGAAGTCGTCCGTCGAGAACGCGTCGAAGTCGACGTAGCTGTAGTCGCCCTCCGCGAACGCGCCGTCGGACGCGAAGATGCGGTTGGGGTACCGCTCGCTCTTCGCCTCCTCCGTCGCCTCGACCGTGACGTTGCGGTACTTCGCAAGGCCCGTGCCGGCGGGGATCAGCTTTCCGATGATCACGTTCTCCTTGAGGCCGACGAGCGGGTCGCGCTTGCCCTGCATGGCGGCCTCGGTGAGGACGCGCGTCGTCTCCTGGAACGAGGCGGCCGACAGCCACGACTCCGTCGCGAGCGACGCCTTCGTGATACCCATCAGCTCCGGACGACCCGACGCGGGGCGCTTGCCCTCGCCGACGGCCGCGCGGTTGATGTCCTGGTAGCGACGCAGGTCGACCATCTCGCCGGGCAGCAGGTCGGTCTCGCCGTGGTCGACCACGGTGACCTTCCGCAGCATCTGGCGCACGATGACCTCGATGTGCTTGTCGTGGATCGGCACACCCTGCGAGCGGTACACACCCTGCACGCCGCCGACGAGGTACTTCTGCACCTCGCGGGCACCCTGCACGCGCATGATCTCCTTCGGGTCGAGCGTGCCGACCTGGAGGGGCTGACCGACCTCGACGTGCTGGCCGTCCTCGACGAGAAGCGTCGCACGCTTCAGCACCGGGTAGACGACGGGCTCGTCACCGCTGTCGGGCGTGATGATGACCTTCTTGGCCTTCTCGGTCTCGTCGATCGTGACGCGGCCGGCGGCCTCGGCGATCGGCGACGCGCCCTTGGGGGTGCGGGCCTCGAACAGCTCCTGCACGCGGGGAAGACCCTGCGTGATGTCATCCGCCGACGCCGAACCACCGGTGTGGAAGGTGCGCATCGTCAGCTGCGTACCGGGCTCACCGATCGACTGGGCCGCGATGATGCCGACGGCCTCGCCGATGTCGACGAGCTTGCCGGTCGCGAGCGAGCGGCCGTAGCAGTTCGCGCACACGCCGACCGCCGAGTCGCAGGTCAGCACCGAGCGGACCTTGATCGACTCGACACCCGCCTCTACCAGCTTGTCGATGAGCACGTCGCCCACGTCCGATCCGGCCGGAGCCAGGACGGTGCCGTCCTCGGCCACCACGTCGACCGCGAGGGTGCGGGCGAACACGGCGTTCTCGACGTTCGCGTCCTTGACCAGCGTGCCGGTCGAGTCGAACGCGGCGATCGGGTACTCGAGGCCCTTCGACGTGCCGCAGTCCTCCTCGCGGATGATGACATCCTGCGAGACGTCCACGAGACGACGCGTGAGGTAACCCGAGTCGGCCGTACGGAGGGCCGTGTCGGCCAGACCCTTACGGGCACCGTGCGTCGCGATGAAGTACTCCGCCACCGACAGACCCTCGCGGTACGAGGAGATGATCGGACGGGGGATGATCTCACCCTTCGGGTTGTTCACCAGGCCTCGCATACCCGCGATGTTGCGGATCTGCAGCCAGTTACCACGCGCACCCGACGACACCATGCGGTTGATGGTGTTGTCCTCCGGGAAGTTGGCGCGCATCTCCTTCTGGACCTCGTCGGTCGCCTCGGTCCAGATCTTGATGAGCTCCTGACGACGCTCGGCGTCGGTCGTGAGGCCCTTCTCGTACTGCGACGTGACCTTGGCGGCCTGCTGCTCGTACTTGGCGATGATCTCGGCCTTGTTCGACGGCGTGATGACGTCGGACAGCGAGACCGTGACACCCGAGCGCGTGGCCCAGTAGTAACCGGCGTCCTTGACGCGGTCCAGCGTGGCCGCGACCTCGGTCTTCGGGTACTCCTCCGCCAGCTTGTTGACGATCTGCGACAGCTTGCCCTTGTCGGCCTGTTCGCGCACGAACGGGTAGCCCTTGGGCATCTGGTCGTTGAAGATCGCCTGGCCGAGCGAGGTGTCCACGAGACCGTGGCGCTCGTAGCCCTCGGGCGCCTGGCCCTCGAGGAACGTCAGACCCGGGATGCGGATGCGGATCTTCGCCTGCAGGTCGAGGGTGCCCTCGTCCTTCGCGAGCGTCGCCTCCGCGACCGAACCGAACACGCGACCCTCACCCACGGCGCCGTCCTTCAGCGTCGTCAGGTGGTGCAGACCGATGATCATGTCCTGCGCGGGCAGGGTCACCGGGCGGCCGTCCGACGGCTTCAGGATGTTGTTCGACGCGAGCATCAGGATGCGCGCCTCGGCCTGGGCCTCCACGGACAGCGGCAGGTGCACGGCCATCTGGTCGCCGTCGAAGTCGGCATTGAACGCCGCGCAGACGAGCGGGTGCAGCTGGATGGCCTTGCCCTCGACGAGCTGCGGCTCGAACGCCTGGATGCCCAGACGGTGCAGCGTGGGGGCGCGGTTGAGCAGCACCGGACGCTCGCGGATGATCTCCTCGAGCACGTCCCAGACCTCGGGACGCGTGCGCTCGACCGAGCGCTTGGCGGCCTTGATGTTCTGTGAGTGACCGAGGTCGATCAGGCGCTTGATCACGAACGGCTTGAACAGCTCCAGCGCCATCTGCTTGGGCAGACCGCACTGGTGCAGCTTGAGCTGCGGGCCGACCACGATGACCGAACGGCCAGAGTAGTCGACGCGCTTGCCGAGCAGGTTCTGACGGAAGCGACCCTGCTTGCCCTTGAGCATGTCGCTCAGCGACTTCAGGGCGCGGTTGCCGGTGCCGGTGACGGGACGACCGCGGCGGCCGTTGTCGAACAGCGCGTCGACGGCCTCCTGCAGCATGCGCTTCTCGTTGTTCACGATGATCTCGGGAGCACCGAGGTCGATGAGGCGACGCAGGCGGTTGTTGCGGTTGATCACGCGGCGGTACAGGTCGTTCAGGTCGGAGGTCGCGAAGCGGCCACCGTCCAGCTGCACCATCGGCCGCAGCTCCGGCGGGATCACCGGGACGACGTCGAGCACCATGGCGGCCGGCGACATGCCGGTCTGCAGGAACGAGTTGACGACCTTCAGGCGCTTGATCGCACGGATCTTGCGCTGGCCCTTGCCCTCGGCGATCTGCAGGCGCAGCGACTCGGCCTCGGCGGCCAGGTCGAACTCGGCCAGGCGACGCTGGATCGACTCCGCACCCATGTGGGCGACGAAGTACTGGCCGAAGCGGTCCTGCAGCTCCTGGAAGACGTCGTCCTCCGCCTTGAGCTGGCCGACCTCGAGGTTGCGGAACTCGTCCCACATGCGCTCGAGCTTGGCGACCTGCTCGTCCGCGCGCTTGCGGATCGTCGCCATCTCCTTCTCGGCGGCGTCCTTGACCTTCTTCTTCTGGTCGGCCTTGGCGTCCTCGGCCTCGAGAGCGGCGAGCTCCTCCTCCAGCTTCTGGAGGCGGGCGGCGATGCGCGAGTCGCGACGGTCGCCGATGTTCTTGATCTCGAGACGGAGGTTGTTCTCGTGCGTCGGCATGTCGCGGTGGCGAGCATCCTCATCCACCGAGATCACCATGTAGGCGGCGAAGTAAATGACCTTCTCGAGGTCCTTCGGCGCCATGTCCAGCAGGTAGCCGAGGCGCGAGGGGACGCCCTTGAAGTACCAGATGTGCGTCACGGGCGCGGCGAGCTCGATGTGGCCCATGCGCTCGCGGCGGACCGAGGACTTGGTGACCTCGACACCGCAGCGCTCGCAGACGATGCCCTTGAAGCGCACGCGCTTGTACTTGCCGCAGGCGCACTCCCAGTCGCGGGAGGGTCCGAAGATCTGCTCACCGAACAGACCGTCCTTCTCCGGCTTCAGGGTGCGGTAGTTGATGGTCTCGGGCTTCTTGACCTCACCGAAGGACCAGCGACGGATGTCGTCGGCGGTGGCCAGGCCGATGCGAAGCTCATCGAAAGTGGTTGCGTCGAGCAATTGATGTCTCCTGTTTGGAAATCTCTGTATCGGCCGGGCTTAGATCTCGTCGATCGAGGCGGACTCGAAGCGGGACGAGATGTTGATGCCGAGCTCCTCCGCTGCGCGGAAGGCCTCGTCGTCGGTGTCGCGGAGGTTGACAGCCGTGCCATCGGCCGAGAGGACCTCGACGTTCAGGCAGAGCGACTGCATCTCCTTCATGAGCACCTTGAACGACTCGGGGATGCCGGGCTCCGGGATGTTCTCGCCCTTGACGATCGCCTCGTACACCTTGACGCGGCCGAGGATGTCGTCGGACTTGACGGTCAGGAGCTCCTGCAGCGCGTACGCCGCACCGTAGGCCTCGAGGGCCCACACCTCCATCTCACCGAAGCGCTGGCCACCGAACTGCGCCTTACCACCGAGCGGCTGCTGGGTGATCATCGAGTACGGGCCCGTCGAACGCGCGTGGATCTTGTCGTCGACGAGGTGGTGCAGCTTCAGGATGTACATGTAGCCGACCGAGATCGGGAACGGGTACGGCTCACCCGAGCGGCCGTCGAACAGCTGGGTCTTGCCCGAGCTGTCGATCAGGCGGTCACCGTCGCGGTTCGGCAGCGTCGAGTCGAGCAGACCTGCCAGCTCGGCCTCCGCGGCGCCGTCGAACACCGGGGTGGCGACCTTCGTGCCGGGAGCGGCCTCGCGGGCCGCCTCCGACAGGCGAGCGGCCCACTCCGGAGCGCCCTCGATCTTCCAGCCCTGCGACGCGATCCATCCGAGGTGCAGCTCGAGCACCTGGCCGAAGTTCATTCGACCGGGCACACCGAGCGGGTTCAGAATGATGTCGACCGGCGTGCCGTCCGCGAGGAACGGCATGTCCTCGACGGGCAGGATGCGCGAGATGACACCCTTGTTGCCGTGACGGCCGGCGAGCTTGTCACCCTCGGTGATCTTGCGCTTCTGCGCGATGTAGACCACGACGCGGCGGTTGACGCCCGAGCCCAGCTCGTCGTCGCCCTCCTCGGCGTTGAACTCCTTCACCGCGATGACGGTGCCCTGCTCGCCGTGGGGGACCTTGAGCGACGTGTCGCGCACCTCGCGGCTCTTCTCGTTGAAGATCGCGCGGAGCAGACGCTCCTCGGCCGACAGCTCGGTCTCGCCCTTCGGCGTGACCTTGCCGACGAGGATGTCGCCGGGACGCACCTCGGCGCCGATGCGGATGATGCCGCGCTCGTCGAGGTCCTTCAGCAGCTCGGGGCTGACGTTGGGGAGGTCACGGGTGATCTCCTCCTTGCCCAGCTTGGTGTCGCGGGCGTCGACCTCGTACTCCTCGATGTGGATCGAGGTGAGGGTGTCGTCCTTCACCAGGTTCTGGCTGAGGATGATGGCGTCCTCGTAGTTGTAGCCCTCCCAGTTCATGAAGGCCACGAGGAGGTTCTTGCCGAGGGCGAGCTCGCCGTTCTCGGTGGCGGGGCCATCCGCGATGACCTCGCCGACCTCGATGCGGTCGCCCGCGTCGACGATCACGCGCTGGTTGTAGTTGTTGCCCTGGTTCGAGCGGTCGAACTTGCGCAGGAAGTAGTCGCGCGTGCCGCCCTCGTCGAGCTGCAGGCGGACGAAGTCGGCCGAGACCTCGACGACCACACCGGCCTTGTCGGCGATGATCGTGTCACCGGCGTCGATCGCGGCGTAGTTCTCCATGCCGGTGCCGACGTACGGCGACTCGGCGCGCAGCAGCGGCACGGCCTGACGCTGCATGTTCGCACCCATGAGGGCGCGGTTCGCGTCGTCATGCTCGAGGAACGGGATCAGCGACGTTCCGACCGACACCATCTGGCGCGGCGAGACGTCCATGTAGCCGATCTCCTCGGCGGGGACCAGGTCGACCTCGCCGCCGACCTGACGCGCGAGCACGCGGTCCTCGCGGAACGAGCCGTCGGCGTCCAGCGGCGCGTTGGCCTGGGCGACGATGAACGACTCCTCCTCCGCGGCGGTGAGGTAGTCGATCTGGTCCGTGACCTTGCCGTCGACGACGCGACGGTACGGGGTCTCGATGAAGCCGAACGAGTTGATCCGGGCGAACGACGCGAGCGAGCCGATCAGACCGATGTTCGGGCCTTCCGGCGTCTCGATCGGGCACATGCGGCCGTAGTGCGACGGGTGGACGTCGCGGACCTCGACGCCGGCGCGCTCACGCGACAGACCGCCGGGGCCCAGCGCCGACAGGCGGCGCTTGTGGGTCAGGCCCGCGAGCGGGTTGTTCTGGTCCATGAACTGCGACAGCTGCGACGTGCCGAAGAACTCCTTGATCGCGGCCACGACGGGGCGCACGTTGATCAGGGTCTGCGGCGTGATCGCCTCGATGTCCTGCGTGGTCATGCGCTCGCGGACGACGCGCTCCATGCGCGACAGACCGGTGCGGACCTGGTTCTGGATGAGCTCGCCGACCGCGCGGATGCGGCGGTTGCCGAAGTTGTCGATGTCGTCGACCGTCAGGCGCAGCTCGGCCGGCTGGCCGTTGCGGATGCCCTCGAAGGTCTCGTCGCCGCGGTGCAGGCGGACGAGGTACTTGATCGTCGCGACGATGTCGTCGACGGTCAGCACCGAGTCGCTCAGCGGGCGGTCGATCCCGAGCTTCTGGTTGATCTTGTAGCGACCCACCTTGGCCAGGTCGTAGCGCTTCGGGTTGAAGTAGAAGTTGTCGAGCAGCGCGCGGGCGGCCTCGGCGGCCACCTGCTCGCCCGGACGCAGCTTGCGGTAGATGTCGCGGAGCGCGTCCTCCTTGGTGAGGATCGTGTCCTTCGCGAGCGTCTCCTCGATCGACTCGATGCCGGCGAACTCGGCGAGGATCTCCTCGCTCGACAGGCCCAGCGCCTTGAGGAACACGGTGACCGACTGCTTGCGCTTGCGGTCGATGCGCACGCCGACCTGGTCGCGCTTGTCGATCTCGAACTCGAGCCACGCGCCGCGGCTCGGGATGACGCGGGCCGAGACGATGTCCTTGTCCGACGTCTTGTCGGGCGTCTTGTCGAAGTAGACGCCGGGCGAGCGCACGAGCTGCGACACCACGACACGCTCGGTGCCGTTGATGATGAACGTGCCCTTGTCGGTCTGCAGCGGGAAGTCGCCCATGAACACCGTCTGGGTCTTGATCTCACCCGTCTGGTGGTTCATGAACTCGGCCTCGACGTAGAGCGGGGCCGCGTAGGTCTTGCCGCGGTCCTTGCACTCCTCGATCGAGTACTTCTCCGGCTCGAGGTAGGGGTTCGTGAACGAGAGCTGCATGGTCTCGCTCAGGTCCTCGATCGGCGAGATCTCCTCGAAGATCTCCTCGAGACCGCTCTTGACGGCGATGTCCGTGCGACCGGCGGCCTGGGCCTCGGCCAGACGCGCCTTCCAGGCGTCGTTGCCGACCAGCCAGTCGAACGACTCGGTCTGCAGCGCCAGAAGGTCGGGGACCGTCAGCGTGTCGGAGATCTTGGCGAACGAGAGGCGGGATGCTCCGCGACCGTTCTTGGGGGTGGTGGTGGATGCGTTGCGCGCAGCAGCCAAGGGGATAACCTCCATGAGCGACCGTGGCGGGGTCGCTGAGTTTCCTTGTCGACAGGTGAGGTGCGCCGGTATCGGTCCCGCTCGGCCCACGACCCGCGCCGCTATCTGCGGGGATCGAAGGCGCCAGCCGACCACCATATGAAGGCATGGGGGATCCAAGAGGCGCAAATAGCAACTATAGGCGGCACGACACGCGTTGTCCAGCGGTTCCTTGACGAAGGGTTGAACCTCGGGTATAAACCCAGGTTTCCCGCTCTCGTCCGCGAGACCTCATCCCTCGCGCGAGTCATCGCCGCACGACGATGTCTCGCCCCGGAGATGAGGTCTCGCGGGCCCCGGCCCACAATGGGACCGTGACCGTCACCCTGGAGCCGATGCCCGCCGAGCGGTTCGACGCGTGGCGGGCCGAGACGGCGGCGCGCTTCGCCGCCCTGCGCCGCGAGTCGGGCATGCTGCCGCCCGCGGAGGCCCAGGAGCAGGGCGAGGGGATCGTCGCGAGCCGACTGCCGGACGGCGTGCATTCCGCGGATCAGCACGTGTGCCAGATCCGGGACGACGGTCGCGTGGTGGGGACCGCGTGGCTCGAGGTGCGCGCCGATCCCCCGCACGCGATGCTCTACGCGCTCGTCGCGGACGACGCGCGGACCGGATCCGCGGCGCTCGCCCTGGTCGAGGAGCGGGCGCGTGCGCTCGGCGCGGCGATCCTGCGGATCGACCTGTTCGCGCAGGATGACGCGGGCTGGGCTCTCCTGGAGGACCGGGGATACCGGGCCACGGACATCCAGATGCTGCTCGCGCCGCTTCCCGCGCCGCGGACACCCGGCGACCTGGTGCTGACCCGGATGACGGCCGAGCGGTACGCCGCGTTCGAGGCGCGGGTGATCGCGGAGTTCGCCGAGGACCTGGTGAACGAGGGACTGCACACGCCGGAGTCGGCGCGCGCGGAGTCGGCGCGGCAGCAGGCCGAGGCGATGCCCGACGGCGTCGACACCGAGGACGGGCTGGTCTTCCGCGCCACCGTGGACGACGTGGTGGTCGGCGCCCTGTGGCTCGACGTGCAGCGGCGCTCCACGGGTCCCCACGTGTTCGTGATGGAGCTGCACGTGGAGCCGGCGCATCGACGCCGCGGTTTCGGCGCCGCGATGATGCGCGCCGCGGAGGACGAGGCCCGTCGCCTCGGCGCGGATTCGATCGGGCTCCACGTGTTCGGCTCCAACCACGCGGCGAGGGCGCTGTACCGCGGCCTCGGCTACCGCGAGGCGGAGGTGCTGCTCGCGAAGGACCTCACCCGCGGCTGACCGCGCTCCTTCCGAGGACCCGGCGTAGCAGAACGGCAGGCTCGCGAGCAGGATCCGGACGCATGCCCGGGGACGATCCGGGCACGCGCGGCACGGCGGCGGGCCGCGGTGGAGCGCGCCGTTAGGGTGGAGGCGGCCGGCGTCACCACCGGCGCGCGGAACCGCAGGACGGTGGTCCGCCTCCGCTCGGATGAGAGCCATCGCCGAGCGCCACGATGTTCCTTCACGTATGAGCTCCCGCATCTCCATCCCTCGACCGCCGCACGCGCACATCCCTCGGCCGCGCCTGGTGCAGCGCCTCGAAGACGCGACGGGACCGGCCGTGCGGATCGTGCAGTCCCCGGCCGGCTACGGCAAGACGCAGCTGCTGGCCGAGTGGGCCCGCTCCCGGCCGCACGACGAGGCCGTCGTGTGGATCGGCGTGGATGCGTCTGCCCCGGACGACGCCTTCTGGACGACGCTGGCCGAGCGGCTCGCGCGCGTGGACCCCGAACCGTCCGACGCGGCAGAGTCCGCAGAGGATCCGCGCGCGCGGGCGATCCGGCACGTGGCGGAGCTGCGCACGCCGGTCACCGTCGTCGTGGACGGCTTCGACGATCTCCGCCCGCCGTCGGCCGAGGAGCTGTTCCGCTGGACCTCCGCCACCGACCACGTCTCCCTCCTGCTCGCCGTGCGCTCGCACCCGCCACGGGCGCTCACATCCCGCGTCGGCGCCGCGAGCGTGCTGAGCGCGGCAGATCTCGCGTTCGACGCGGAGGAGACCGCCCGACTCGCCGCCGCCCTGGGCGCGTCGATCACGGACGCGACCGCCGCGACTCTCACGGATGAGGCCGAGGGGTGGGCCCTGGCGATCCGCATCGCGCTGCAGCACGCGGCGGACGGCACCGTGCGCCCATGGCGCGAGAGGGGCGAGACCGTCGCCGAGGCGCAGCGTGCGCTCCTCGCACCCCTCGAGGATCATCCCGGATTCGCGGCGCTGCGGCTCGCCAGCGCCGGGGAGACCGTCTCCCCGGCGCTGGCGTCGGCCCTCGGGCTGCCGCCCGAGCACGTCGACGTGCTCGACGAGGCATGCCGACGGGGACTGGGCTGGTGGGAGGAGGACCACGGCGAGCGCTCCTTCCGACTGCACCCTGTGATCCGGCCCGCCCTGCAGCAGCGACTCTCGCCCGAGGAGCGCAGGCACGCGTTCGGCCTCATCGCGGAGTGGATGTCGGAGCGGGAGCGCTTCGGCGAAGCGTTCGCGGCGGCGGTCGACGGCGAGCGCTGGGATCTCGCGCGCTCTCTCGCCTACACGGCGTTCCCGGAGATCACGACTCACCTCGGCTCGTCCCCCGACACCCTCCCGAAGGTGCCGACGACGGTCACCCGGTCGGATCCGATGCTCGGATTCCTCAGCGCACTGTCCCATTACACGCGCGGTCGCACCGCACAGGCCGTCAAAGCGCTCGGCTCGGCGTTCGCGACGACACAGCGACGCCGGCTGCTGACACCCGGCAAGGTCACTCCGGAGCGGGTCTGGACGCAGGGCCTGCTCACGGCGGGGCTGCGTCTCAGCGGTCGGTATGAGTTCGTCGAACCCGCGCTGCGCCGCTTCGAGAGCATGCTCGAAGCCGCGCAGGACCCCGAGGGCCTGCTCGCACCGGCGGCGGGACTATTCGCCAACGAGGTCGCCGTCACCGAGCTGTACCTGGGGAAGCTGGACGAGGCGCGCGACGCCCTCGCCCGTGCCCCGCGTCGCCCGCACAGGACGAAGAAGCAGCACTTCTACGCGGACGCGCTGGACGCGCAGATCCTCACCCTGCAGGGCCGCTTCGTCGACGCACGCCGCGCCGTCGACAAGCTCCGCGCGGCGGGCCTTCCCGCCGGTTTCGACGAGAGCTTCTACGGCATCCCCCTCATGCTCGCCACCGCGGCGCTGCATCGCGAGCACGGCGCGCTCGACGAGGCCGCCGCGGCGCTGCACCGCACCGAGGCCCACTGGTCGACGACCGAGAACTGGCCTCTGCTGCTGGCCGCGCACGCCGAGACCGCCTGGCACCGCGACGACGCGCTGAGCGCCCTCGAGATGTTCGAGCTCCGCAGGGCGGAGCAGCATCGCCGCGCACACATCAGCCCCGCCCTGTCGGATCTGCTGCGTGCGACGCAGGCACAGCTGCTGTTGGCGGCGGGCCGTATCCCCGAGGCGCGCCAGCTCATCGGCTCTCACGGGCATCGGCCGTCACTGGCGGCGGTCAGGGCGCAGATCCTGCTCGCCGAGGGGCGCCTGTCGGACGCATCGGAAGCCGCGGACACCGCGCTGCGCATGCCCGGCACGACTCCGCTGATGCGCGTCGACCTGCTGCTGGTGACCGCCGGGGCCGCGCTGCGCGCCGGTGACACGCACGCCGCGGCGCGGCCGTTCCGCCTCGCAGCCGAACTCGGCGCGCGCCACGGCATGCGCACGCCGTTCGCGCGACTCGGCGCGGAGGAACGGCGGCTGCTGCTGGACGAGGTGGGAGCGGACGCGGCCTGCCGCGATGCGGTGCTGGCGCGTCCTCCCCTGTTCCCCGAGAGCGCCGTCGTGCCGCGTCTGACGAAGCGGGAGCTGGCGACGCTCCACGACGTCGGGCGCGGCCTCACCCTCACCGCCTCGGCGGAGCGTCACCGCCTGTCGGTCAACACCATCAAGGCACAGCGCCGCTCGCTCTACCGCAAGCTGGGCGTCAGCACCGCGTCACAGGCGGTCTCCCGCGCGCGCGAGCTCGGACTGCTCTAGGCCGCTCCCCGTGGGCGCGACCGGCCGGCCCAGCACGGGCAGCACCGCGAGGCAGGCGAGGACGGGCACCGTCAGCAGGACGTACATGCCCGCGTAGCCGTCGACGCCCACCGCGCGTGCAGCGCTGAGCAGTGCCGTCGCGATGAGCGGCGCCACGATGCCGCCGAGTGCGTTGCCGACGTTGAACACTCCCAGCCCGAATGCGGCGCGCGTCGGGGGCAGCAGCCCCTGCACGATCGCCCGCGACGAGGCGAAGCCGAGGGCGATGCCGACGCCCGCCGCGAACGTGGCCACGTAGAAGAGCACCGGCGTGGGCGCGAGGGCGCGACCGAGCATCGCGGCGGTCAGCACGATCAGCGCGGCGCCGAGCAGCGTCGTCTCCCTCGGTGCACGCCTACCCAGAAGCGCGAGCGTGACGGAGGCAGTGAGCAGCCCGGCGGCACCCACGAGGGTGGCGGCCGACACCAGTCGGACCGCGTCGTGCTCGGCGAGGTCCCAGCGATCCATGAACAGGTACAGGGCGAACACGAGGCCCGCGGTGAGCTCGAGCGAGAGCACGAAGCGCACAGCCATGACCGCGAGGAACCGCCCGGTGAGAAGCGTGCGCAACTCGACGAGCCGCCATCCTCCCGCGACGCCCTCGTCTGCGGCGGATGCGGGGGCATCCGGATCGCGCAGGACGAGCACCACGGCCGTCACCACGACGACGGCGAGAACGGGCACGACGAGCGTCATGGTCACGGTGTCGGCTGCGAACACGGCCGCGGCCGCCAGGCCGGGCAGGGTTCCGATGGTCGCCGCGGCGGAGAACACGGCACCCGCTCGCACCCTCTGCTCGGGCGCCAGGTCACGCGAGAGCATGCTGTTCACGCCCGCGAAGCAGCCGTTGTACGCGGCCTGCGTCGCCACCCATGCGACCAGGAGACTCGCCGGATCGGCCGCGAAGGCGACCGCGACGGAACCCGCAAGCCCACCGAGGACGCCGGCGATGATCCAGATCCGACGACCGCCGAACCGGCGCGGGGTGCGGTCGACGCACCAGCCGATCAGGGGATTGGCGACCATCGCGGCGGCCGAACCCGCGGCCACCACCACACCGAGCGCGCCCGGCGCAGCCGTGTCGCCGACCATGCGGGTGATCATCAGCGACAGTCCGACCACGACCGGTGCGGTGAGGGCCCCGAGCGCCGCGCACTGCACGGCGGCGAGGGCGTAGATGCGTTTCATGCGAGCCGAGATCCCCCAGATGCGACGGCGAAGCGACGCCCGAGGCCACCGCGGATGCGGGCAGCGCGCGCCGAGACGACGCTATCGGGTGTTCGGGTCACCGTCGGCATTGCGGCCGTCCGGTTCAGCAGCGGTGCACTCCCCCGGGCCTCGTTGTGGGGCGAGCCCGGGGAAGCGCACCGCGTCGGTTCAGTGCGAGCCGTGCCGGCGCCGACGCACCGTCAGCACCATCGCCGCACCGAGCATGAGGAGGGCGACGCCGATCGCGAGCCCGGCGCCCACCGTCGCACCGGTGACCGCCAACGCCCCGTCGCCGCCGTCGGCGTCACCCGTGTCGCCCGCGCCACCACCCGCGCCGTCGGCGTCGCCGGTGCCGTCGGACGGCGCCTGGCCGTCCGGGTCGGTCGGATCCGCCGGGGGTGCGGTCACGGTGACCGGCGCGCAGCTGCGCGTCGGGTCATCCGCGCACGCCCCGTCGACCTCGACCGGGCGCCAGGGACCGGCCGGGTTAGCGACGGACGCGCTGTTGACGTACTCGCCCGGCGCGTCGTAGCGCACGGTCACCGGCAGCTCCACCGCTTCGCCCACGGGGATCTCGGCGACGGTCCAGACGATCGTCCGTCCATCGATCCGCCCCTCGGTGTCGACCACGACCGCACCCTCGGGAAGGAGATCGCTGACGACCGCGTCGATCGCGGGGATCTGCCCGGTGTTGCGCACCGAGATGACGTAGGTGACCTCGTCGCCGACCTGCGCGCGGTTCTGCTCGGCGACCTTCTCGATCTGCAGCTGACCGACGTCGAACCGGTTGACGATCACGACGGTCGCGCTCTGCACGCCCTCGGCCGGCTCCGCGATCGTGGCGGTGCCGTCGGCCGGCGCCATCGTGATCTGCGTCGCGAGGCCCGGGTCGGTCTCGGTGACGGCGCACTCGGCGCCCACGATGATCCCCGCGATCGCGGCGCGGTAGTCGCCCGCCTCGTCGAGCGTGACCACGCCGTTGTCCGCGAGCGGCACCGTGAGGGTCTCGCCGTCCTTCTGCCACGTGCAGGAGGCCTGCGCCTGGAAGGGGCCGGCACCGAACTCGGCCACGCCGTCGCCCTCGCGCTGCTTCTCGATCGCGAGCTCGCCCGTGCGGAAGTCGTTCGCGACCAGCGCGGTCACCGCGCCGAGGGGCTCGTCGCCCTCCGGACCCGTGATCGTCACGGCGGGCGGGTCGGTGTGCTCGGTGGCGCCACCCGTCTGTGTCTCGCTCACCTCGCAGACGGTGCCCGCGGGGAACACCGCATCCACCTGCGTCGGGACGTCGGGCGTGATCGCGAGCGCGTCCTGCGTCAACACCGTCTCGCCGCCGTAGGTGCACACGACCCGCACCGCGAAGGGCCCGTCGCCGTAGTCGGCGGCACCGTCGCCCGTGACCGTCTTGAGCACCGACAGCGTGCCGGCCTCGTAGCGGTTGGTGACGAGCGCGTTGCGGTCGGCGCCGACACGCACCCGTGCGGTGCCGTCGCCGGCGTCCTCGACCCCGTCGCCCGTGATGGCGACGGAGGCAGCGTCGTCGGAGTCGACCTCGGTCACGTCGCACGTCGCTCCCACGGGGATGGCGCCGGTGATCGTCCGGGTCTCACCGGCCGCGAGCGTGAACGCGCGGTCGGCCTCGGCGAGCTGCACCGCGAGGCCCGTGCTCGTCGTGCAGGCGAGCTCGAAGCCGAACGGCCCGAAGGCGCCCACCGTGGCCGCGGTGTCGACCTCCTTGGCGATGCGCAGCGAGCCGAAGTCGTACGCGTTCGTGACGGTGACGCGCTGCTCCTGCGGGGCGTCGCCGGGCTGCAGGATGTCGACGGTGGCCGGCAGGCCGGAGCGACGGGTCTCGCCGAACGCGCCCACCTCACCCTGCTCGTCGACCGTGCACTGCGCGCCGAGCGGGATGCCTGTCACGGTCGCCGGCGCGTCCGGCGAGACGCTCAGCGTCGCCTGAGAGCCGAGGTCGAGCGAGGCGCCCGCCGCCGTGCACGACACGTCGACGAGGAACTCGTCGGGGGCGTACGCCGCGGCCTCGCCCTCGACGACCTTCGCGACGTCGAGTTCGCCGGCCACCAGCGTCACGCCGGCCTTCACCGGGGCGCGGTCGAGCGTGCGGCCGCTCTGCAGCACGGCGTGCGCGCCGAACTGGTTCCACGCGAATTGGTCCTCCACCGGCACCTCGACGGGCGCGCGGCTCGGGTCCGCCTCGGTGGCCGGGGCGTTGACCGTCTGGTAGCGGATCGTCACGCCGGCGCCCGGCGCGAGCACGCCGCCGGCGGCCGTGCGGAAGTCGAACTGCACGCGCAGTCCGGTGACCTCGGCCCAGTCGCCCGTGAAGGCGGCGGCGTCGGTCCACGAATCGGCCGAGCATGTGGGGTCATCGCGCCACGCGCGACCGTCCGACCCGACGCAGACGTCCTCGCCCGTCGAGACCTGCCAGAGGATCGTCGTGCCCTCCGGCGCGTCGATCTGCAGACCCGCCGCGCCGTCGAGGATCGGACGGAACGTGGAGCCGCGGGACGAGCCGGTGGCGAGCATCACGTCGCCCGGCACAGGAAGCGGCTCGGCCACGACCAGCGACGTGTACGGGTCGGTTCCGCTGTTGACGGTCTCGAGCTTCCACGCGTCCGTCGCACCCACGACGGTGTTCGCGGCGCACGGCGTGCGGAAGTACCCCTCGGCGTCCGTGTAGCAGGAAGCCGCCGCGTTGGCCGTGTTGACCGCCCCGTCGACGAGCTCGCCGTCCACCTCACCCTTCACGCCCTTGTAGACCGCGAGCGAGGCGCCCGGAACGGGCTCGACGTAGTTCGTCGTGCCGCAGGCGTTCTCCGCCCGACCCGGCAGCACGCCCTGCCCGTTGCCGGACGTGTTGGTGCAGGCGCTGAGCGGCTGAGCCGTGGTCACCGTGAAGGCGTTCGTCGCGCGCTCGCCCTGGCGAAGGCCCGGCTTGAGCACGATGCCGAGAGTGAGGGAGTACGACTCGCCCGGCGCCATGCGCGCGGCACCCTCCGGCCACTCGAACGAGAGCTGCCGCGTCGCGGCGTCGTAGCGGTACGTGGGCTCGAGCGACAGGCGACCGCCCTCGGAGGTCGAGAAGATCGGCTCCTCCGAGAAGTCGACGTCGAGCGAGGCGGGAAGCGTGTCGACGAGCCCGTCCACCGTCAGGTAGCCAGATCCGGTGTTGGTGAACCGGAGGGTCCACGGCACGGTCTGGCCCGCCTCCACGGTGTGCCGGTTGTCGAGCGGCGTCTTCTCGACGGCGAGCGCGTACGTGCCGGTGAGCAGCGCGATGTCGTCGGAAGCCTGGGCTTCGGCGGCCGGGTACACCTCGGCGTCGCCACGCGACGAGCGCGTCGTGATGTCGTTGGATACCGTGCTGGGGAAGACGATCTCCTCCTCCGTGCCCCGCACGGCATCGAGCAGCGCCACCGTCAGGTCGGCGCGTGCCGTCCAGCCCTCGGCGGGGCGGTGCGGGAGAAGACGCCGCCGTCGGCGCGGGTGAACACGAAGCGCAGGCCGGTGATCTGCTCGACGGGGACGTCGGGCAGCGTCGCGGTCGCCGCGGGCGTGCCGGCGATCCACTCGCCGTCGTGCTGCACGTCGACGCGCACCTGATCGGCGCCGCGCGGGAGCTGCACGCCGTCGACCGAGACGAGGCGGAAGCGGCTCCAGAAGTTTTGGTCGACGTCCTCGATAACGACCTCCTGCGTCGCCACGGTGGCGTCGCCGTCGGTGGCCTCGAGCGCGACCGTCACCGGGTTCGCGCGGTCCTTCTCGAGCAGCGAGCCGGGCGAGATGGTCTTCGCCGCGGTGACGTCGAGCTCGCCGTCGACCAGCGGCACGTCGGCCGGATCGTCGGCGTAGGCCGCCGCCCTGGGGAAGAGCACGGGGTCGAACGACTGGGCGAACGCGGCGTTGGGCACGGTGACCGGCTCGACCGGCGCGTCGGCGTCGCTGCGCTCGGTGATGCGCAGGCGCGTGTCGAGCTTCATCGTCAGGTCGACGCCGGTGGCGATCGAGCCGCCGGCGGCAGCCGGGTCGGCACCCTGGTAGAGCACGCTCACGCCGACGACGTCGGCCAGCGCCGCGGCGTCGAGAGCCGCCGCGTCGGCGAGCGGCAGCACGCGGGTCGAGAGCGCGCCGTCCGCCGCGCGGAGCCAGAGGGTCACCCGCGAGGCGCGGGTGTCGACGCCGGAGCCGGACGGGATCTCGAACGCGATGCGCATCAGGTCGACGCGCTCGAACGGGTTCGTCGCCGGGTCGTACTCCGCCGCGGCGAAGGGGTCTGCGCCCCAGCCGTCGGCGGGAAGCTCGCAGTCCGTGACGGTGGCGTCCGTGCAGGGCATCGGGTCGGTCACCCGGATGTAGGACGCCCGCGCGGACGAGTTGTTCGTGGCCGTGACGGTGTAGGCGATGTGGGGGTAGCCGTCCTGCGCGACCTCGTCGGCGACGGGAATGGGGACTTCGTCGCGATCGGCGGTCTTGGTCAGCAGCACCGCGGGCTCGTGATCGATCAGCACCACGCTGGAGCGGTCCTCCACGACGTGCACGCCGTCGTCGACGCCGGTCACGCGCATGGTGTTCCAGATCGCGCCCGGCGCATCCTGCTCGTCGTTGAAGACGCGCTTGCCGGTCACCCACGGGTTGCCGTCGCCGGCTACTCGCACGGTGTTGCGCAGCCGCCAGCTCAGGTCGAACGCGCGCCAGTCCCCGTCGGCGTTGGTCGCGACGCCGGATCCGACCGACGGGCGCAGCGGGTCGGTGCTCGCGGCACGCGCGGCGTCGTTGGGCACGACGGTGATGCGCACGCCGGTGGCGGCCGCCGACTGCGCGGCCGAGAGCGTGTATCCCACGAAGCGGGTGCCGGTGATCCAGCCGCCGTTCGGTGCGGGCACGACCTGCCATGCGCCGTCCATATAGAGCTCGATCGACTGGATGGTGTCCCAGCGCCAGCGCGCGTCGTCGATCGCGCGGATGTGCGTCAGGTCGAACGCCTGGAAGACCGTGTTCTCCGGATCGGCCTCGCCGCCGGCGGGGTCGGCGACCGTGACGGACTCGTAGCCCGTCGCCGTGAGCCCCCAGGTCAGACGGCTGTTCGCGGCCTGGCCCGACTGGGACGGCAGCGTGGCGGGGTTCCAGGACTTGTCGGCGAAGAGGGCTCCGTCGCCGTCATAGGCGATCACGTGGGCGTCGGCCACGTCGGTGACCTCGTCGCTCGTGACGGTGGTGCCGCCCTGCACCGCGCCGACACCGGACGCCACAGCGAGGTTCTCATAGGTGACGCGCTGATCGCCAGGGACGGCCGTGGGCCGGCCGTCGTCACGCAGGGTCGACCGCGCCTTGTACACCGCGTTCGGCGCCACGGTCGTCCCCGCCGCGAAGCCGACGGCGTTCTCGAACGTGAAGCGGAGGCCGGTGACGGCCGAGAAGTCGATGCCCGGCGCGAGCTCGCGGAGGTCTCCCGAGACGATGCGCGTGGTGTCGGACGCCTCGAAGATCGTCACGTCCTGCCACGTGCCGTCCGGCATCCGCGCCTCGACCGTCAGCGTCGAGCCCGACAGCAGCTGCGTCGGCGCGATCGCCGTGGGATCGAAGGCGTTCCAGAAATCGGCGGCGACGTCCTCGCGCCAGACGTCCTCGACGACGAGCCGGGTGGGGACCACGTAGGCGGAGTCGGTCGACGTCTTCGTCGGCAGCTGCACCACCACGGTGCCGCCGGCGGTGACCGCGCCGGTCGGGCTGATCTGCTTGTCGAGCTCGAGCGCGATGTCGGGGAAGAACACGCGCAGCGGCGCCGTGGCCTGGGCCTCGGCCGACCCGGCCGGGTTCGTGCCCTCGACGCGCACCGTGTTCGGCGCCTCGACCGGGCTGCGCTCCTCGCTGGGTACGAGCTCCACGGCGGTGTCGATGCGGAACGGCGCCTCGATGACGGCACCGCGCTCGACGGCGCCCTCGTACGAGATGGCGAAGCCCGTCAGGTGAGCGCCATCGGGCGCGGCGGGGGCGACGGGCGTCTCCCCGGCGGCGAACGGCGTGACGACGGGGTCGCCGTCACTGAAGGACCACGTGACCGACGCGGATGTGGCGCCCGCGGGGTAGGCGAGGGGGCTCGTGAAGCCGCCGAAGCGAAGGGCCTCGGTGAAGTAGTCGGTGTCGCGGATGGTCAGCGTGCTGAGCGGTCCGTTCGAGGCGTTCTTCGCACCCAGCACCGCCTCTGCGCTGCCTCCGGCGGGGATCCGCGCCGGGGTGATCGACTTGACCGCCTCGACCTTCACGTCCAGGCCGCCGATCTCGTAGGGCGCACTGGCGCTCTTCGCCACGGGCTCCAGACCGGGTACGGCGACCGTCGCCACGACCTCGTTGGTCGCCGAGGCACCGAGCACGAGAGCGTCCTCGGTGGCACGGTCGGTCGATCGCTGCGCGACCTCGAAGCTGATCGATCCGGCCTCGCCGTCCGCCGCGATCACGGCGCCGTCGGCGCTCGTGAACGAGAACCGCAGGCCCGCGACCTGATCGGCGGCCACGCCGGCGGGCAGCACGGGCGCGCTCACCGCACCCGGCTGACCGGCGACCCACGTCCACGAGCCCGCGTTGTACACGTAGGCGTCGACGGTGAGCAGGTCGGCGCCCTCCGGCGCGGACACGGCACCGAAGGCGACGAAGTCGACGATGCGGAACGGGTTGCTGTCGGCGAGCTGGGCGGCCTGGTCGTCCGCGCCCTGCGGATCCTGCAGCGTCAGCGACTCGGCATCGATGTTGGAGGCGTTGCGCACGTCCAGACGCACGGTCGAAGCGACGCCGGGCTGGAACTGCTGCGAAGCCGGTTCCCAGGTCTTCGCGACCTCGACGTCGGCGACGCGGTCGATGGCCACGGTGACGTCGGCGGAGTCGGATGCGGGGTCGGCGGTGGTCGCCGTGGCGGTGGCGGTGTTGGTCACGACGAGGCCGTTGAAGGGCCAGGTGGGCGGCAGATCCTGCGGCACCTTGAGCGTGAGACTGACCTCATACGTCTGGCCGGCGGCGATGCCGACCAGCTCGCCGTCGAGCGGCTGCAGGAACTCGACGTGCAGCTCACAGGCCTCCGTGATCACGTCCTCGCACCCGGCGAGCGTCGCCGTGGCCGGCCGGGACGACGGGAGGACGCGCAGGTCCAGCACCTCGAAGCCGGCGAAGGCCACGGGGATCTGATCCGTCAGCTCGGCGTCGACGCAGTCGGCGTCGTCGCAGCCGACCGTGATCGTGTACGTGAACTCCCCTCCCGGCTGCCGCTCGATGCTCTCGACGCCGTCGACGGTCTTCTGCACGCTGAGGGCGGCCGCGGCCGCGGCCGCGGCGGGTGGCGCGGCGACCGCTCCCGCCGTGATGGCGACGGCCACCAGGACCACGGCGGTCGCCACGCGGGCGAGCGCGCGTGACGCCCGGGTACGCAGGATCAAAGACGGTGCGAACATTGCCACTCCCTGGCACGGCGAGCAGCACCCGGGTCGCGAGAAAGCGGCCCGGATGCGGAGCTTCGCGCATGCGCGGTAGAGAACCCCTCCCCCGAGGAGCTCGTGAACAGAAGCGGAGAGCCCCCTCGGGTGTGGGGGTCCGCACGAGCGACATCTCCGTCCGGGCTGAGATTCGGGTTCAGGCCGGGGCGATGCCTCGGATCACATTAGGGGTCGGACTCCGAAGAGCGCGGCGGGACGACACTTTTTCACCCTCCGTTATCACCCCTGCCCGGGGAGTGCAGATGCCGGGGGAAGGCCCGTCGCCGGTGGGAGGTCCGCCCGCCCGCGTCTCCGTACGGGGGATGAGAGACGCGGACGGGCGAAGAGGTTACTCCTTGGCGGCGGTGTCGCTTTCGCGGCGGCGGCGGGTGGCGAGCAGGATGCCTCCCGCGATCAGCAGGGCCAGGGCCGTGCCGATCACGCCGGCGGCGATGGTGCCGCCGGTGGCCGCCAGCGGCGGCGGGACGTCCTTCGGCCACTCCGGCACCGCACCGGCGTCGGCACGATCGGTGAGGTCGTTGTGGACGATCACCGCCGAGTTCGCGAACCCGCCATCACCCTCCGACCCGGGCTCGGGCAGAGCCAGCGTCGAACCGTCCGCGGCGTCGGTGTCCAGCGTGGAGGTCACCACCACCCGGTAGGTGTGGTTGCCTCCGGCGGGGAGGGTGCCGTCGGCGACGACGTTCTCCGCCGCACCGTCCTCACCCAGACCCGTCCAGCCCTCCGCCAGCGTGACACCCTCGGGCGCCTCGGTGATCCTCGCGCCGGTGACCTCGATGCCGGCGCCGTACCGGAGCCGGTCGACCACCTGGTAGTCACCGGCGGCAGCACCGTCGTTGGTCGCGACGATCTCGTACGTCACCGACCACTCGCCGCCCTCCCCCTGGACCGGCTCACCGACGATCGACTTGGTGATGTCGATCGACGGCAGCGGAGCACAGTCCGTGTCGGTGATGGTGCCACCGGACGGGTCTGTCAGCGTCGCGGCATTGTTCAGACCCTGCTCGAGGAAGTTCCCCCCAGCCGCAACCGTGCAACCCGGAGCTGCCGTGCCATCGGCGTCGGCGTCGGCGAAGTGCAGCGGCACATCCACCACCACCGTCACGGTGTAGACGTGGGCGAAGTAGCCCTCGTCATCCAGACCGGCGATCTCCACGTCCGTGGCGATGCGCTGGTTCTCCGCACCGTCGAACGCGTCGTCGACCTCCACACCTTCCGGCCCTGCGACCGTGACGGTGTCGACCGTCACCTCGCGGGCGAACAGGAACTCGTCATCCAGGTCGTACCGGGTGGCCTCCAGACCGGTGTTGCCGACCGTCAGGTCGTACACCACGGTCCACTGACCCTCACCGGCAGGCTCCGCCGACACCAGCTCCTTGTCCAGGGTGGGCTTGCCGGGGATGAGGCACGCGTCGTCGTCACGGTCGATGCCGTTCCACGACACCGCCGCGATGTTCTGCAGCGTGCCCGCCGCAGCACCACCGTCGACCGTGCAGGTCTCCGCGATCGCACCGTCCACAACGCTCAGGTCGACGGCGTAACGGATCACCACGGTGTAGGTGTGCACCACCGGAGCACCGTCCGCGGCCGCGATCGGCTGGTCGGTGACGATGCGCGCGTCACCGTCGGTGCCGAAGTCGGGGTTCAGGCCCACCGAGTCCGGCGCGTCCGTGGTGACGTCCCGCACCCCGATAACCGTGACGCCCTCACCGACCGCGAGGCGGTCGTCCAGGTCGTACTCCCCCGCGGCGGGACCGGCGTTCGACACCGCGATCTCGTAGGTGGCGTCGTACACGCCCTCCTCGCCCTCGACCGGCACCACCGCACCCGAGAGGGACTTGGTCGTCCCGATCAGCGGCAGCGGGGCGCAGTCCTCATCCGAACGCGTCTCACCGTTGTGCGTCAGCTCCACCGTGTTCGACAGCCCACCGGCCTCACCCGAACCCGCAGGCGGGCAGCCCAGCGAAGCCGGGGTGACCACATCCAGATCCAGTGACACCACGACCTGCACCTGGTAGGTGTGCGTCCCATCGGCCTCGAGGGCGACGTCGGCGGCGATCAGGTTCTCACCCCGACCGTTCCACGCCTCCTCAGCCGTCACGCCCTCCGGAGTCGTGATGACCTCGGCCGACTCCACCGCGATGCCCTCACCGAACTGCAGCTCATCCGCGATGTCATACACGCCCTCGGCCGCACCCGTGTTCGTCGCGGTCAGGTCGTACGTGATCGTCCACGTGCCATCCCCGTTGCCCGTCGGGCCGTCCGAGATGGACTTGTCGACCGCGATCAGCGGCAGCGTCGGGCAGGTGGCGTCGACCACCTCGATGCCGTTGTGGTCCAGCAGCGTGCCGTTGGCCAGACCACCCGAAGCACCCGAACCGGGCGGCGGGCACTGCAGCGCTGACGGAGCGATCGTGTCCTCATCCATCGACACCACCACCTCCACCTGGTAGGTGTGGCTGGCGCCCGTGTCGAGCGTCACCGTCGAGGCGATCAGGTTCTCCGCCGCGTCGGCCGCGTCCCCCAGGCCGGTCCAGCCGCTCGCCAGGGTCACGCCCGCCGGAGCGGTGATGTCGGTCGACTCGATCTCGATGCCCTCACCGAAACGCAGCTGGTCGTACACGTCGTAGTCACCGGCAGCGGCGCCGACGTTCTCGGCCACGATCTCGTACACCACCGTCCATGTGCCATCCCCGTTCGGGACCGGGCCGGAGGCGACGGTCTTGTCGACCGTGATGAACGCCACCGTGATGCACGCCTGGGCGTCATCGGTCAGGTCGTTGTGCTCGATCTGCGCCGTGTTCGACAGGCCGCCGCTGCCGCCGCCGGCCTGGTCGCACGACGTCACCACCGGGGCACCGTCTGCCGCGTCGACCGAGAGCACGACCTCCACCTGATAGGTGTGCGTCCCACCCGCGGGCAGGGTCACGTCCGCCGCGATCAGGTTCTCCGGATCGGTCTGCCCCGCTCCGAGACCCGTCCAATCCGGCGACGCCGTCACACCCTCGGGCGTGGTGATCACCCGGCCCGACTCGACCACGAGGTCACCGTCGGCGGTCATCATGTCCGTCACGTCGTAGACGCCGTCCGCGTCACCGGCGTTCGTGGCGACGATGTCGTACACGACCGTCCAGGTGCCGTCGCCGTTGGGCGTCGGGCCCTCGGAGACCGACTTGGCGATGTCGATCGACGGGATCGGCGCACACGCGCGATCCTCCTCGACCTCACCGGCACGGTCGGTCAGCGCCGACGTGTTGCTGAACGCGCGGTTGCTGTCGTCCGCGTCGGCGCCGCACTGCGTCGGGTCATCGGCCGTACCTGCACCCGGCAGGAACAGCGGCACCTCCGCCACGACCGTCACCTCGTAGTGGTGCGCCGCGTAGCCGGTGTCGTCGGTGCCGAGCAGCGGCACGCTCGTCGCGATCCGCGTGCTGTCCGCACCGTCCCACGCGGGTTCGGCGAGGTCCACGCCATCAGGCGACTCCGTGACCTGCGCCGACACGATCGTCGCGTCGTCCGCGAAGCGCAGGGTGTCGTCGAGCGTGTACACCGTGGCCGACGTCGACGTGTTCGTCACGTCGATGCCGTACACCAGCTCCCACTGCCCGTTCCCGATCGGCGTGGCGGAGATCAACGACTTCTCGTGAGTCGGGTCGCCGTCCACGGTGATCCCGGCGGGGTCGCACAGGATCACCGGAGCTTCCCCGTCGGCCGGGGTGTCGGCCGAACCGCAGGCCTCGTTGACCACCAGATCGGGACCGCCGGCTTCGAGGACCACCTCGTACTCGTGCGTCTCCGACTCGCCGCGAGCCAGTGACTCGACGGGGAAGGAGCCCAGCTCGGGCTGCTGGTCGTCCGTCACCTGCAGGTTCGTGATGGTGCCCTGGCCCACGTTCTCGACCACGATGCGGTAGCGCACCGTGTCGCCGACCCGGAAGGCCGGGAAGTCGCCGGGCTCATTGGCGTCGTGCCAGACGCCGTCGAGGTCCTGCACGTACTTCTTCAGATCGACCGCGTAGCAGCTGCCGATCGTCGTGGTCGAGGACGACACCATGGGCAGCTCGGTGTGCTCCGCGATCGACGTCGCCGAGTTCACCAGGATCTGACCGGGCTTGTTGTCGCCGTCTGCCGGGTCCTCGCAGCTGGAGGCCGCGGGCGTGTCGAACGCAATGCGAATCGTCTGCGTCGCACCCGGATCCAGCGCCGGTCCGATGATGCGGATGGCGGTGGGGTTCGGGATCGCCGTCTCCGACCAGCCGACCGTGTTGCCCGCGACCGACCCCGGCTCGTCGCCGTTGGAGTCATCTCGCGGATCGGCGCTCACATCCTCCGGCGCGGCGGACGTGTAGTACACGGTGGAGCCCGCGGGAGCCGTCACGCCCGTCACCGTGTAGGTGCCGTCGATGTTCGTGCCTCGGCCGTCACCCACGTGCGGAAGCACGTCGATCGTGTCGGTGAACGCGCTGGGATCGGGATCCTCGGAGCGCACGGTCAGCACCCACGCCGAGCTGTCGCCGAAGAACGACACCAGGTTGTCCTCGCTCGACTTCGCGAGGTTCGTCGACGACGAGCTCGGCACCAGCACGGTCGCGTTCGCGGTGCGTCCCGGAGTCGTCGCAGGCCGGTTGTCGCCCGGCACGTTGATGACCGCAGTGTTCGTCAGCCTCGTCCCCGGCACGACCGCGCCGTCCGCGGGGATCTGCGCCCGGTAGGTGATGTCCTGGTCCACGTTGGCCTGCACGTTCGTGAACTGCCACGTGAGGGTGCGGCCGTTCACGGTGGTGGGCGCGGGACTGCCCGATCCGGGCACGTACTCCATGCCGTCCGGCAGCGTGTCGACGACCTCGAACGACACCGGCGGCGGGCTCGTGATCACGTTCTGCGCCTGGGCGCGCAGGCTGTACGTCACCGGCACACCCGGCTCGGCGGTCGTGGTGCCGACCTCCTTGGAGATGACGCCCTGCGGGCCCTGAAGCCGGAACGCGTCGCGGAAGCCGTTCGTGTTCGGACCGTACGTGCTGCCCGGGATGACGCTGCCACCCGACGAGGTGGACGCATTGACCCAGCCGTTCGATGTGGGGAAGCCGGGCCAGGGGTTCGTGGGCCCGTTCACAGCTCCGACGGTCCACCCCTCGCCGCTCGTCGGCGCGGCCTCGTCGATGGGGCCGAGGACACGCAGGAAGGCGTAACCCTGAGCGAATCGGGGCCGGTCGATCGCGGGGTTCCAGGTCATCTTGACGGCCGTGACGCCCGCCGGGAGCTGCATGAGGATGTCGCTGCCGATACGCGGGTCGGTCAGCTCATGGCCGACGGGCGGGACCACCTCGACCCACTTCGCGCTCGGCGCGGCATCGCTGCAGGTCTCGGTCTTCGTGTCGATCGCCGCAGTCGTGTAGAAGAATCGCACCGTGCTGAACTGGAGGTACCCGGCGCCCGGGTCCCAGCCGCCGCCGTCGACCCAGGTCGGCACGAATGCCGGGTTCTGATTCATGGTGCAGACGCCCGCCATCTGCGCGCCGCCGGCCCCCTGGTAGCTGTTCCACATGCGGCTGTTGGCCTGCATGTACAGAGGCAGGTCCTGGATCGTGCCGTCCGCGACCGCCGCACGATAGTCGTCGATGTCTTCGATGCCCGGCTGCGGCAGCTCGAGGCCGGCGCCGGTGCCCGGGCTCACCCAGAGGTTGGCGTCCCACGTGGAGCGAGAGGCAGCCGGGCTGCCGGCCCAGTGGTTGCTGAACCCGCCGGGCGGAGTGAGGGTCGTGTTCGTCGTGTTGTTGCCGGAGTTGGTATCGGGCGCCGTGACGCCATCCGTGAACGTGAACGCGCCCGGGGCGGCCGTGAATGTGTAAGGGGTCAGCTGCGTCACCGGCGAGGGGATGCTGAACTGCACGGTTCCCGAGGCGATGTAGCTGCCCGTGCCCGGCAGCGGCTGGCCGAGGCTGTCGTTCCTCGGGGTGTTGACCAGCGTGTAGTCGAGGTTCGACAGGGAGATCGTGTAGTTCGCGCCCGAGCCGCTCACCGTGCAGTCCGGGAAGTTCGTGCGGTCTGCGACGGCGGGGTCGGAGTACGGCTGTCCCGTCGACGCCGAATTCACCCCGACGGGCACACAGCCCTCCCACTGGAAGCCCGTCATCCCGCCTGCGACGGTCGACCCGACGGTGAGGGGGAAGGAGTATGAGCTCGGACCAGGGCGGCTGCCCGCATCCAGGATCAGCGAGAAGTTCATCTGCACGAAGGTGCGGCTGCCGCCGGAGCGGCTGGGCTGAAGGCCCCCCTGGTACCCCTGTCCCGGAGCGGAGACCAGAGACAGGTCCATGCCACGCGTGTACGTGATGGGAAGCGGGCCGGGATCGGCGGGACCGGCCTCGGCCACTGCCGAGTCGGACGTCGCGGTGCCGCTCAGCGTGAGGTTGCCGCCGCTCGTGCCCGAGGCGCGGACGGGCGACTGGATCAGCGTCGAGGTGCCCTCGCGCACGGTTCCGACATTGCACAGCAGCGTGGCGCCGTCATCCGAGATGACCGAGACCGGGTCGACTCCCGTGGTCTTGCACACGGCCGGGATGCTCGTGAAGACGCCGTTGCCCGCGATCAGCGTCGCGCGCACGTTCTCGACGTCCTCGTTCGCGAACGGTTCGGTCGCGTCGTTGGTGTTGATGCGCCACTCGGCGGTGACCGGCTGCCCGTAGGGCGCCGAGGTCGGGGCCGGATCGCCGGCCCAGCGCGCGGTGATCTCGTGATCGGTCGGCACGGCGGCCGCCGGTGCCGCGACGAACACCGTCGCCGCCGCGACGAGAAAAGCCGTCGTGGCGGAGAGCCCCGCCCGGAAGCGGCGCCTCCGCGCGCTCACGGCCGTCGGAATGCTGCGCATAGTTCCCCCAATGCGGAATGCTGGGTGCCGCCGGAAGGGACAGGTCCGGCGAAGACGGTGACAGCGCCCGTTCAGGGAGCACTCACCCAACACTCAGCTTTGAGGAGCGGCAGCGGCAGAGCCAAGGAATGCGGAGCGAAATCACCCCGGCATCACCCTCGCTCCGCCGGCCTGCGCTACCGGAGAGGCGCCTCGTCGCTCTCGTCCAGCAGGCGGCGTTCGAAGGCGACCGCGAGCGCGGTCTGACGATCCGAGACGCCGAGCTTGCGGTACAGCAGCCGCAGCTGCGTCTTGACCGTGTTGACGGAGACGTGCAGCTGCTCGGCGATGCCGGCGCGCGAGGCATCCGGCTCGGCGAGCGCGCGCAGCAGCGCCACCTCGCGAGTGGTCAGGGTGAGCACGGAGGACTCGGGAAGCACCGCGTGGACCCGAACGAAGAGATCGCCGTAGCCGCGCAAGGTCAGCGCGTCGCGCACCCGCTCGAAGTCGCTGCGCGGCAGGAACGCCAGCGGCAGCCGCAGACCCGTGGAGCGCGCCAGAGCTCCCAGTCGATCGATCGCTCCAAGGGCGCGGAACGTGCTGGGCAGACGCAGCAGCACCGCGGCCTCGATGGCCGTGGCCTCCGCCACTGTGCGGGGCGAGAGCCCTTCGACCGGCAGGGCGGCGATGGCATTCAGCGCGGCGTGAAGGCGACCGCGCACGAGCTCCACGCGCGCCAGACCGACGCGGATCTGCGGCGTCGTCCCTCCGGTCTCGCGCAGCAGGACGCCCGCGGCCTCCACATTGCCGAGTGCGAGCTGCAGCAGGGCCCGGACCGGGGCGAGCCGGCACTGCGCGTACCGCGAGCGCCCGTCTCCCGCACGCATCCTCAGGACCCGGTCCAGCTCCGCGAGCCCCTCGCCCGGGCGCCCGGCCACCAGGGCGATCGCGGCCTCCAGACGCGCGCGCTCGATCCACCCCTCCGTGACCGCACTGACGGGACCGATCTCCGCGAGGTGCCGCGCCGCCGCATCCGTCTCGAAGTCCTCCAGCTCAAGCAGCGCCGAGGCGAGCTCGACGTGCACGCGACCGCGTGGGCCGATGTCGCCGTCCTCCCGTCGCACCTCGACGCGGGCGCGCGCGATGTTCTCCCGGGAGGACAGGATGTCTCCCTCGAGCGCCTGCATGGCGCAGATCGCCGCGCGATTGCCGCTGCTGTCGGCAGGGGACTTGGACGCCGACAGACCGCGCAGGAACGCCACAAGCGCCTCTTCGCTCCGGCCGGACTCGAAGAACGTCCATCCGAGGTCTGCGTAGACCCGAGGGAGCTGGCCGATCTGCGCGAGGTGCTCGTCGGCGGCGACGTTGAGCAGGCGCACGGCCGCCCGCGCGGCGCTCGTCGCGCCCCTCATCTGACCGAGCTGGCGCAGGGCCGCGCTCTCAGCGCAGTGGAGTGCGATCCGCTCCGGCACGGCGGCCCGCGGATGACGCGCCCGGGTCGCGAGCACGGCGATCTCGAAGTAGCGCGAGGCACGCGGCCGGGTCGCGGGGTCCATGAAGCTCGCGAATCCCAGCAGGAGCCCGAGCAGCGAATATCGCACCAGGTGATCGCTCGGAACGGGGGTGAGGAGAGTCCGCACTTCCGCCGCGTGGGCGTCGAGCAGACCGGCCCACGAGCTGATCACCTGCGCGTTGGCGAGATCGACCCGACCGGAATCGAGCGCATCCCGCAGAACGTCGATCGCTTGCTCCGCCACGGTGTTGTCGGACGCCCCCGCGCCACCCAACAGCTGTCGCCCCACGGCGCACTACCTCCCCCATCAACGCGCCACCGCCTGCGATGGCGGGGGAACTCGGGCATCGACCCGGGCTCCCCCTCGCGATCGCGCGCGTCCATGTGTCCGACCTGCAGAAGGCCGGGCGGACGTTCCCCCTCCTTGTTGATACCAGGTTCACCCGGCATCCCGGGATCTTCACCCCTGGTTTTCACCCCCGCGGTGCCCGGGGAGTCCTTGCGGCGTCCGAGGGTGTCGTGCCTTGCCGGGGCTGCCGCAGCACGCTTCACCGCGAGACCTCACCGGAGCGGCGAGACATCACCGCACGTCGATGACTCGCGCCGACGATGAGGTCTCGCGGGGCGGCGTCCCGGGGCGGCACCGCGCCCCGCGCGTCAGGGGCGGCGGAGCAGCGCGTGCGCGACGAGGCCGGCGACCAGCGCCCAGAACGCCGCGCCGATCGCGAGGATCGAGACGCCGCTGGCGGCGACCACGAAGGTGAGCACCGCCGGGATGCGACCGTGGTCCTCCGACATCGCGGCGCGCAGGGACGATCCGAGGGTCGGCAGCAGGGCGAGTCCGGCGACGGCGGCGAGCACCCCGGGCGCGACGCCGACGAGCGTCGTCAGCGCGGTGGAGAGCGCGGCGAGCACGAGGTAGAGCAGCGCCGACACCCGCACGGCGCGCCAGCGCTCGGCGGGATCCGGATGCGAGTCCGGAGAGGCGGCGAGCGCAGCCGTGATCGCCGCGAGGTTGATCGCGTGACCGCCGAACGGCGCGCCGGCCATGGTCCCGACACCCGTGACGACCATGCTCTCTCGCCAGGGAGCGCGGTATCCGTACGAGGCGAGCACCGCCGATCCAGGCACGTTCTGCGACGCCATCGTCACGACGTACAGCGGCAGCGCGATGCCCACCGCGGCCTGCCAGGTGAACACCGGCAGCACCGGCTCGAGCACGGGAAGGACGGGTCCGTCCAGCCCGCCGTGCAGTGCCGCCTCCACGCCGAGCACGATGAGTCCCACCGCGAACGCGGCCGGCGACGCCCAGGTCGGAGCGAAGCGGATCAGCATCAGCCAGACGAGGACGATCGGCAGGATGTCCGACGGCTGGTCGATGAGCGCGCGCACCGGCGCGAGGCACAGTCCGACCAGGACGCCCGCGAGCATGGCCTGCGCGATCGGCGCGGGGATCGCCGCGACCGCACGGGCCAGGGCCGGCCACAGCCCGGTGAGCACGATCAGCGAACCCGCGATCGCGAACGCACCGACCGCGGCGGGCCAGCCGCCCTCCGGCACGGTGCCCGCCGCGAGCAGCGCCGCACCCGGCGTCGACCACGCGAGCACCACGGGCAGGCGCGTGCGCTGGGCCAACCAGAGCATGCCGAGCGCCTGCGTCAGGCACAGTGCCACGAGGCCGGACGCGGCCTGCGCCGTGGTGGCCCCCGCGGCCTGCAGGCCCGCGAGCACCACGGCCGACGAGCTCGCGAAGCCCACCAGCGCGGTGGTGACCCCTGCCAGCGCGACACGTCCGCGATCCATCCGTTCAGCGTATTGACCCGCGAGACCTCATCCGCGCCACGAGACATCGCCGCACGGTGATGTCTCGCGCCGGAGCTGAGGTCTCGCGGCGGTCGCGGGTCCCGCCACGGCCGTAGCCTGGACGCATGGGACGGCAGCGGCGCGGAGAGGCGGAGACGCCCAGCGCCCGGCTGTCGGACGGACGGATCGCCCGGATCGTGCCGAGCGAGTACGCGCACGGCTACGAGGTCGACGTCGACGGCACGCCGCAGTCGCACGTCGATCCGTCGGATCCCACGCACCTGCACTTCGAATACGTCGCGCGGATGGGCGCCGTGATCGATCAGCTCCCCGACGGCCCCCTCACGGCCGTGCATCTCGGTGCCGGCGGGCTGACGATCCCGCGGTACATCGAGGCCACGCGGCCCGGATCGCGGCAGCAGGTGATCGAGCTCGAGCAGGCGCTCGTCGACCTGGTGCGCGAGAACCTGCCGCTTCCGCGGGGCGCGAGCATCCGGATCCGGATCGGCGACGCCCGTGAGGGCCTCTCGCGCCTGCCCGCCGCGATGGCCGGATCGGTCGAGCTGCTGGTCTCGGACGTCTATTCGGGGGCCCAGACGCCCGCGCACCTCACGACCGTCGAGTTCTACCGCGCGGCCGCGGCGCTGCTCGCACCGGCCGGCGTGCTGCTGGTGAACGTCGCGGACGGATCCGGGCTGGCGTTTGCGCGGCGGCAGGTGGCGACGATCCGCGAGGTGCTCCCCGAGGTGGTCGTGCTGGCCGAGGTGCAGGTGCTGAAGGGCCGCCGGTTCGGCAACCTCGTGATCGCGGCCTCGGCCGCTCCCCTGCCGACGGACTGGCTGCCGCGGCTGATGGCGGCGGGGCCGCATCCGGCCAAGGTCGCGCAGGGCGCCGAGATCGACGCGTTCATCCAGGGCGCGCGCCCCGCGGTGGACGGCGACGCCACCGACTCGCCGAAGCCCAGCGCGGTGCTGTTCGACCGGTAGCCCGATCCGGCGCACGTGGGCGTGGCCTGCTCGCGATCGCCGACGTCCGGGTGACACTGGACGGGCCACGGCCGCGGGAAGGGAGTTGCGCAAGTGAGCTACATCCACGGGTACGACCCCGACACCCTGCGTGAGATCGTCGATCCGGCCGAGTGCCGCGAGCGCCTGGCCGAGATCGGGCAGCAGCGCAGCCTGCCCGCCCTGCTCGAGCGCGTGTGGCTGCTCAAGGTGCTGGGTCAGCTCGACGACGCGCTCACGCTGTCGGAGCAGGCCGTGCGCCTCGCGCGCATGTCGGGCACCCGCAAGGACCTGCTGCGTGCGCGCATCCTGCACGCGTCCGTCCAGCAGTGGCGCGGCGCGTACGGCGCGGCCGAGCACGAGCTGTCGACGTGCGCCGATGAGGCCGAGGGCCAGGGCTGGAACTCGATCGCGGCGTTCGCGCTGCAGCACCGCGGCAAGACCCGGTACGACGCCGGCGACATGACCGGGGCGCGCGCCGACTTCAAGCAGTCGCTGTTCCTGCGCCAGGAGTCGGGCGCGACCGACGCAGAGCTCGAGCCGACGATGCTGTGCATCGAGGCGGCCGACCGGCGCCGCCAGCGCACGTCGATCGCCAGCTGAGACGCGGCCGGCGCGCCCTCAGCCCGCCCGGTGCCGCGCGTACTCCTCGATCACGACGCCCGACTCGAACGCCCGCACCGACACCAGCTCGAACCGGCGCGGCTCGTACGGCGCGTGGCCGAACAGCGGGATGCCGGATCCGAACGCGAACGGGTTCCGCTTGAGCACCAGGCGGTCGATCTCATCGATCAGCGTGCCCGCGAGCTCGCCCCCGCCGCACAGCCAGATGTCGAGCCCGTCCTCCTCCTTGAGCTCGCGCACGGTCGCGACGGGATCGTGCGTGAGCGTGACATCCGGCGCGACCTGCTTGTCGCTGCGGCTCGCGACGTACTGACGCAGGTGCGGGTACGGGCTGCCGATCCCCACCTCCAGGCCGGGCAGCAGCGTGTTCCAGCCCATCACCACGGTGTCGAACTTGGTGCCCGGAGCCTCGAGTCCGAGCGCGCCGAGCACATGGGCCGGGATCGCGTCGCCGAACTCCCCGAACAGCACGGAGGCATGGTCGCCCTCGACGAGAAGCGCATCCGCCGCTCCGTCGGGGCGGCGATGTGCCCGTCCAGGGAGACGGCGACGTAGTAGACGAGTTCGCGCATCCTGCGCTCCAATCACGACAAGTGTTGTGGTTTTGCACCAGAGTACGACAGATGTCGTGGTTCGCGCTACCCTTGATCCATGGCGAGGAACGACGATCGACGAGCCGCGCTCGCGGATGCGGGCATCCGGGTCCTGGCGGAGTCCGGCGCGAGAGGACTCACGCACCGCGCGGTCGACGCCGCGGCCGGCACGCCGCGGGGCACAGCCTCGAACTACTTCACCACGCGCGACGCACTGATCGCCGAGCTCGTCAGCCGGATCGAGCAGCGGCTCGCACCGGATCCCGAGGTCCTCGCCGCGCGCGCGGCCGAGAAGCCCTCTCGGGCGCTGTTCGCGCGCTACATCCGGGATGTCGTCGCACGGCTGTCGGCCGATCCGGATGTCGCGTTGGCCTTGTTCGAGCTGCGCCTCGAGGCCGCGCGTCGCCCCGCGGTGGCCGAGGCCCTGAGCGCCTGGCGCGGGCGCGGCTTCGACGCCGACGTGGCGTTCAACGAGCAGGCGGGCCTGCCCGGTTCGCGCGCCGACATCGCGCTGTTCCACTACGCGATCGACGGACTCATGCTCGACCGCCTGACCGTGCCGATCGATCCCGGCACCTCGACCGACGACATCGTCGAGCAGCTCGTGGCGCGACTGCTGCCCTGAGAACCCGCGTCGTCGCGCCCGGACGTCCGTGACGGCGGATAGCGTTTCGGTTGTGTCGGATCTGAATCGCGTGCGGGTGTGGGCCCAGGCCCTCATCGATCACCACCTGGATCCGTCGTGGACGTTCGGCTTCGACAACGCCAAGCGCCGGGCCGGGCTGTGCGACTACTCCCGCAAGCGCATCTCGGTGTCGCGCTACCTGACGGCACGGTACGACGACGACACGAACCACCAGACCCTGCTGCACGAGGTCGCGCACGCGCTCGCGGGGCCGGCCGCCGGGCACGGACCGGCGTGGAAGCGCATCGCGTCCGAGTTGGGATACGTCGGCGGCACCACGCACCGCGGCGAGACCGCGAACGAGCTCGCCCCCTGGGTGGGTGTCTGCCCCGCCGGGCACGAGGCGTATCGGCACCGCCGCCCCACGCGTCCGATGTCGTGCGTGAAGTGCGCGCCGCGGTTCGACGCGCGCCACCAGTTCCGCTGGCAGCACCGGGAGATCACGGCGGCGGCACGGATGGCGGCGGCGACGCCGCGCTGATCTCGCGCGGCGCGCGGCTGCCGCTGTCGGCTGGCGCGCGGAAAGGTGCGCCTTGAGCACCGCACCGCGGCCCGACTCGTGCATTCGCCGCACCATTGCGGGGACAGTACGGATACCGGCGGGCCGGCTGTCCGCCGCGCCGCGTCACTCCGTCGCGGCTCGTGGGCGGGAGTACTCCAGCTCGGGGCGTCCGCGGGAGCCGTGGCGGGCCGCCCGCACGGCCACGCCGCGATCGGCGAGGTGCTCGAGGTAGCGCCGGGCCGTCACGCGCGACAGCCCGAGCGCCTCGGCGACCTCCGACGCCGAGCGCGCATCGGCGCCCTCCGCGAGCAGCTGCGACACCGCGTCGAGCGTCTCCTCCGACAGGCCCTTGGGGAGGCCGGGTGCGTTCGACGTCCGCAGCGCCGCGAAGGCCGTGTCGACCTCCCGCTGGCTCAGCGTCGAGACCGGGGCGCGCATCCTGTCGAAGAAGTCCCGGTACGCGGCGAGCTTCTCGGCGAACACCTCGAACACGAACGGCTTGATCAGGTACTGCACGACGCCGACCGCCACCGCCCGGCGCACGGCGTCGAGCTCGCGCACGGCCGTGACCGCAATGACGTCGACGGCGAGACCCGACGCGCGCAGCTCGCGGCACAGATCGAGGCCGTGACCGTCGGGCAGGTTCAGATCGAGCAGCAGCAGGTGGATCCGCTCGCCGCGCGCGACCGCGTCGCGCAGCTCGCGACGTGCGGCGCTCGCGGTGTGCGCGAGCCCGGCCACCTCGAACCCGTCGATGCGCCGCAGGTACTCGGCGTGCGCCGCCGCCGTGCGCGGGTCGTCCTCGACCACCAGCGCCCGGATCATCCGGCGACCCCCACCGGCGCCGGCAGGATCGCCGTGAAGACCGCGCCGCCGCCGGGCGCCTCCGACACCTCGACCGTGCCGCCCAGCCCCTCGACCACCTGCCGCACGAGCGTGAGCCCGTAGCCGTGCGCCGGCGATCCGGCGTCCTTCGTCGAGAACCCGCGGCGGAACACCCGCTCGCGGTCCTCCGGCGCGATCCCGTCGCCGCTGTCCGTGACCTGGAACACGAGGGATCCGTCGTCCGTCGACGCCAGGTACACCTCCACCCACGCGTCGGTGTCGCCCGTGCGCGCCGCCCTGGCCGCGGCCGCGTCGGTGGCGTTGTCGATCAGGTTGCCGAGGATCGTCACGACGTCGGCCGGCTGCAGGCCCTGCGTGCCCGGCGCGAGATGCGTCTCGAAGTGCATCTCGACCGCCCGCTCGTGCGCCTGCGCGGCCTTGCCGAGCATGAGCGCGGCGATCACGGGCTCGTCCACGGCGTGCAGCACGCGATCCGCCAGCCGCTGCCCGAGGTCGCGCTCCGACGCCGCGAACTTCAGCGCCTCGTCCGCCCGCCCCAGTTCGATCAGCGTCGCGATCGTGTGCAGCCGGTTGTCGAACTCGTGGGCCTGCGCCCGCAGGGCGTCGGAGATCGTGTGCACGCTCGACAGCTCGCCCGTGATCCGCCGCAGCTCGGTGTGATCGCGCAGGGTCAGGATGAGCGCCCGCCGGCCGCTCAGCCCTCCCCCTGTCAGCTCGGTGTCCTCGCGCGCGAGCAGCAGGTCGCGGCCGTTCACCCGCTCCACGCCCGCGAGGTCGTCGGCGGCGAGCAGCGCGCGCACCTGCTCGGGCAGCCACGGCTCGTCCACCGCGAACGGCGCCGGACGGTCGATGCCGAGCATGCGCACGGCCTGGTCGTTCGCGAGCACGACGCGGCGCGGTCCGTCCGGGCGCTGCTCGAGGAGCAGCAGACCCTCCTCGAGCGAGTGCAGCACGGCCTCGTGCGCCGCGAACAGGCGCGCGAGCTCGTCCGCGTCGCGTCCGTCGGTCACGCGGTCGAGCCGACGAAACAGCCCGAACGCGGCGAGCGCGCCCAGTCCCAGCACGACCACCGTGAACGCGCCGACGATCTGCAGCCGCGTCATGATCGAGGCGGTCACGCTCTGCAGCGTCACGCCCGCCGACACCAGGCCGACCACCTCGCCGCTCACGCTCACGGGCGTCACCGCGCGCACGGACGGCCCGAGCGTGCCCTCGTACACCTCCGTGAACGTCTCGCCCGCCAGCGCGGGCTCGATCGTGCCGAGGAACTCGCCGCCGATCCGCTCGGGATCGGCGTGCGTGTAGCGGGTGCGATCGGTGTCCATGATCGTGACGTAGTCGACATCCGTCGCCCGCAGGATGCCCTCGACGTACGGCTGCAGGCGGGCGGATGCGCGCGTGACGGAACCCTCGCGATCCGACACCGCCTCCTCGTGCGCCCGCGCGACCGCCTGCACGACCGACGGATCGATCGCGAGCGTCGTGGCGAGATCCGTGCTGATCTCGGCCGCGCGATCGTGCGCGGACGTGTGCGCGTCCCACGCCAGGCCCACGAACACGACCGCGACGCCCGCGCACAGCACGAGCCCCAGCTCGATGAGGAACCGCCGGGCGATGCTGCGCCGGCGCTCCCGGATGGGGCGCGCGTCGCCCGCCTTCCGGGCATCGGCCGCCCGAGGCGCTTCCTCGCGTCGCATGCCCTCCATTGTCGCGGGCGGCGGCGCGCGCGGGTCACCCCGCGGCGAGAACACTATGCACGCAAGTCCCGGCCGGTGCCGCGGCGCGGACAGGATCGTGACGCACATCGACGGCGCTGTGCGCTCCGCCTGCATCGAGGCGAGAGCGGGCGCCCCGGCCAGAGGAGAACCCCATGGCGACGACGCCATACGCACCCGGAAAGCCCGCGCGCACGCGCGGCCTGGACAAGCAGCACTGGCTCTACATCGCGGTCATCATCGCGGTGATCGCCGGCATCATCGTGGGGCTCGCGGCGCCCGAGTTCGGCGCTTCGCTGGCCTGGATCGGCAAGGGCTTCGTCGCGCTGATCAAGATGATGATCGCTCCCGTGATCTTCTGCACGATCGTGCTCGGGATCGGATCCATCGCCAAGGCCGCGACGGTCGGCAAGGTCGGCGGACTCGCGCTCGGCTACTTCCTCGTGATGTCGACGTTCGCGCTCGTGATCGGCCTCGTGGTCGGCAACATCCTGCACCCGGGCGAGGGCCTGCGGATCCCGAACTCGGGGTACGAGGTCGAGGGCGAGGCCGAGACCACGACCGACTTCATCCTGGGCATCATCCCGACCACCCTGTTCTCGCCGCTCGTCGGCGACTCGGTCCTGCAGGTGCTGTTCGTCGCCCTGCTCGTGGGCTTCGCGATCCAGCAGCTCGGATCGCGCGGCGAGCCGATCCTGGACGGCGTGCGCGCCATCCAGACCGTCGTGTTCCGTGTGCTGACGATGGTGCTGTGGGTCGCGCCGATCGGCGCGTTCGGCGCGATCGCGGGCGTCGTCGGCGAGACCGGATGGGGCGCGGTCGTCTCGCTCGCGACCCTGATGATCGGCTTCTACGTGACGTGCGTCCTGTTCATCGGCGTCGTGCTGGCGGCCGTGCTGTGGTTCGCGGCGCGGATCAACATCTTCTCGCTCATGAAGTACCTCGGCCGCGAGTACCTGCTGATCGTCAGCACGTCCTCGAGCGAGTCGGCGCTGCCGCGCCTGATCGCGAAGATGGAGCACGTCGGCGTCTCGAAGCCCGTCGCGGGCATCACGGTGCCGACCGGCTACTCGTTCAACCTCGACGGCACCGCGATCTACCTCACGATGGCGTCGCTGTTCATCGCGACCGTGATGGGCACGCCGCTGACGATCCCCGAGCAGATCGGCCTGCTGGTGTTCATGATCATCGCGTCGAAGGGCGCCGCGGGCGTCACGGGCGCGGGGCTGGCCACGCTCGCGGGCGGTCTGCAGACCTACCGTCCGGATCTCGTCGACGGCATCGGCATGATCACCGGCATCGACCGCTTCATGTCCGAGGCCCGCGCCCTGACGAACTTCACGGGCAACGCGGTCGCCGCCGTGGTGATCGGCGCCTGGACCAAGGAGTTCGACCGCGATCGCGCGCTCGACGTGCTGCGCGGCGACCTGCCGTTCGACGAGCGGTCCATGACGGGCGACGGACACGGATCCGAGCTGCCGCAGCTCCCCGAGGACGGCCAGGGCCCGTCGCCGATCTCTGCGACGATCCCGACCACCGCCGGGCGGCGCTGAGCCGACCCGAACCGCGAGGGGTCGACGTCGCCGGGCTGCCCGGCGCGTCGGCCCCTCGTGTTGTGCGTACGGGGCGAACCGGCCTGGCAAGGCAAGAAGGTGCGGCGTGCGCACCTCGCGGCAGCGTCACTGGTGCCTTCGCCGCACCAATGCGCGGTCTGCGGCAGAAAGGCTCAGAGCCGCACGAACGCGCCGCCGCGCAGCACGGGCACGACGTCGAGGTCGTCGACCTTCGCCGCCGCGTGCACCTGTGCGAGGCGATCCTCGTCGCCCTCGAGCTCGCGACCCGATCCGCTCGACGTGAGCAGGTGCTTGACCGCGCGGCGCAGCGCGTTGAACGACTCGGCGGCGGCCACCGCCTCGGGTGAGGAGTGGTCGATGCCGAGCGGCGTGAGCGCGTCGATGATCGCGCCGGCGCCCAGGTGGTCCTCGACGGCGAAGCGGATGTCGCCCTCGGGCGTGCGCTCGCCGCCTGCGATGATCGCGATGCTCGTGCGCTGCTGCCGGCGCTCCTGCTCGGCCTTGATCGCGCGCGCGACGGCCGATGCGTTGCGCAGCGCGCCCGCCAGGATCAGCGGCTCGCCGGGAGCCTCGGCGAGCGCGCGCGAGATCCCGCCGCCGTTCGGGCAGGGCGAATCCGCGACGGTGACGGTGTTGCCCTCCGCGACCGCCGCGGCGACGTTCGACGAGAACCGGATGACGTCGACCACGACGTACACGTCGGCCGGCGCGAGGCGGCGCAGCCCCTCGACGCCCCACTCGAGACGGACCTGGTACGTGGACTGATCGAAGGCGGAGCTCACCCGCTCAGCGTAATTCGACACCGCAGGCACCCCGCGCGGGGCGGCGTCATCCGGTGCAATAGTGGCGGCATGCGGATCCTGCAGAAGTTCGAGCTCGATGTCGACGCCGACGCCGCCTGGCGCGCGCTGCACTCGCCGGCCGTGATGTCGGAGCTGTACGGGCCGCTGCTGCACGTCGATTCGATGGCGAGCGGCGGGATGCCGGTGCGCTGGGAGGACGGCGCCGACGCCCCGGTGCGGTACAGCTCGTTCGGCCTCGGGCTCGGCGCCCACCTCATGTCGGTGCACGACCGGTATCGCGTCGATGCGCACGGGGACGTGCGCATCCTGCGCGACTGCGGCATCCCGCTCACGGGACCGCTCGCGACCCTGGACGTGTGGGACCACCAGATGGCCGTGTCGCCGGCGCCGGGAGAGCCGAGCCGCACGCTGTGGCGCGAGCGGCTGGTGATCCGCGGGCTCTCGGCCCCCGTCCTGTGGGCGCCGCTCTGGGCCCTGTGGCAGTGGCGCTCCGCGCGGCTGCGCACGCTCGCCCCGTCGTGGGCGTTCGACCCCGCCCCCGCCGACCCGGCGCTCGCCGACCCGGTCCCCGCCGATGACTGAGGCCGCGGCCCCCGCGTCGAGCGCCGCCGCGCTCACGATCCGCCGCGCGGTGCCCGACGACGCCGACCGGCTCAGCGAGGTGCACGTGCGGACGTGGCAGCTGGCCTACTCCGGGCTGATCCCGCAGGCCGTGCTCGACTCGCTCGACATCATGGCGCGCGCCGCGCGGTGGCGCACGACGCTCGAGAACCCCAAGGCGACCGGGCGGACGTGGGTCGCGCTCGAGGGCGACGACCTGATCGGCTTCAGCTCGTCGGGACCGGCTCGCGGCGACGACCCGCCCTGGCCGCTCGAGCTGTGGGCGCTGTACGTGCACCCGCGGCGGCACGGATCGGGCGCCGGCGCGCTGCTCGCCGACGCCGCGATCGGCGATCTGCCCGCCTTCCTGTGGGTGCTGGACGGCAACGACCGCGCCATCCGCTTCTACGAGAAGATCGGCTTCCGCCGCGACGGCGCCACGAAGGACGAGCGCCACGGCGGCGTCATGCTGCACGAGCTGCGCATGGTGCGCGGCATCTAGCGGGGATACAGCCCCGCCCCACCCTGTTCGTTGAGCGAGCGAAGCGAGTCGAAACGGCGCTCGTCGCTCAACGAACAAGGGGATACAGCCCCGCCCCACCCTGTTCGTTGAGCGAGCGAAGCGAGTCGAAACGGCCCGAACAACCCGCCGGTCCAACCCCCGGCAGCGTCCGAGCCGTTTCGACTCCTCGCTGCGCTCGTCGCTCAACGAACAAGGGGGATACAGCCCCAACGCACCCTGTTCGTTGAGCGAGCGAAGCGAGTCGAAACGGCCCGAACAACCCGCCGGTCCAACCCCCGGCAGCGCCCGAGCCGTTTCGACTCCTCGCTGCGCTCGTCGCTCAACGAACAAGGGGGACACAGGAACGCCCCACGGCCGAGCCCTGGCAGCGCCTGAGCCGTCGAGACACCACTGCGCGCCGAGCCCCCGACAGGCTCGGCGCGCAGGACGGGCGCTCAGTCGGCGAGCGCCTCGACCGGTGCCACGCGCGTCGCCAGGCGCGTGGGAGTCACGGCGGCGACGAGCGTGAGCACCGCGGCCGCCGCGACGACGCCGCCGATCGTCAGCCACGGGATCGCCGGCGTGACGATGAAGGCCGACAGGCCCATCTGCAGCGGGACGGCACCGAGCACCGACTGCGCCCCGGCCCAGCCGTACGCGATGCCGAGCACCAGGCCGAACACCACCGACGTGAGCGTGATGTGCGTGGCCTCGAGCAGCACCATCCGACGGATCTGCGCGTTCGACAGGCCGAGCGCGCGCAGCAGGCCGAGCTCCCGGCGGCGCTGCACGACGCCGATCGTGAGGAGGTTGACGAGGCCCACCGCCGCGATCACCGCGGACACCCCGACGAGCACCATCATCACGAGCGCGAAGTTGTCGAGCACGGCCATGCGCTCCTGCGGGTAGCCCGACTGCTGGGCGCTGGTGATCATCAGCTGCTGCGCGGTCTCGGCCGCCACCGCGAACATCGTGACGAGCGTGACACCGACCACGACGCCGATGCCCGTGCGGCTCGACCGCTCGGGGTAGCGCAGCGCGTTCTCCGACGCGAGGCGCGCGACGGCGGATCCGCCGAAGATCCGGCCGGTGATCCGCAGCAGCGGCGGCATGATCGCGGTGGATCCGATCACGAGGCCCGTGAAGGAAAGCAGGCCGCCCAGAAACGCGGGCAGCACGCCGAGCGGGTTCGCCATGCCGATCATGACGCCGAGGCCGAGCAGGGCGGCGCCCAGGCCGATCAGGATCAGCGACGTCACGCTGCGCGCGGGGCGTGCGAACTCGTCGTGCTGACGCTCGACGGACCGGCCGATCGCCTGCAGCGGCGTGACGGTGAGCACGCGCCGGGAGCCGGCCCACGCCGCGGCCCACGTCGTGAGCACGACGATCGCGGCCGGGATGAGCAGCGACGCCTGTGCGACGTCGTACGGCACGTCCCCCACGAAGCGCCGGCCGAGCGCGATGCCCGCCGCCGCGATCCCGATGCCGACGGCGAGGCCGATCGCGGCGCCGATCGCGCCCACGACGAGGCCCTGCGTCGCGACCTCGGAACGCTGCGAGCGCGAGGTCGCCCCGATCAGCCGCATCAGCGCGATCTGGCGCGTGCGGCCGGCGACGATGGTCGAGAACGTGTTGGCCGTCACGATCGCGGCGACGTACAGCGCGAGCAGCAGCAGGACGCCGCCGAGGATCGAGATGACGGCGAGCGCGAGAGCCGAGTCGCCCAGGTAGGGGTCGGCCGCGATCAGCGCGCCGATGAACCCGGTCGCGCTCAGCAGCAGCACGCCGAACGCGCTCGAGAGCGCGGCGACGAGGATCGACGCGCCCATGCCGCGCTCGCGCAGGAACGCCAACCGCGAGCTCCAGGGGGCGGTGCCGGAGGTGTCCGGGACGGTGGTGGTGAGCGCCGAGCGCGGCGTGGTCGCGGCCTCCGTGCGATCGCGTTGGTCGACGAGCTGCCGCGTCATGCCGTCACCACCGCGGCGGTCGCGGGCGCATCCGCCGCGAGCATGTGGGCCGAGATCTGCTCGGCGGTCTGACGCGGCTTGTCGGCGGCGATGCGCCCGTCCGCGAGGAAGAGCACGCGGTCCGCGTGGCTCGCCGCGATCGGGTCGTGCGTGACCATCGCGATCGACTGGCCGTGGTCCCGGCTGGCGGCCGCCAGCAGAGCGAGCACCTCGCGGCCCGTGCGGGAGTCGAGGTTGCCGGTGGGCTCGTCGGCGAACACGAGGTCGGGCGCCGTCGCGAGCGCGCGGGCGATCGCGACGCGCTGCTGCTGACCGCCGCTGAGCTCGTGCGGGCGGTGCGCGAGCCGCGAGCCCAGGCCGAGTGAGTCGACGAGGCCGTCGATGCGCGCCCGTTCGTGCGCGTCCGGCGTGCGGCCGTCGAGGTCGAAGGGCAGCAGGATGTTGCCGCGCACGTCGAGGGTCGGCACCAGGTTGAAGGCCTGGAAGACGAAGCCCACGCGGCGGCGGCGCAGCAGCGTCAGCTCGGTGTCCCGCAGGCCGGTGATGTCGGTGTCGCCGATCCACGCGCGGCCCGCGGTGGGCGCATCGAGTCCGGCCATGATGTGCATCAGGGTCGACTTGCCCGAGCCGCTGGGGCCCATGATCGCGGTGAACTGTCCGCGGCGGATGCCGACCGTGACGTCGTCGAGCGCGCGCACGGCGCCGTCGCCCGAGCCGTTCGTCTTGGTGAGGTTCTGGACGCGGGCGGCGAGGCCCATGTCGGTGGTCGTGATCTCCATGTCACCGACGCTACGGAGCGGGGCGGGTGCTCCTCATCGGCCCCGGGACGCATCCGCGTACATCGGAAGGATGATCCGGATCCGCGCGCGACGCGCCGAGAGGAGCATCGGTTGGACGATGTCGGAGGGGTGCGGCTAGGTTTGAATCATTCAAATCTTTGAATCGATCGGATCTCCCGTGACCCACCAGCATGACGCGAGCGCGTCGCACGCCGAGCAGGCGCTGCGCGCTGCGGCGCTGCGCGTGACCGGCCCGCGCGTCGCGACGCTCGAGGCCGTGCACGGCCACGCGCACGCCGACACCGACACGGTGATCCGGGCCGTGCGCGAGCAGCTGCCGGCCGTCTCGCACCAGGCCGTGTACGACTCGCTGCACGCCCTGACCGAGGCGGGCCTCATCCGGCGCATCCAGCCGCACGGGCTCGTCGCGCGCTACGAGTCGCGCGTGGGCGACAACCACCACCACCTGGTGTGCCGCTCGTGCGACCTGATCGTCGACGTCGCGTGCCAGCACGGCGCGGCGCCCTGCATGATGCCGGCCGATCCGCGCGGCTTCGCGATCGACGAGGCCGAGCTCATCTTCTGGGGCCTGTGCCCCGACTGCCAGGCGGCCGCGCAGCCGTCCGCCTCCTGACCCTCCCGATCCCCTTCCCGCACGAAAGGCGAACATGACCGAGAGCACCACCGGCTCCTGCCCCTTCGGGTACGACAGCCCCGCCGGCTCCCCCCAGCCGGCGGCCGTCGACAGCGAACCCGCCCTCCCCGGCACCGGACCGTCCGTCCAGGATGTCCCCGGCAAGCGCGTCCACCCCACGATGGGGTCGGCGAACACCGAGTGGTGGCCGAACAAGCTGAACCTGAAGATCCTCGCGAAGAACCCCGCGGTCGCGAACCCGCTGGGTGAGGACTTCGACTACACCGCCGCGTTCAACAGCCTCGACCTCGCCGCGGTGAAGGCCGACCTGGCGGCCGTGATGACCGAGTCGAAGGACTGGTGGCCGGCGGACTTCGGTCACTACGGGCCTTTCATGATCCGCATGGCGTGGCACGCGGCGGGCACGTACCGCTCGCACGACGGTCGCGGCGGCGGCGGCGCCGGCCAGCAGCGCTTCGCCCCGCTGAACTCGTGGCCCGACAACGGCAACCTCGACAAGGCGCGTCGCCTGCTGTGGCCCGTCAAGAAGAAGTACGGCCAGAAGATCTCCTGGGCCGACCTCATGATCCTCGCCGGCAACGTCGCGCTCGAGACCATGGGCTTCCCGACCTTCGGCTTCGCCGGCGGCCGCCCCGACGTGTGGGAGGCCGACGACGACGTGTACTGGGGCCCCGAGAAGGTCTGGCTGGACGACGAGCGATACACGGGTGACCGCGAGCTCGAGGCGCCCCTCGCGGCAGTGCAGATGGGTCTGATCTACGTCAACCCCGAGGGCCCGAACGGCAACCCCGACCCGCTCGCCTCGGCGCGCGACATCCGCGAGACGTTCCGCCGCATGGGCATGAACGACGAGGAGACCGTCGCCCTGATCGCCGGCGGCCACACGTTCGGCAAGACGCACGGCGCGCACAAGGACGACCTGCTCGGCCCCGACCCCGAGGCCGCTCCGCTCGAGGAGCAGGGCTTCGGCTGGAAGAACGGCTACGGCACGGGCAACGGCGAGGACACCGTCACGTCGGGCCTCGAGGTCACGTGGACCTACCACCCGACCCGCTGGGACAACGAGTTCTTCCACATCCTGTACGCGTACGAGTGGGAGCTCATGGAGTCGCCCGCCGGTGCGCACCAGTGGCGGCCGAAGGACGGCGCGGGCGCCGACATGGTGCCGATGTCGCACTCCGACGCCAAGCGCGAGCCGCGCATGCTCACGAGCGACCTCGCCCTGCGCTTCGACCCGTCGTACGACGCGATCTCGCGCCGCTTCAAGGACGACCAGGCCGCGTTCACCGACGCGTTCGCCCGCGCGTGGTTCAAGCTCACCCACCGCGACATGGGTCCCAAGGCGCGCTACCTCGGCCCCGAGGTCCCGACCGAGGACCTCCTCTGGCAGGACCCGCTGCCCGCGCCGAGCGCCGCGACCGACGAGGCCGCGATCGCCAAGGCGAAGCAGCTCATCGCCGAGTCCGGTCTGACGGTGCAGCAGCTCGTGTCGACCGCGTGGAAGGCGGCGGCGACGTTCCGCTCGTCCGACAAGCGCGGCGGGGCGAACGGCGGCCGCATCCGCCTGGAGCCCCAGGTCAGCTGGAGCGTCAACAAGCCCGAGCAGCTGCGACCCGTGATCGCCCACCTCGAGACGATCGCGGCCGAGTCGGGCCTGTCCTTCGCCGACGTCGTGGTGCTCGCCGGCGGCGTGGGCATCGAGCAGGCCGCCAAGGCCGCGGGCGTCGAGGTCCAGGTGCCCTTCACGCCGGGCCGCGTCGACGCGACGCAGGAGCAGACCGACGTCGAGCAGTTCGCCTGGCTCGAGCCGGTCGCCGACGGCTTCCGCAACTACGACAGCGGCTACCTGAAGCTGCCGAGCGAGTACCTGTTCCTCGACCGCGCGAACCACCTCGGCGTCTCGGCGCCGCAGGCGACCGTGCTCGTCGGCGGCCTGCGCGTGCTCGGCAACAACTGGGACGGCTCGAACCTCGGCGTCTTCACCGACAAGCCGGGCGTGCTCACGAACGACTACTTCGTGAACCTTCTCGAGCTCGGCATTCAGTGGACGCCGTCCGAGGACCGCCAGACCTTCACGTCGAACACGGGCCTGGAGGCCTCGCGCGTCGACCTGGTCTTCGGCGCGAACAGCGAGCTGCGCGCGCTGGCCGAGGTCTACGCCTCGGACGACGCCAACGAGAAGTTCGTGAAGGACTTCGTCGCCGCGTGGGTCAAGGTCATGGAGAACGACCGCTTCGACCTCAAGAAGTAACCCCCGCGCCCGATGCCGCTCTCACCGCGAGGTGAGGGCGGCATCGGCGTTCGCGGGCAGGTGATCCTGCACTCGCTCGCTCCCCCGCCGCCCCGCACGGACGCTCGCGACGACCACGCCGGCCACGAGCAGCGCGCCGCCGCCGAGTTCGGCGGCGTTCGGCGTCTCCCCCAGCACCAGCCAGGCGGACAGCATCCCCACCACGGGAACCAGCAGGATCCACGGCGCGACGGACGACGCCGGGTTGCGCGCGAGCAGGCCGTTGTAGATGCCGTAGCCGACGAGCGTCGCGGCCAGCACGGTGTAGGCGGTCGAGAGGGCAGCCTCCCAGCCGAACGCCGCGATCCCGCGCGCGACGGCGTCCGGTCCGTCGATCAGCAGCGACAGCGCGAACGCCGGCACCGGCACCACGAGCGCCGACCAGACCGTCATGGCGAGCCCGCCCGGCGCCTTCGCCGCGCGCGCGATCACGTTGCCGACGGCCCACGACAGCGCCGCCGCCAGGCACAGCGCGAGAGCCGCGAGCGGCACGTGCCCGCCCCGGCCCGCGCCCACGATCGCGAGCCCGCCGGACCCGAGCACGACGCCGATGAGCTGCGCCGGCGTCGGTCGCTCACGCAGCACGCCCGCCGCTATCAGGATCGTCAGCACCACCTGCGCCTGCAGCACGAGCGACGCGAGCCCCGCGGGCATCCCGGCGGCCATGCTCGCGTACAGCAGGCCGAACTGCCCGAGCGCCATGAAGGCCCCCACGCCCGCGACCTTGACCCAGCCCACCCGGGGACACGGCACGAACCAGATCGCGATCAGCACCACGGCGGCGAAGCGCGCCGCGACGAACAGCAGCGGCGGGACGTCGCCCATGCCGAGATCGATCACGACGAAGTTGACGCCCCAGATCACGGCGACCAGGGCGGCGAGGAGGGCATCGCGGCGAGACATGCTCCCAGCGTGGTCGCCCGAACCGTGCAGCACCAGCGAACGTTCGTGCACGAGATTCGGTAGCGTTCGTGCATGATCGATCTCGACGCCCTGGCGGCACTGCGCGCCGTCGCCGCGGCAGGAACCGTGAGTGCTGCGGCCGACACGCTGGGCTTCACGCCGAGCGCGGTCTCGCAGCAGATCAAGCGCCTCGAACGGCAGACGGGAGTGCCGCTGCTGGAGCGCGTGGGCCGCGGCGTCATGCTGACCCACGACGGTCGCTACCTCGTGGACGAGGGCGAGCGCCTGCTCGCCGACATCGAGCACGTCCAGGCCGCTCTGCGCCGACGGGCCGGCACGGTCGCCGGCACCGTGCGGATCGCCGCGTTCTCCACCGCCATGCGCGGACTCGTCGGTCCGCGCGCTCGTGGTCTGCGCGAAGCGCATCCGGAGCTCACGCTCGCGCTCACGGAACGCGAGCCGTGGGACGCGGTCGACCTCGTCGCATCCGGCCAGGCCGATGTCGGCATCGTCCACACGTGGGGCGACGTGCCGATCGAGATCCCCGACCACGTCGTCGCCACGTCCGTCGCGCACGATGTCGCCGACGTCATCCTGCATCGGGGGCATTCGCTCGCCGGACGCGCGAGCGTGACACCGCACGATCTCGTCGACGAGGGCTGGATCGCGACGCCCGAGGGGTCGATCTGCCGGCAGTGGCTCGGGCGGATGTACGACGGCACGGGACGGCGACCGCGCATCGCGCACGTCGCGATGGAGTTCGACAGCCACCTCGCCCTCGCCCGCGCGGGGCTCGGCATCGCGCTCGTGCCCCGGCTCGGCCGCGCGGCGCTCGGCGACGACCTGACGGCCGTCGCGGTGCGCGACCCCGAGCCGACGCGCGAGATCATCGCGCTCCACCGGCGCTCGATGGCGCCGTCCCCCGCGATCGCGGCGGTGGTGGAGGCGTTGCGGGCGGGTTAGACCGCGCCTCGAGGCGGCGGGGCGAGGCCGGGCGGGCGGGTCAGGCGGCGGGCCGGATCAGGCGGCGCCGGGTCAGGCGAGGCCGTGCTCGAACGCGAACACGACGAGCTGCACGCGGTCGCGCAGCGCGAGCTTCGTCAGGATGCGGCTGATGTGCGTCTTCACGGTCGCCTCGCTGAGGAACTCGCGCGCCGCGATCTCGGCGTTGCTGAGCCCGCGCGCGGCGAGCGCGAAGATCTCCCGCTCGCGCTCGGTCAGATCGGAGTACGCGGGCGGCACGGGGCGCGGCGCCTCGGCGAAGTGGGCGAACAGGTCGCGCGTGGCGGCCGCCGCGATCACCGACGAGCCCGCGTGCACCGTGCGGATCGCGGCGAGCAGGAACTCGGGATCCGCGTCCTTCAGCAGGAAGCCGGACGCGCCCTGCCGGATCGCGCGCGCGGCCGCCTCGTCGAGATCGAACGTCGTCAGCATGACGACCTTCGGCGGATCCGGACGCGTCAGCAGCTCGGCGGTCGCGGCGAGACCGTCCATCACCGGCATGCGGATGTCCATGAGCACGACGTCGGGACGGGTCGCGGCGATCACGTCCAGCGCCTCACGGCCGTCGCCCGCCTCGCCCACGACTTCCAGGTCGGGCTGCGACGCGACGAGCATGCGGATGCCCGCACGGAACAGGGCCTGGTCGTCCACCAGAGCGACGCGGATCATCCGTCGATCCTGCCAGGGCCGATCGGGATCTCGCCGCGCACGACCCACGCGTCGCCGTCGCGGCCGGCGTCCAGGCGACCGCCCGTGAGCTGCGCGCGCTCGCGCATGCCGATCACGCCGTGACCGCCCGGCTCTGGAGCGCGCCCCTCCGGGCGCACGACGTTGCGCACGCCGAGACGGACGCGATCCGGAAGCCAGGCGAGCGAGACCTCGACCGGTCCGCCGTCGCCGTGCCGCAGCGCGTTCGTGAGCGCCTCCTGCAGGATCCGGTACACCGCGAGCTGCACGGCCGCGGGCGGCGTGCCGGGAGGGGCAGGATCCACGTCCACGCGCAGGTCGACGCCCGCGGCGCGCACCTGGCCGTACAGCTGCTCGAGGTCGGCGAGAGTCGGCTGCGGACCCTCACCCTGCCGGTGCCGCAGCTGCGTCAGCAGCAGCCGCACGTCGGCGAGCGCGGCGCGGGCGGTCTGGCTGATCGTGGTCAGCGCCTCGGTCGCGGCCGCCGGATCCGCCGCGGCGGCGTAGCGCGCGCCGTCGGCCTGGGCGATCACCACGGCGAGCGAATGCGCCACGACGTCGTGCATGTCGCGGGCGATGCGGCCCCGCTCCTCCTCGGCGGCCGCGCGCGCCTCGGCCTCGCGCTGGGCGCGGCGGTCGTCGCGCGCGCGGAAGACGGCGCGGAACAGCGCGCCGAGCGTCCATGACAGCAGCAGCGCGAACAGGGCCGCGCTGAACCCCGCTGCGACGGCGAAGGCGGTCTGTGCGGTGAACTCCGTCGCCTGGGTGGCCCACACGGGCGCGATCGTGAGGTAGATCGCGATGATCAGCGCACCGACGAAGCCCGACGCGAACCCGAGCCAGAACACCAGGCGCGATCCGTAGGCGGCCGTCGCGAACAGCACGGCGAAGATCGCCACGTTCGCGGGCATGGGCGGCTGGACGGTGCCCACCTGCCAGAGGGCGCCGATCCACGCCACGGCGAGCGCCAGCGGGGGCGAGCAGCGACTGAGCAGCAGCGCGCCGACCATCAGCGTCACGGTGATCCCCGCCATGATCAGCGGCACGGTCCCGAGCGAGGCCATCGTCACATACGCGAAGGCCGCGAACACCACGGCGACCGTCACGTCGATCGCCCACTGCGTCGCCGTGACCGGGCGGAACAGCCGCGAGAGGCGTCGCCGCCCGTCGTCGGCGCGGGCTTCGGTGTCGGGGGTGCGGCTCGGATCCATCCCCTTCACCGTACGGTTGCGCGGGGTCGGGCACATCCGCCGCGGGATGTATCCGGGGCGCTTCCGCGGCCGATGCACGGCGAAGGCACAATCGGCCGCGAGGCGGCGCCGATGGCTTCGCGGCGATGGTCGTGCCTTCGTTGTGCCCCCCAGACGCCCTCGCCCCCGCACAACGCAGGAGCCGGATGGGCGACGCGCCGCGACACCGCCTGGATCATCCTCGTGGCGGGCATTCCGTCCTGCGTTGTGCGAATCGGGCGGCCGACCGTCGGGCGGGCGACCGGCGGGCGCCCGCGCCCCCGCACAACGCAGGAGCCGGGTGGGCGACGCGCCGCGACACCGCCTGGATCATCCTCGTGGCGGGTATTCCGTCCTGCGTTGTGCGGATCGGGCGGCCGGCCGGCGGACGCCGGGCCCGTAGGGCGGGCGACCGGAGGGCGCCCGACGGCCCCGCGGTGCCGCCGACGGCCCCGGCCCGCCGCCGTAGGCTGATCCGGTGGATCCTCTGCACGACCCGAGCCGCCGTCACTTCGCGTCCGACAACTACGCGGGCGCGCATCCCGAGGTCATCGCGGCCATCGCGGCGGCGAACGGCGGGCATGCCGTGTCGTACGGCGAGGATCCCTACACCGCCCGCCTGCAGGAGCAGTTCGCCGAGCTGCTGGGCGAGGGCGTCGAGGCGTTCCCGGTGTTCAACGGCACGGGCGCCAACGTCGTCGCGCTGCAGTCGATGCTCACGCGCTGGGGCGCCGTGATCGCCCCCGCCGCGGCGCACATCAACACGGACGAGGGCGGTGCTCCCGAGAAGGTCGGCGGGTTCAAGATCGTCCCCGTCGCCACCCCGGACGCGAAGCTGACACCCGAGGCGATCCGGTCGTTCGCGGGCTCGCGCGGCGTGCACCAGGCCGTGCCGCAGGCCGTGTCGATCACGCAGTCGACCGAGCTCGGCACGCTCTACACGGTCGCCGAGATCGCGGCGATCGCCGACACCGCGCACGCGCTCGGCCTGAAGGTGCACATGGACGGCGCCCGGATCGCCAACGCGGCCGCCGCGCTCGGCGCGCCGCTGCCGGCGTTCACGCGCGACGTCGGCGTGGACGTCCTGAGCTTCGGCGGCACGAAGAACGGGGCCATCGGCGCCGAGGCGATCGTGGTGCTGAATCCCGATGCCGTGGACGGGATCGACTTCCTGCGGAAGTCGGCCATGCAGCTGGCCTCGAAGATGCGGTTCGTGTCGGCGCAGCTCGTCGCGCTGCTGACCGACGACCTGTGGCTGCGCGGCGGCGCGCACGCCAACGCGATGGCCGCCCGGCTCCGGTCGGGGATCGAGTCGGGGCTCGCCGACGCATCCATCCGGGGCGTGTCGTTCACGCAGCCGACGCAGACGAACGGGATCTTCGCCATCCTGCCGCCCGGCGTCGCCGACCGGCTGCGCGAGCGCTTCCGCTTCTACGACTGGAACGAGGCGACGGGCGAGGTGCGCTGGCTCACCAGCTGGGACACCGCAGAGGCCGACGTGGACGCGTTCGTGGCCGCGATCGCGGCGGAGACCCGGGCCGACTGAGATGTCCCGCAACCGGACGACGCGCGCCCAGCTGCCCCCGCAGGAGCGCGCCGAGCGTCTGAAGGAGCGGATCTACCTGACCTTCACGGCGCTCGCGGTCGTGATCACGCTCGACAGCCACGGCCATCCCACCCCCGGCGAGGCGATGGCCACGCTCGCGGTCACGTCCGCCGCGACGCTGCTGGCCGTGTTCGTGGCGGATCTCGTGTCGCACCTGGTCGTGCACGGCGAGATCCACACGCGCGCGGAACTGCGCCGCGCCGCCGCGGTGTCGCTCGGCGCGATCGGCGCGGTGGCGCTGCCGTTCGTCTTCCTCGCGCTCGCCGTCTTCGACGTGTGGACCCTGTCGCACGCGCTGCGCGGGGCGAAGGCCGCGCTGATCGTCGCCCTCGTCGCGATCGGCTGGCTGGCCGTGCGGCGCACGCGCGCGAGCTGGTGGCAGAAGCTCTTCGTGCTGGGCGCGGAGGCCGGGCTGGGCCTCGCCGTCATCGGACTCGAACTGCTCGCCCACGGCTGAGCCGTCCTGACGAGGGCGCCGCCACGCGGCGACGTCAGCGCAGGGCGCCGACGCTCGCCAGAGCCGTGCGGACCAGGGTGGAGCGCCCGCCCTCCATCTCGGACGCGAGCGTCTCGGACGACGCCTCCTCGGGCGTCATCCAGGTGACCTCGAGGGCGTCCTGCCGGGGCTCGCACGTTCCCGTGACCGGCACGACGAAGGCGAGCGACACGGCGTGCTGGCGGTCGTCGTGGTACGGGCTGACGCCGGGGATGGGGAAGTACTCGGCGACCGTGAACGGCACGGGCGACGGCGGCAGCAGCGGGAAGGCCATGGGGCCGAGGTCGTTCTCGAGGTGCCGGAACAGCGCGTCGCGCACGGTCTCGCCGTAGCGCACCCGGCCCGAGACGATCGTGCGGGTGATCTCGCCGATCGGCGTCGCGCGCAGCAGGATGCCCACCTGCGTCACGGCGCCCGTGCCGTCGGTGCGCACCGGCACCGCCTCGACGTACAGCATCGGCATGCGGCGGCGGATCTCCGCGAGCTCGATGTCGGTCAGCCAGGCGGGGTTCGCGCCGCCGCCGGGCACGCCGCCGAAGCCGGCCGCGCCGACCGCGGAGAAGTCCGCGTCGTCGGAGGGCTGGTCGTCGGGATCGGGGTCGGGAGTGCGTACGGCCATGCATCCTGTATACCCGCAGCGGATGGGATCCCTCTGCCCTCTGGAGGAACGTCGGCGCCCCGCGGCAGGATGGACGGGTGCCTGAGACCCCGATCCTCGACGACGCCGCGGTGCTCTGGTCGCAAGAACCGGCGGGCCGTCCGCTGCTCGTGCTGCTGCACGGCTACGGCGCCGACGAGCGCGATCTGTTCGCCCTGACGCCGCACCTGCCGGCCGAGTTCGCGGTCGCGGCCGTGCGCGCGCCGCTCGAGCCGCCGTTTCCGACGCCCGGTCGATCCTGGTATCCGATCGAGGGCCTCGGAAGCCGCGACGCGGCGCACGTCACGCGCGCGGCCGCCTCGCTGCTGACGTGGCTCGACGCCGTCGCGTCCGAGGCGACGAGCATCGGGCTGCTCGGCTTCTCGCAGGGAGGCGCGGTGGCGCTGCAGGCCCTGCGGCTGGATCCCGAGCGCTTCTCCTTCGTCGTCAACCTCTCGGGCTACGCGACGCCGGGCGAGCTGCCACGCGACGCCGAGCTCGCCGAGCGACGCCCGCCCGTGTTCTGGGGACGCGGCGTGCTGGACGACGTCATCCCCGGCCAGCTCGTGCTGCACACGACCGACTGGCTGCCCGGCCACAGCGACCTCGTCGGCCGCATCTATCCGGATCTGCGTCACGCGGTCCACGAGCAGGAGCTCGCGGACGTGCGCGTGTTCCTCGAGAAGCAGGTGGATCAGCGGGGCTGATCGCCGGATCCGTCTTCGCCGGTCACTCCCCGGTCGTCGGAGGTCGGCCCGGGCTTGGGCTTCTCGGCGAACACGATCGCGAAGATGATGGCGAAGGCCAAGCCGAAGGCAGGATTCCCCAGCGCCAGACCGAACACGATCCCGAAGGCGATGCCGAGGGGCCAGTTCCATTCCGAGGGCTTCTGAGCGCTCATGGGCCCGACGGTACGCACCTCGCCCGCGCGGCACCTCCCCCGCGGGACGGAGTTCGCCCTGTCCAGCCCCCGCCCGATGTCGGTGCCGCGAGGCAGGATGGTGGGGTGGACCCGCGTGAGGAGGACCGAGTGGACGTGCTCGACCGGTTCGCGCCCGCGACGCGGGAGTGGTTCCGCGGCGCCTTCAAGGCGCCGACCGATGCGCAGGCCGGCGCATGGGATGCGATCTCGCAGGGCCGCCACGCGCTCGTCGTGGCGCCGACCGGATCGGGCAAGACGCTGTCGGCCTTCCTCTGGGGGATCGACCGCGTGCTGCGCGAGAAGCAGATCCGCGAGACCGATCCGAAGACGCAGCGCACGCGCATCCTGTACATCTCGCCGCTGAAGGCGCTCGGCGTCGACGTCGAGCGCAACCTGCGCTCGCCGCTCGTCGGCATCTCGCAGGCCGCCCGCCGCCTCGGCGAGCCCGCACCCGACGTGAGCGTGGGCGTGCGATCGGGCGACACCCCCTCGAGCGACCGCCAGCGGCTCGTGCGCCAGCCGCCGGACATCCTGATCACGACGCCGGAGTCGCTGTACCTGATGCTCACGAGCCAGGCGCGCGAGACCCTGCGCGAGGTGCACACGGTCATCGTCGACGAGGTGCACGCCGTGGCCGCGACCAAGCGCGGCGCGCACCTCGCCGTCAGCCTCGAGCGGCTCGACGACCTGCTCGAGCGGCCCGCGCAGCGCATCGGCCTGTCGGCGACCGTGCGGCCGATCGACGAGGTGGCGCGGTTCCTGGGCGGCACCGCCCCCGTCGACATCGTCGCGCCCCGCGCCTCGAAGACGTTCGAGCTGAACGTGACGGTGCCCATCGCCGATATGCAGAACCCGCCGCCCGCGGCGGGAGCGGCCCCCGCGGCCGAGAGCGGCGACGACGGCGAGTGGTTCTCCCCGGACGCTTCTCCACACGCCGCATCCGCGGCGCGCGGAGCCTCGGCGTCGGGGGCCCTTCCCGAGCAGACGGAGATGACCGGATCGATCTGGCCGCACGTCGAGGAGGCGATCGTCGATCGAATCCTGTCGGCCCGCTCGACGATCGTGTTCTCGAACTCTCGCCGGCTCGCCGAGCGGCTGACCGCGCGGCTGAACGAGATCTACAGCGAACGGCTCGGACTCGATCTGCCGGATCCCGCCGTGCCGGCGGCGATGATGGCGGGTTTCGGCTCCGTCGCTGACGCTCCGTCGCTCAACCACCGGGCATCCAAGGACGGGACGGATAGGGTGCTGGCGAAGGCGCACCACGGATCGGTGTCGAAGGAGCAGCGCGCGATCGTCGAGGAGCAGCTGAAGTCGGGCGAGCTGCGCTGCGTGGTCGCGACGAGCAGCCTCGAGCTCGGCATCGACATGGGCGCGGTCGACCTCGTGATCCAGGTCGAGGCGCCGCCCAGCGCGGCCAGCGGGCTGCAGCGCGTCGGGCGCGCCGGCCACCAGGTCGGCGAGATCTCGCGCGCAGCGCTGTTCCCCAAGCACCGCAGCGACGTCCTGCACACCGCGATCGTGACCGAGCGCATGCTCGCGGGGCAGATCGAGGCGATCGCGGTGCCGCAGAACCCGCTCGACATCCTCGCCCAGCAGACGGTCGCCGCCACGGCGCTCGGCTCGATCGAGGTCGAGCAGTGGTTCGAGACCGTGCGGCGCAGCGCGCCGTTCCGGTCGCTGCCGCGCAGCGCGTTCGAGGCGACGCTCGACCTGCTCGCGGGACGCTATCCGTCCGACGAGTTCGCCGAGCTGCGGCCGCGCCTCGTGTGGGACCGCGACGCCGGAACGATCGAGGGCCGCCCCGGCGCGCAGCGGCTGGCGGTCACGAGCGGCGGCACGATCCCCGATCGCGGGCTGTTCGGCGTCTTCATCGCGGGCGAGACCCGCAACGCGCGCGTGGGCGAGCTCGACGAGGAGATGGTCTACGAGTCGCGGGTGAACGACGTGTTCACGCTCGGCACCACGAGCTGGAAGATCGTCGAGATCACGCACGATCGCGTCAACGTCGTGCCCGCCTTCGGGCAGCCGGGCAAGGTGCCGTTCTGGCACGGCGACGGGCTCGGCCGCCCGGCCGAGTTGGGCGAGGCGCTCGGGCGCTTCGCGCGGGAGCTCAGCTCCGTCGCGCCCGGCGACGCGGAGCGGCGGCTGATCGACGCCGGACTCGACGAGTTCGCGCGGCAGAACCTGCTCGGCTATCTCGCCGAGCAGAAGGAGGCGACCGGCACGCTGCCGACCGACCGCTCCCTGACCGTCGAGCGCGGTCGGGACGAGGTCGGCGACTGGCGGATCATCCTGCATTCCCCGTACGGCATGCACGTGCATGCGCCGTGGGCACTCGCGGTGAACGCGCGCATCCGCGAGCGCCTGGGCGTCGAGGGGTCGGCCGTCGCGAGCGACGACGGCATCATCGCCCGCATCCCCGACGCCGAGTCCGAACCTCCCGGCGCCGAGCTGTTCGTGTTCGATCCCGACGAGCTGGAGCGCATCGTCACGGATGAGGTCGGCGGATCCGCGCTGTTCGCCTCGCGGTTCCGCGAATGCGCCGCCCGCGCCCTGCTGATGCCCCGGCAGAACCCCGGCAAGCGCAGCCCGCTGTGGCAGCAGCGTCAGCGGTCGGCCCAGCTGCTCGAGGTCGCGCGCCGCCATCCGACGTTCCCGATCATCCTCGAGACGCTGCGCGAAGTGCTGCAGGACGTCTACGACCTCCCCGCGCTGCTGCGCGTCGTGCGGAGCATCGGCGAGCGGCGGATCCGGCTCGTCGAGACCGAGCCCGGCCAGCCGTCGCCCTACGCGCGCGACCTGCTGTTCGGCTACGTCGGCGCCTTCATGTACGAGGGCGACTCGCCGCTCGCCGAGCGGCGAGCGGCCGCGCTGTCGGTGGATCCGTCGCTGCTGTCCGAGTTGCTCGGCAAGGTCGAGATGCGCGAGCTGCTCGATCCCGACGTCATCTCCCAGTTCGAGGCCGAGGCGCAGCGCCTCGCGCCGGATCGCCGCGCGCGCGGCGTCGAGGGCGTCGCCGATCTGCTGCGCGTGCTGGGCCCGCTCCCGGTCGACGAGGTCGCCGCGCGGCTCGAGCCCGCGGACGCGCCGACCGGTCAAGGCGCTCCGGACGACGAGCGAGCCGACGGCGCGATCGGCCCCCGGGAGCTCGCGGACGCCGCGGAGCACCTCGAGGCCCTCGTCACGACGCGCCGCGCGATCCGCGTCTCGATCGCCGGATCCGACCGGTACGCCGCGATCGAGGACGCCGGGCGCCTGCGGGACGCGCTGGGCGTGGCGCTGCCCGTGGGCGTGCCGGTCGCGTTCCTGGAGCCGCTGCCCGATCCGCTGGGCGACGTCGTCTCGCGCTACGCGCGCACGCACGGGCCGTTCACCACGGCGGCGGTGGCGGAGCGCCTCGGCATCGGTCCCGCCGTGGCGCGGCACGCGCTGCAGCGTCTCGAGGGGCAGGGCCGCCTCGTCAGCGGCTTCTTCCTCGCGGACGCCGGCGTCTCGGATGAGCCCGAATGGTGCGACGCCGAGGCCCTGCGGCGGATCCGGATGCGCTCGCTTGCTGCCCTGCGCGGCAGCGTCGAGCCCGTCTCACCCGACGCCTATGCGCGGTTCCTGCCCGACTGGCAGCACGTCACCCGGCCGCTCGAGGGCATCGACGGCGTGCTGGCGGCGATCGACCAGCTCGCCGGCGTGCCAATCCCCGCGAGCGCCTGGGAGTCGCTCGTGCTGCCCTCCCGTGTGCGCGACTACACGCCCGGCATGCTCGACGAGCTCACCGCCACCGGCGAGGTCGTCTGGTCGGGCCACGGATCCCTTCCGGGCCGCGACGGCTGGATTGCGCTCCACCCCGCCGACGCCGCGCCGCTCACCATCCCGCCGTCCGACATCGAGATCGCGCCCGACTCGCTCGAGTCGCGGCTGATCCGCGCCCTCGCGGGAGGCGGCGCCTACTTCGCCGCGCAGCTGAGGGAGCTGGCACAGGGCGAAACCGAGATCGGCACGGTCGAGGCGCTGTGGAACCTCGTGTGGGCCGGCCGCGTCACGAACGACACGTTCGCGCCGATCCGATCGCTGCTCGGGGCCGGATCGCAGGCGCATCGCGCCGCGCGGCGCACGCCCCGCGCCCGGCTCTACCGCGGCGCGGCCCTGTCCCGCCCGAGCTTCGGCGGCACCGCGTCACCGCCCTCGCGGCCGCAGGCATCGGGCGGGCGCTGGTCGCTGCTGCCCGATCCGGAGCCCGACGCGGCCGTGCGCCACGCCACCACCGCGTCGCTGCTGCTCGATCGCTACGGCGTCGTGACGCGCGGCGCCGTGCAGAACGAGGGCGTTCCCGGCGGCTTCGCGCAGGCCTACCGGGTGCTGGCGAGCCTCGAACAGGCGGGACACTGCCGCCGCGGCTACCTGATCGAGAAGCTCGGCGCCGCGCAGTTCGCGACGTCGCCGACGATCGACCGGCTGCGGCAGTTCTCCGGGCTGCCCGATCCCGCTCCCCTGCGCGCGGCGACGCTGGCGGCGACGGATCCGGCCAACCCGTACGGCGCCGCGCTGCCGTGGCCCGCGCTGGACGCCGTCAAGCACCGCCCCGGACGCAAGGCCGGCGGCCTCGTCGTGCTCGTCGACGGCGCGCTCGTGCTCTACCTCGAGCGAGGCGGCCGCACGGCGCTCGCGTTCACGGACGACGAGCAGGTGCTCGCCGCGGCGGCGGCCGACCTCGCCCGCACGGCCCGCGACCGGCGCCTCGAGACCCTGACGGTGGAACAGGTCAACGGCGAGTTCGTGTACGGCACGGCCGTCGGCCGCGCGTTGCGCGAGGCCGGCTTCGTGGAGTCGACGAAGGGGCTGACGCTGCGCAAGGTCACGGCGGCCACCGCGGCGGTCGGCGGTCGTCGTGCCTGAGGGCGACACCGTCCACCGCGCGGCGCGGCGGCTGCACGCCGCGCTCGCGGGCCACGAGGTCACGCGGTTCGAGATCCGCGTGCCCGGCAGCGCGAACGCCGACGTGCGCGGTCAGGCGGTGCGCGAGGTCGTGGCGCGCGGCAAGCACCTGCTGCACCGGTTCGCACCCCTCGGCGCGACCGCATCCGCACCCGACTCGCTGACGCTCCACTCGCACCTGAAGATGGAGGGCGAGTGGCACACGTACCGCACGGCGGCGGACGGCAGGCCCATCCGCTGGCGCAAGCCCGCGTACAAGGCGCGCGCGATCGTCGGCACGCGGCAGTGGGAGACCGTCGGCTTCGAGCTCGCGATGGTCGAGGTGCTGCCGACGCGGGAGGAGGAGCGGGTGGTGGGTCACCTCGGCCCCGATCCGCTCGGTCCCGACTGGGACGCCGAGGAGGCCGCGCGCCGCCTGTCGGCCGACCAGCGTGCGATCCACGTCGCGATCCTGGACCAGCGTCACGTCGCCGGATTCGGCAACGTCTACGCGAGCGAGCTGCTGTTCCTGCGCGGCATCCATCCCGAGCGCCCCGCGACGGAGGTCGACGTGCCGGCGCTGCTCGATCTCGGGGTCCGCACGATCCGCCGCAACGTCGAGCTGCCGGTCCGCGTCTTCACGGGGGACAGCCGACCCGGCCGGGAGCGCTGGGTGTACGGCCGGGAGCGCCGCCCGTGCCGGCGCTGCGGCGCGCTCATCCTGCGCTCCGAGCTCGGCGCCGATCCGACGAAGCTGCGGGTCGTGTACTGGTGCCCGCGCTGCCAGCCCGCCGACTGATCCGGCTCAGCGACCGATGTAGCGGCCCTCGCGGTGGTTCATCGCGAGCACGACGCTCATCACGACGGCGCCGAGCGCGCTGAGGACCACGGTCGGCCACGGCAGCACGAGCAGCGACGACAGCACGACGATCACGTCGAGCGTCATCTGGGTCCACCCGGCGCGGAAGCCCGTCTTCTCCTGCAGCAGGAGCGCGATGATGTTCACGCCGCCGACGCTCGCCCCGTGCCGGAACAGGATCAGCAGGCCGACGCCCGCGAGCAGGTTCCCCGCGAAGACGCCGAAGATCGGATCGAGTCCGGTCATGGGCATCAGGTACGCGTACGCGACCGACAGTCCCGCGACGGCGGCGATGCAGATGCACGTCAGGATCGTGAAGCGCACGCCCTTCTTCCACAGCGCCAGGATCGCGAACGGGAAGTTCACGAGGGCGAAGATCAGCCAGAAGGGCAGATCGGTGGCCTGGTCGAGCAGCAGCGCGAGGCCGGCCGTGCCGCCCGTGACCGCACCGGCGGACTTGAGCAGGTACAGCCCGAGCGCGGCCACGACCGTGCCGATCACGATGCCCTGCACGTCCTCGGCCACACTGTGGCGGGTCTGCTCCCAGTCGAAGACAAGGGAGCGGGCATCGATCTCGTTCGTCACCCCTCGACGATACGCGAACCGGATGCGCCCATCCTGAAGCACTCTGCTCACCGGGATCCGAAACACGCGCGAAATGTGATGGCCCTACCACGGGAATAGCACGACGGGGCCCGTCGTTGTCTCTGATGTCCGGCCTCAACCGGGGCCGCGGAAAGGCATCGTGGGTAAGAACTACGTCGACATCGAGAACGATCACGGTGAGACGCTGCGCTACCGCAAGCACGTGAACGGGCGCGGCCTCGTCGCGCATGGAGCGAAGGTGCACCCGGACGCGCGCGTGGAGGCGGGCGCATACATCGAACCGGGCGCGCAGGTCGCGGCCGGGGCGACGGTGGCGTCCGGAGCCTGGATCGAATCCGAAGCCCTGATCGGACCGGGCGCCTACATCGACGCGAACGCGCACATCGGCCCGAAGGCCGCCGTCGGGGCTCGCGCCCACATCGGCGTGCGCACGCGCGTAGGAGCCGGGGCACGCGTCGCCAAGAACGCCAAGATCGGCGACGACGAGGCGATCCCGGAGGGCGGTACGGTCGTCACGGACGGGCGCGGTCTGCACCTCGCCGCGTAGCGCTTCGCGCAGGCGGGCGCGGTGACCCGGACCTACGCGGACGCGGGCGGATCAGCGCAAGCCGGCCGCGACCGCGGCCGTGACCTCGAGCCAGGCCTCGCGCGAGTCGTCCGACAGCGCGTCGTAGTCGATGACGTCGCCCCGGTCGAGGGCCGGGTCGAACGGGACCGACACGACCTGCCGCGTGAGCTGACCCATGTGGTTCGTGAGGCGGCGCTCGAGATCCGGGTAGCTCGTCGGCGACGGGTGGCTCATGACCGTGACCGCGTTGCGCAGCTTCGCCTCGTGACCGTGCGCGACCAGCGTGTCGGCCATGGAGGCGAGCGTGCGGGCGCTGTCCTCCTTGACGATCGTCGTGAGCACCAGCACGTCGGCGGCCTCGACGGCCGACTGCCACGTTCCCGCCTTCGAGTTGTTGCCGGTGTCGACGATGATCACGCGGTACGAGCGGCTGAGCGTCTCGTGCAGCTGCTCGAACGCCTCCGCGTCGATCACGTCGCTGTCGCCGTCGAGGCTCTGCGACGCGAGCACGTCGAACTTGTTCTCGCCCTGCGCGCGCACGAAGTCGATCAGGTCGGCCGAGCTGAGCTCTCCCGTGCCGACCGCGTGCACGTGACCGAGCAGGTCGATCGCGGTGTGGTCGTGCGCGGGCGAGGGCAGCGAGCGGATGCCGAGCGTGCCCTTGTACTCGTTGTTGTCCCACGCGAGCACGCTGCCGCCGCGCACGCGGCCGAGCGTCGCGCCGAGCAGGTACGTCGTGGTGGTCTTGCCGACGCCGCCCTTCTCGCCGATCACCGCGATGGTCTTGCGGCCCGAGAACGCCTGCTGCACGGTCTCGCGCCGGTCGCGCTTGGCCTGCTCGGCCTTGCCGGGCTTGAGATGGAAGCCGAGCTTGTTCAGGCCGCCGCGGAAGCCCTCCGTCGCCGCGACGTGGCCGACGGGCTTCGCCGACTCGGCGAAGTCGCGCGCCGTGAGCAGGCGCGCCTCGCGGCGCGTGAGCGCCTGATCCGCCGACTCGGGAGAGGGGCCCGCCGAGGCGCGGGACGCAGCGGGAGCGGCAGCGGGGGTCACGGGCGCGGCAGTGACCGGCGCGGCGGCGACGGGAGCCGCGGCGGCCACCGGTGCTGCCGGCGCGGCGTCCGGCTCACCGGGTGAGGGAGCTGCGGCCACGGGCGCCGCCTTCGGGACGCTCGTCACGATCTCGGGCACGGGCGCCGGATCGGCAGGCGCCTCGGCCGCGGGCGCAGGGGCCGCGGGAGCAGGCGCCGCGGGCGCCGGCGCGGGCGCGTCATCCGGCGTCGCGGGCACGGGCACGGCCGGGCTCGCAGGTGCCGTGGCCTCGGGCTGCTCGACCGGCTCGATCGCCTCTTCGACGGTGCCGTCGGGCGACACCACGAGCTGCCGCACTCCGTCGCTGCCGCTGGCGGCGACCTTCACGGGGCGGCCGTACTCCTGCGCGACGAGCACGACGGTCGTCAGCACCGCCTTGCGCGCTCCGGCCGCGTCGCGGGCCTTGACGGGGTGGACGGTGCCGTCCACCGTCACCTGACCCGTGCCGTCCTCGTTCGTGACCGCGGAGATCCGCGGTCGGTCCTGAGGCTCGAGGCTGTCGCTCACACTGTCTCCTTGCCGCTGTCGGCGGGGGCATCCGGTGCCCGTGATCCGCCGGGGAACTCGACTTCAACCGTATCCCGCGCGGGAAGGCGGCCCGTGCACGCACGGCGCCAGACGGCGCCGCTCACGATGCGGCGACAGGGGCGCGTAATAGTCTGGCGCCATGGCTCAGTCCGGACGTGGCGGGGGACGACGTCCCGGCGGTCCCGCGCGGGGCGGGCGCGCTAAGACCGGCGGACGTCCGGCAGCCGCGCGCCGCGATCGCGCGCCGCGCGAGGCGGCGCCCGCGCCGGAGGAGCCGCGCACCTTCCGGCTCGGCGCGATCCCCGGCGCCACGCCCGGCAAGTGGATCGACCGCTGGCGCGAGCGTCTGCCGCACGTCGAGCTCGAGCTCGTGCCGCTCGAGGTCGCGACGCAGCGGGACGCCATCCTGTCCGGCGACGTCGACGCCGCGCTCATCCGGCTGCCCATCGACACAGACGATCTGCACGTGATCCGCCTCTACGACGAGACCGCGGTGGTCGTCACGTCGATCGACTCCGCGCTGACCGCGGCCGACGAGCTGGAAGCGGACGACCTTGCCGGCGAGGTCCTGATCGTCCCCCGTGACGACGTGCTCGGGCCGGTCGCCGTGCCGAACACCGTGGCGCCGCGCTTCGACCCGCCGGAGACGACGGCCGACGCCATCGCGACGGTCGCCGCCGGCGTGGGCGTCGTCATCGTGCCGATGTCGCTCGCGCGCGTCCACCAGCGCCGCGACATCGCCCATCGCCCGCTGCGCGACGCCCCGACCTCCACGGTCGCGCTCGCGTGGCACGCCGACCGCACAACGTCCGACGTCGATGCGTTCGTCGGCATCGTGCGCGGCCGCACGTCGAACTCCTCGCGCAGCTGAGCCGCACACCGGCGCGCAATGGAGCGCCGAGCGCACCTGACACGCGGCCGAAGTGTGCAGACGCCGCACCATTGCGCGTCGCGCAACCTATTCGCTCAGACGCATTCGCGCCCGCGCAACCCGCTGCAAGATGGCGCTCTCCGGTCCGCGAAGGTCGCGCGCCGTGAAGCGCAGGATCGTCCAGCCCGCATCGGCCAGGCGCTCGAGACGGCGCACGTCCTTCTCGAACTGAGTCTGCGCGCGGTGCTGCGATCCGTCGTACTCGATCCCGAGCTTCCGTTCGGGGTAGGCGAGATCCAACGTCGCCATCCACATGCCGGCGTCGAGCACGTCGTGGTCGAGGAGCGGCTCGGGAAGACCGCCGTCGACGAGGATCAGGCGCAGGAGCGTCTCCCTCGGCGACGAGGATCCGGTTCGCGCGCGGGCGAGCGCGGCGCGCAGCCGAGCGGCCCCGCACCGCTGGCCGATCGCCGCCGCCAGCTCCTCCCGCGTCGCGTATGCGCGGCGCTCCGCCTTCTTGAACCCGCCCGGATGACGCGGGATCCGGATCAGGTGATCGGCCGCGACGACGAGGTCGCGTTCGGTCAGCTCGGCGCCGAGCGACGCCCAGGTCGCCGGGCCGCTCACCACGCGCAACCCGTCGGAGACCGCGAGCGGCGCGAGCACCGGATCGATCCGCACGCCGCGGATGCCCGGCCGCCGCACCGGTGTCCGCGGCTTGTGCACCCCGACCACGAGCGGCCGCAGCTCGAGCGGCGCGGTGAGCGGCGCGTCGGCGGCCGCAGGCGTGGAGTGCTGCCCTCTGGGCAGCGGAATCCTCTGGATCACGGCCGACGTGATCCCCGCGAAGAACGCGTGGGGCGTCATCACCTGCGCATATTCGCGTGCGAGACGGAGCACCCGCTCCCGCTCTTCCGCGGCTTCCGGTTCATCGCGGTCGATCGGAACCGGATCCGCCGCCTTCCTGCGTCGAGCTCCTCGGAAGGACGATTCGAGGTCCGACGACCGCAGGCGTCCCCGCCCCACCCCGCTCTCTCGGGCGCGCGAGACGGAGAACTCCGTGCCCAGTTCGTCCGGCAGCGCCCTCTTTTCCACCCCGCCACCCTGTCCGATCCCGGCGATGCGGCGTGCGCTCTCTCCACAGCCCCGCGACCACGAAAAGGGGCGGCGAGCGCACCATCCGATCCCGAGAACGGTGCTCAAGCCGCACCTTTGCCTCAGCGCGCGATCACGCACCGCACGAAAGTGCGGCGTGTGCACCGCGCGCACGCCTACAAGGCGCTCGGGCCACACCCTTTCGCGCGACACACGCTTGCCGAGCCACCCCCGGCGGCGCGCCTCACGCCCCGGCGGGCGGCTCGAGCAGCAGGGAGATGCGCTCGGAGAGGTAGGCCGACAGCGGCATCAGCGCACCGGCCGGTGTCCACCGGATCGCGAGACGGTCGCCGTCCCAGGTGAGCGGCCCCGAGGATGCGCCCGCGGCGAGCGCATCGAGGTCGAGCCGGCGCCAGCCGATGTGGACGGTCTCGCCCTCCGCGAAGCCGCCGCGCAGCGCCATGGCGCGCAGCTCGGCCCGCCGGCGCGCCGACTCGGCGGCATAGCCGCGGCGCCCGGGGTCGGCCGCCCGCAGCACCTCGCCCTCCTCGAACACGGCGGCATCGTCGATGAGCAGGACGCCGACGCGCCATGCGGACCCGACGCGCACGATCCGGGGGCCGGCTCCGAGGAGAGCGCGGATCCGGCCGGGCTCGGCGATCTCGCCCAGCGCCTCCCGCGGCGCCGCCGCCAGGCGCGCCCGCGCACCCGCGAACAGGCTCTCGACGTCGTCGCTCACACGGTCCACGCTACGCCGCGCAGGTCGGCGAACACGGCGGGAGAAGAATCTCGGTACTCAGTGTTGCCAAGTAGTGGTACTCAGTGTTACTTTCTACCAGTAGTCATCAACACTGAGTAGAGAGGAGGCGATCGCCATGGGAAATCAGATGACCGAGATGCTCAAGGGCACTCTCGAGGGCATCGTCCTCGCGATTCTGGCCGAGCGATCGGCCTACGGCTACGAGATCACGGCGGAGCTACGCGACCGCGGATTCGCCGACATCGCGGAGGGCACCATCTACGCCCTCCTCGTGCGCATCGAGCAGAGGGGCCTGGTCGGCGTCGAGAAGGTGCCGTCCGAGAAGGGCCCGCCCCGCAAGGTGTTCTCGCTCAACGACCAGGGCCGCGCCCAGCTCGCGGAGTTCTGGGACACGTGGAACACCCTCGCGCAGCGCATCGACCAGCTCCCCCACCCCACCCGCAACGACTGACCCAGGAGAAGGAACACATCATGGCCAAGTGGTACGAGATCCTCACCGGATCGCTCGAGCAGAAGAAGCAGTACAAGCAGACCGTCGCCCGCATGGACGCCCTCCCGGAGCCCTACAAGGCCGCGGCGAAGGCGATGCACCGGTACTTCATGTACCAGGGCGGCGTCACGGACGGCGACACCCTCACGCAGATGTTCGCAGACCTCATCGACCTGTGGGAGCGCGCGGCCGTCGACGGCACGCCGGTGCGCGACATCGTCGGGGACGACCCCGTCGACTTCGCCGAGACCTTCACGCTCGCCTACGGCGGGCAGCGCTGGATCGACAAGGAGCGTTCCCGCCTGGCGAAGGCGATCGAGGACGCGGAGAAGGAGCAGGAGCGATGACCACCACCACGCGCGAACCCGCGATCCGGGTTCGCGGCATCCAGAAGTCCTTCAAGGACCTGCAGGTGCTGCGGGGCGTCGACTTCGACGTGCAGCCCGGCAGCATCTTCGCCCTCCTCGGCTCCAACGGCGCCGGCAAGACCACGCTCGTGCGCATCCTGTCGACGCTGCTCGGCGCGGACGCCGGCACGGCCGTGGTCAACGGTCACGACGTCGCCGCGCAGCCGCAGCGGGTGCGGGAGTCGATCAGCCTCACCGGGCAGTTCGCCGCGGTCGACGAGGTGCTGAGCGGCCGCGAGAACCTCGTGCTGATCGCCCAGCTGCGCCACCTCGAGGACCCCGACGCCGTGGCCGACGATCTGCTCGCGCGGTTCTCGCTCACCGAGGCGGGCGGGCGCAGGGCCGGAACCTACTCGGGTGGCATGCGGCGCCGCCTCGATATCGCGATGAGCCTGATCGGCGAGCCGTCGATCATCTTCCTGGACGAGCCCACGACCGGGCTCGACCCCCAGGCGCGCATCGAGGTGTGGGACACGGTCAAGCAGCTCGCCCAGGGCGGCACGACCGTGCTGCTCACGACGCAGTACCTCGACGAGGCCGAGCAGCTCGCCGACCGGATCGCCATCCTGCACAGGGGAACGATCATCCAGAACGGCACGCTCGCCGAGCTGAAGAGCCTGCTGCCGGCCGGCGGGGAGCCGGTCCTCGTGCCCAAGGAGCCGTCGCTCGAGGACGTCTTCATGGCCGTCGTCGGCGAGCCCGAACCAGAAGAAGCCACCACCGGAAAGGCAGACCGATGACCACCCACGTCCTCGCGGACACGAGCGTCCTGACCGGACGCTCCCTGCGACACATCCTGCGCAGTCCCGACACGATCATCACGACCGCCGTCACGCCGATCGCCCTGATGCTGCTGTTCGTCTGGGTCTTCGGCGGCGCGATCGACATCGGCACCGACCAGTCGTACATCGACTACATGCTCCCGGGCATCCTGCTGATCACGGTCGCCTCGGGCATCGCCTACACGGCGTACCGGCTCTTCCTCGACATGCAGGGCGGGCTGTTCGAGCGGTTCCAGTCGATGCCGATCGCGCGATCGAGCGTGCTGTGGGCACACGTGCTCACCTCGGTCGTGGCGAACCTGGTGTCGGTCGCCCTCGTCATCGGCGTCGCACTGCTGATGGGATTCCGGACGGGCGCGAGCCCGCTCGCGTGGCTCGGCGTGCTGGGCATGCTCGCCCTGTTCACGCTCGCGCTGACGTGGATCGCGGTGGTCGCCGGCCTGACGGCCAAGACGGTCGACGGCGCGAGCGCGTTCAGCTACCCGCTGATCTTCCTGCCGTTCATCAGCTCGGCGTTCGCGCCGACCGGCTCGATGCCGGGGCCCGTGGCGTGGTTCGCCGAGAACCAGCCGGTCACCTCGATCGTCGACACCATCCGCGCGCTGTTCGCGCAGCAGCCCGTCGGCGGCGAGATCTGGATCGCGCTCGCCTGGATGGTCGGGATCCTGATCGTCGCCTACGTCGGGGCGATCGCGATCTACAAGACGAAGATCCGCTGACGGACTTGTTCGTTGAGCGAGCGAAGCGAGTCGAAACGGTCCGGACCTCCAGGCGGCGACATGCCGCGGGACGTCCGGACCTTTTCGGCTCCTCGCTTCGCTCGTCGCTCAACGAGCGGCGGGCGGCTCTACTTCCAGACCTCGTCGGCGATCTGCACGACCTCGCGGATCTTCGCCCACTGCTCGTCCTCGGTGAGCACGTTGCCCTCCTCGGTCGAGGCGAAGCCGCACTGCGGGCTGAGGGCGAGCTGCTCGAGCGGCGCGAACGTCGCGGCCTCGTCGATGCGGCGCGTGACCGCGCCGATGTCCTCGAGCGCGCCGCGCTTGGTCGTGATGAGGCCGAGGACGACGGTCTGGTCACCCTTCGGCAGGAACCGCAGCGGCTCGAAGCCCCCGAGCGCTCGTCGTCGAACTCGAGGAAGAAGCCGTCGTAGGCGACGCCGAACAGCTGCTCGGCGATCGGCTCGTAGCCGCCCGAGGAGATCCAGGTGGAGCGGAAGTTGCCGCGGCAGATGTGCGTCGTCACCGTGAGGTCGTCAGGCTTGCCCTCCAGCACCCGGTTGAGGATCGACGCGTACCGCTCCCCCAGCCGGTCGGTGTCGATGCCACGCTCGGTCCGCGCGCGCTCGAGCTCGACGTCGCTGCACAGGTACGCCCACGCGGTGTCGTCGAACTGCAGGTAGCGGATGCCCGCGTCGTAGTACGCGCGTACGGCGGCGCGGTACGCCTCGACGAGATCGTCGACGTACTCGTCGCGTCCGCCGTAGCCGCCGACGATGTTCTGCGGCTCCACGCGGAAGTCGAGCACGGTCGGCGAGGGGATCGACGCCTTCGCCTGCACACCCGCGGCTTCGGCCAGCGGCAGCAGCGAAGCGGCGTGCTCCACGTGCGGGTGGGCGTCGAAGCCGATCCGACCGTTCACCTGCACGGCCTTCTGGCGCGTCTGCACGCCCTGGAACGGCAGACCGTGGTCCGTGTCGATGATCGAGACGCCGTCGAGCCCGTCGAAGAAGTCGAAGTGCCACCAGGATCGGCGGAACTCGCCATCCGTCGCCAGGGCCAGCCCGTTCTCGGCCTGCTTGCGCACGAGGTCCGCGATCTGGTGATCCTCGGTCTCGCGCAGTGCCGCGGCGTCGAGGTCGCCGTCGGCGAACGCGGCCCGTGCGACCTTGAGGGCCTCGGGACGCAGGAAGGAGCCGACGATGTCGGCGCGGTACGGCGCGTTCACACTCACGCGCGAAAGCCTACGCGGCGGGCGCCCGAGCGCGATCCGCGAGGAAACACGCCGACTCGGAGCCCCGGTCAGGCGTGGGAGAGCCCGCCGCCGGGCGGCAGCGCCCACAGCGGCGGAACGGGCTCGGGACGCACGGGGTCGCCGTGGATCTCGCGGTGCAGGCTCTCCATGCGCGCATCCAGTTCCGCGGCGGTGAGTGCCGCCTCGCGGAGGGTGTCGGTGAGTCGCGCGGGCACGTGCTTGTCGTACTTGTAGTAGATCTTGTGCTCGAGGCTCGCCCAGAAGTCCATCGCGATCGTGCGCAGCTGCACCTCGACGGGCACGCGGACCATTCCTTGCGCGAGGAACACGGGAACCTCGACGATGGCATGGAGACTCTTGTAGCCGTTGGCCTTGGGCGTCGCGATGTAGTCCTTGACCTCGCGCAGGGTGATGTCGTCCTGCCCGACGAGGAGGTCGAACAGCCGGTACACGTCCCGCACGAAGCTGCAGGTCACGCGCACGCCGGCGATGTCCGTGATCTCCCGCCGGATCGTCGCCAGGTCCGGCTCGATGCCCTTGCGCACGACCTTCTCGGCGATCGAGTCGGGCGACTTGAGCCGGCAGGAGATGTGCTCGACGGGGTTGTACGCGTGCGCGTGCTCGAAGTCGTCCCGCAGGATCGACAGCTTCGTCTCGATCTCCCGCATGCCGAAGCGGTAATCGGCGAGGAAGCGGGACAGCCGATCGCGCAGATCGCGCACGTCCTCGAGGAAATCACCGTCGATCGGCTGAGACGTCATGGGCTCAGGCTAGGGGCGCCTCTTACGGATCTGCTGTGCCCGTCGCGCGACGCTCTCTCCGCGCGAATCCGGCGAGAGCCGCAAGCGATCCGGCTTTGCAGGACGCCATCTCCCACTCACCAGCGCCTCTTACGCGACACCAGCATTTCGGCATCCGCGGTCATTTTGCGCACCAACGATCGGCGGCTATTCTCCGACCCATGGGCATCCTTCACTACGGCACCGACTCCAAGCCGATCCACATCGACGACCGCGCGCTCGCGCACCTCAAGGTGGTGGTCGTGGCGAAGCTGCGCCGCCAGGAGAGCTTCACCGTGTCGTGGCAGCATCCCGAAGAGGACGGCCCGGGTCGCAGCACGATCTGGATGCACCCGTCCATCCCGGTGCGCTTCGAGTTCGACGACGCCGTCGCCCCTCAGCTGAACCGGGAGTGGGTCGAGGAGCTGGCGCTCTCGGCGAACGCGCTGGGCGGCATCACCCTCGTCGCGGAGCACGTCGGCGCCGAAACCGAGAAGGAAGAGAAGGAAGCCGAGATCTCCGCTCCCGCGGCCTGAGCCCACAGACCTGACAGCGAAATCCCCCTCCGGCCGAGCCGTGAGGGGGATTTCGCGTTGGAGTCTCAGTCCTCGGCGGGCTGCTGCGTGGGGTCCGCCGGCTCGGGCATCACGGTGAGCCCGTTGGGGCCGCTCGCGGCCTTCATCAGCTCGTCGAGCCACGCCCGGTTGATGCGCGGGGCACGTCCGCCCGAGAAGTGGAACTGCAGCGGAACGGCCGGGTGCAGCCAGAAGCTGCGTCGTCCGATGCCGTCGCCCAGCTTGGTGTCGTACATGAACGGCTCGCCGCGGCGGAGCTTGTTCATCACGACGATGCGCAGGTGCGCAAGCGTCCTGTCGTCGATGTCGACGGAGTCGGCCGCCGCGCCATAAATGAATCGCCCCACGATGGCGACGATACCGGAGTCGCGCCATCGTGGGGCACCGTGGATTCTCAGGGAGTTCGAACGCTCTCCGTTGCGGAGCCGCCGGTCACAGGTCGGGCGACGTCTCCTGAGCGCCGTGCACCTCGCCGCGCCAGCTGCCCGTCTCGGAGCCGCGCTCCTCGATGAACTTCTTGAAGCGCTCGAGGTCCATCTTGGCCTGCGCTTCGTCGATGTTCAGTGCGGCGCCGACCTTCTCGATGAGGCCCTCGGGCTCCCACTCCATGCGCAGCTTCACGCGCGTCTCGGAGCCGTGCGGCTCGAACTCGACGCGGCCGGCGTGGAACGCGCCGTCCGTGCTCTGCCACGCGACGTGGCTGTCGGGCACCTGGTCGACGATGTCCGCGTAGAACTCCTCCTCCTTGCCGCCGATGCTGACGCTCCAGCGGGTGCGCACGTCATCGATCTGCTGCACGGACTTCACGGCGCCGAGGAACTGGGGGAACGACTCGAACTGCGTCCACTGGTTATAGACGGTGTCGACCGGAGCGTCGACGTCGATCTCGGCGGTCAGGGTGGTGGTCATAAGTCACTCCTCCATCTGGTGTTGTCTTCGTCCCGCTATGTCCTCGACGCTAGGTCGGGCGTGGGGGGCCGGTAATGGGGTTGACTGTTCGCGAGGCGCTCGTTAGATCGTGCGCGTTCGACCGACTCGTGCCGGATGTGCGGTGGCCGGTTCGCCTTGCGGCGCGGTTCGTTCTACCGTCTGCTCATGGCAGAGACGCACAACACCGACGACCCCGATCAGCTCATCGAGGCGACCGCCGGCATGCGCATGGCCTTCTGGTCGTGGGCCGTGCTGGTCGTCGCCGGAGTGGCCGTGATGATCACCCTTCCCCTGATGGGCCGGTGAGATGAAGCCCACTCTGAAGGACAACGCGCTGACTCTCCTGTTCCTCGGCCTGTTCCTGGTCACGGTGGCCTTCCAGGCGCTCGTCGGACACGCCCAGAACAACGACCTGCTCGTCAGCCACGACCGCGCGCCGATCTCGCTCGGGGAGTTCGTGACGTCATCGCAGTTCCTGGTCGATGTCGCAGAGAACTGGCAGTCGGAGTTCCTCCAGTTCCTCCTCTTCATCCTCGCGACGGTCTGGCTGATTCAGCGCGGCTCTCCTGAGTCGAAGAAGCCCGGCGACGAGGGCCGCGGCTCGGACGAGGAGCAACTCGTTGGGGAGTTCGCACGCCGGGATTCCCCCGCGTGGGCGCGCGTCCGCGGCATCCGTCTCTGGCTCTACGCGAACTCGCTGTCGCTCGCGATGGGCACCGTCTTCCTCCTGTCGTGGTTCGCGCAGTCGCTCGCGGGTCTCGTCGTGGCGAACGACGAGGCGGCACAGCATGGCGAGCTGCCGATGACCTGGGCGATGTATGTGACCGGGCCCGATTTCTGGAACCGGACGCTGCAGAACTGGCAGTCGGAGTTCCTCGCGGTCGGATGCATGGTCGCGTTCTCGATCTATCTCCGCCAGCGCGGCTCCGCCGAGTCCAAGCCGGTCGGCACGCCGAACGGGACGTCGGCTCTCGAGTCGGAGTAGCACGCGCTACGAAGGGCCGGGGCTCCAGCGCACCCGGCCCTTCGTCGTCCCCTCTCAGCCCAGGACGAGCTCCTTCAGGCGATCGGACAGCTCCTCGCTCGTGTGGATCTCCTGATCGCAGTTGTCCTGCAGCAGCTTCAGCGCGTCGGTCGCACCGAGCGCGGTGACGGGGAGGATCAGCCCCTCGTACGCGGCCATCTCGTAGTGCTCGTTGCCGAGGGCCGCAGCCAGCGTCACCTGGTCGCGGAGCTCGGGCGCGCTGCGCTGGATGAGCGACTTCGCCTGCTTGTTGATGCCCTTGGTGCTCGGTGACGGCGCGGTCGACTCCGGCACCTCGAGAAGCTGGAACACCTTGCGCAGATTCTCGATCTGCTCGCGCGTCTCGTCGGCGTGGTGACGGAAGAGCTTCTTGATGTCCGCCGTCTGGGCGGCCTCTGCCAGCTCGAGCAGCGATGCCAGCGAGTCCTCCTCCATGCTCATCGCGGTGCGCAGCTTGAAGCGCACAAGGTCTTCGGGCGTCTCGAGATGGGTCTGACTCATCGGTCCTCCTTGTGGCGTCGATTCCGGCCCAACCGCCGGACGTTGTCGACGCTACGAGCGCGCTCCCGTTCAGCGGGAGGGGATTGCATCATGCGCCCGCGGTCGCTAGTCCCGCCCAGCGAGAACCGCTTCTCCAGAGAAGCGGTTCTGTCAAGCGCCTAGCCACCTGCTTCTGGCGCCCCTAACGTCCCGACGGGGGACGAATCGCCGGCGGGGAAACATGCCGGCGAGGGATGACAGCAAGGAGTGAAGTGATGAGAAGGTTCCGGACAGCGGCCGCGGCCGCACTCGCGAGCGGGGCTCTCGTCCTCGCAGGATGCGCGGTCGGCACGGGCGGCACCGACGACGGCGGCGCGGAGTACGACCCGGGTGCCGAGCTCGAGGGCGAGCTCAGCGTGATGGGCTTCGCCGGCGTCGACGAGGTCGCCACGACCCGCATGGATCTTGCCGAAGCCGAGCTCGGCGACGGCGTGAACGTGCAGGTGGCCGAGGGCGAGCTCGACCTGCAGCAGTTCCTCTCGGCGGCCGCGACGGGCGATCCGCCGGACCTCATCTACGCCAACCGCGACCAGATCGGCAGCCTCGCTGCGCGCGGCGCGATCCTTCCCCTGGAGAACTGCATCGAGGGCGAGGGCATCGACACCGGCATGTTCGTGGAGTCGGCGCTGGCGCAGGTCACCCTCGATGGCCAGGTGTACGGCATCCCCGAGTTCAACGTGGTGCAGGTCACCATGGCGAACGCCGATCTGCTCGATGAGGCGGGGCTCTCGCTCTCCGACGTCGACGGCTCCGACTGGGAGGCGATGAGCGCCGCGAACGAGGCGCTCATGAAGACCGACGGCGGCAAGCTCAGCGTCATCGGCGTCGACAGCAAGCTGCCCGAGTTCTTCCCGCTGTGGGCCAAGGCCAATGGCGTCGACCTGGTCAGCGAGGACGGCAGGACCGCCCAGCTCGACGACCCCAAGGCGATCGAGGCGCTCGAGTGGGCCGTCGGCATCTACGACGCGCAGGGCGGCTTCGGCGACGTGAAGGCGTTCCGCGACTCGGCGGACTTCTTCGGCGAGGGCAACCAGTTCGCGACGGGCGTGCTCGGTGCGATGCCGATGGAGCAGTGGTACATCAACGTGCTCAACGACGTCTCGCCGGATGCGCCGATCGAGTTCGGCACGGTCAAGGATCGCCAGGGCGAGCCGATCGCGTACGCGTCCGGCTCGGCGTGGGCGATCCCCGCCGGCGCCGAGAACCCGGAGGCCGCCTGCCGTTGGGCCCGCGTCATGACCGCCGTGGACACGTGGGAGGCCGCCGCTCAGGCGCGACTCGACCTGCGCGAGGAGGAGGGCAAGCCGTTCACGGGCCTGCTGACCGGCAACGCGGAGGCCGACGCCCTGATCGAGGGCATGGTCACCTCGGGCGGCGAGCCGTGGGACACCGCGGTCTCGGCCATGTACGAGGCGAACGGGCACACGTTCGCTCTGCCGGCGAGCCCCGCCGATGCGGAGTTCGAGACCGCCATGCAGGACGCGGTGAACGCCGTGCTCTCGGGCGAGGCCGAGCCGGCCGACGCGCTCGCGCAGGCGCAGGAGACCGCACAGAAGGCCCTGGATGACGCGTGGGCCGAGATGAGCGAGAACGCGGGAGACGGAGAGTGACCACAGTCGCCTCAGCCGGCGCGGCGCCCACCAGGGCGCCGCGCCGGCGGCGTGGCGGGGCGCGCGAGAACCGCGCCGCGCTGCTGTTCCTCGCGCCGTGGCTGATCGGCTTCGCGGTCTTCACGGCATGGCCGCTGATCTACAGCGCCTACCTGTCGCTCACCGACTACGACGTCATCAACGACCCGTCGTTCGTGGGCTTCGACAACTACGCCGAGCTGTTCTCCGACCCGAAGGTGTCGACCGCGCTCGGGAACACCCTGTTCTTCACCGCCGTGCAGGTGCCGCTGTACGTCGCGGTCTCGCTCGCGCTCGCGCTGCTGCTCGCGCGCGCGGGGCGCGCATCCGGCTTCTTCCGCACCGTGTTCTTCCTGCCGAAGATGACACCGCCGGTCGCCGTCGGCATCCTTTTCCTGCTGCTGTTCAACGGCCAGAGCGGCCTGATCAACACGAGCCTCGGCTGGGTGGGGATCGACGGGCCGTCCTGGACGACGGATCCGGCGTGGGTGAAGCCGGGCCTCGTGATCATGAGCCTGTGGACCGTCGGCTCGTCCGTGCTGATCCTGCTCGCGGCGCTGCGCGGCGTGCCGGAGGAGCTGTACGAGTCGGCGCGGCTGGACGGCGCCGGGGCGTGGCGGCAGTTCTTCAGCGTGACGCTGCCGATGATCAGCCCCGCCGTGTTCTTCATCGTGGTGGTCAACACGATCGCCGGCCTGCAGACCTTCGACGAGGCGTACACGGCGTTCTTCGGCGCGGGCAACACCACGTACGGCAACGACGCCGCGCTGTTCTACGTCATCTACCTGTTCCAGCAGGCCTTCCAGTTCCTCAACATGGGCTATGCGTCGGCGATGGCGTGGCTGCTGTTCGTCGTGATCATGATCGTCACGGCGATCCAGGCGATCGTGTCCCGCCGGCTCGTGCACTACGAAGGGGGATCGCGATGAGCGCCCTCAAGGATCCGATCGCGGGCACGCGCCCTGACGCCGAGGCGCCCGCCGTCGCCGAGCAGGGCGCGCCTGCGCCCCGGCCACGGCGCCGGCGCACGCGCGTCGGGCGCATCGTCACGATCGCGGCGCTCACCCTGATCGCGGTCGTCTTCGTCTACCCGTTCGTGTGGCTCGTGAGCGCATCGTTCAAGCCGCGCGGCGAGGTGTTCGACAACCGGCTGATCCCCGAGACGTTCACGCTCGAGAACTACCTGCAGGTGTGGCAGGAGGCCCCTCTCGGGCTGTGGCTGCTCAACACGGTCATCGTGACGGCTCTCGCCGCCGGCGCGGTGACGATCTCGAGCGCGATGGTCGCGTGGGCGTTCGCGTTCTACCGCTTTCGCGGGCGCGGGCCGCTGTTCGCGCTGGTGCTGGGATCGATGATGCTGCCCGGCGCGGTGACGATGATCCCCACGTTCCTGATCTGGAACTCGCTCGGCGCCGTGAACACGCTGACGCCGATGTGGGCGCACAACCTCTTCGGCAGCGCGTTCTACATCTTCCTGCTGCGGCAGTTCATGCTGTCGCTGCCGCGGGATCTGTTCGACGCGGCGCGCGTGGACGGCGCCAACCCGTGGCAGGTGTTCTGGCGCATCGCGCTGCCGCTGTCGCGTCCGGCGCTCGCCGTGACCGTGGTGTTCGAGGTGCAGGCCGTGTGGACCGACCTGATGCGCGCGCTGATCTACCTGCGCGACTCGGCGAACTTCACGATCCCGCGCGGACTCAAGGCCCTCGTCGACAACTTCGGCTTCGGCGGCGAATGGCACTGGGAGATCCTGATCACGGCCAGCGTCATCACGACGATCCCGATGATCATCCTGTTCTTCGTGGCGCAGAAGCACATCATCGAGGGCGTCGCCGCGGGCGGCGTGAAGGGCTGAACGCCGGCGCGCACGGCGATGCACGAACGCGCGACACCGGCCGGGCTCGACGAGCCCGGCCGGTGTCGCGTCAAGAGGTCAGTCGACCTGTTCCGACTGCGTGCGGATGAATTCGCGATCGTCGTCGCTCAGCGACGCGTCACCGGGGACATCGGCGCCCGTGATCTCGGCGATCTCGTCGCGCACCTCGTCGGTCAGCGTTCCGCTGTCGCGAAGCGCGTGCTTGGCGCCGATCGACAGGCGCGGGTACCACTCGTGGATCTCGGGAAGGCCAGCGTTCATGGACCCGACGCTATGAGCCGGAACCGGTCCCGCTCAACGGGTTGACATCAGGGGCGCAGCACGTCCGCGATGCGCTCGAGCGCGCCCGGCACGAGCGCGTAGTACGCCCAGGTGCCGCGCTTGCTGCGCGTCAGGAATCCCGCCTCGGCCAGGATCTTGAGGTGGTGCGAGACGGTCGGCTGCGCGAGCCCGAGCGGCTCGATCAGGTCGCACACGCAGGCCTCGTGCCCCTCGGACGCCGCGACGATCGACAGCAGCCGCAGCCGGGCCGGATCGGCGAGCGCCTTCATACGACGCGCGAGATCGTCGGCGTCGCGCGCCGTGAGCGGCTCGCGCACGAGCGGCGCACAGCACAAGGCGGGCTGGATCAGGGGAAGCGCGGTCGGCATACATCGAAGATAATGGATATTGACGATCTTCGATAGATGGGTGCAGACTCGTCACCGACCTTCGACACCGGGAGAGAACAATGGCTCTGCTCGACCTCATGCCCGTCGCCGCCGCGCCCCGGCCCGACTCGCGGCTCACCGCCCTGCCCGTGGCGATCATCGGCGCGGGCCCCATCGGTCTCGCCGCCGCCGCCCACCTCGCCGAGCGCGACATCCCGTTCGTGATCTACGAGCGCGGCCACGTGCCCGGCGCCGCGATCCGCGAATGGGGCCACACGCGCCTGTTCTCTCCATGGCAGCACCTCGTGGACGACGCCGCCGCACGCCTCCTCGCGGACAAGGGCTGGCAGGCGCCGCCCGCCGGCCGGGCGCCAGCGGGCGCCGAGATCGTGTCCGCGTATCTCGAGCCGCTCGCGGCCCACGACGCGATCGCGCCGGCCGTCCGCTGGGGCGTCGAGGTGCTCGCCGTCACGCGTGAGGGGATGGACCGCACGCGCACGCGGGGCCGCTCGCAGGCGCCGTTCGCCCTGCGGCTGCGCCTGTCCGACGGCACGGTGGTCGACGAGACGGCGCGCGCCGTCGTGGACGCGTCCGGCACGTGGGGGAACGCGAACCCGCTCGGTTCCGGCGGCCTGGATCCGCTCGGCTGGGACGAGGTGTCCGACCGCGTCCTGCGCGCGCTGCCGGACGTGCGCGAGCGCGATCGCGCGCGTCTCGCGGGCAGGCACGTGACGGTCGTCGGCGCGGGTCACTCGGCCGCGAACACGTTGATCGACCTCGCCGCGCTGCAGGACGACGAGCCCGGCACGCGCGTGACCTGGCTGATCCGCAACCCCTCGGCGGCGCGCCTGTCGTCCGGCGACGACGAGCTCGAGGGGCGCGGCGCGCTCGGATCCCGCGTCGAGCGCCTCGTCGCGGACGGCCGGATCGAGGTCGTCGACCGCTTCGAGATCCTGCGGGTCGAGGCTCACGGCGACGGCGTGCGCCTGCACGGCCGTCGCGGCGACGACGCCGCCGCCCACGACACCGACCTGGTTGTCGCGGCCACCGGCTTCCGCCCGCAGCTGGACATGCTGCGCGAGCTGCGTCTCGAGCTCGATGACATCGTCGAGGCGCCGCGCCGGCTCGCGCCGCTGATCGACCCCAACATGCACTCGTGCGGCACGGTGTCGCCCCACGGCTACCGCGAGCTCGCCCATCCGGAGTCGGGCTTCTTCATCGTGGGGATGAAGAGCTACGGTCGCGCGCCGACGTTCCTGCTGAAGACGGGCTACGAGCAGGTGCGCTCGGTCGTCGCCTGGCTGGCAGGCGACGCCGAGTCGGCGGGCCGCGTCGAGCTGGTCCTCCCCGCGACCGGGGTGTGCTCGACGTCGGCCGGCGGGTGCTGCTGACCCCGCCCCGCTGACCTAGCCGCCGAAGCACGCGGGGACAAGCCCCTGGGATCGCGCACCCGTCGGCCGCACAGTGGACGCATGAGCGACAGCACAGCCGGCACCCCCGCACCCGAGACCGGGGCGAGCGACCAGGGCCCGATCCACGCTCCCGACGCCGACCTCGAGGCGACGGAGATGCGCGGCGCAGAGGACCTCGACGACGACCTTACGATCCACGACGACGTGCGGACCGACGTCGACGGGCCCGACGGCCCGCACTCCGCGGGCGACACGCTCGGCGGCGCCGCGGCGCCGACCGGCAACGACGGCACGATGGGCGCCGACACCCCAACGGGCGACGCCTCCCTCGCGGATGCCGACGTGAACGCGGCCGCGCTGGCCGATGGCGCCGACACCCCGAGCGAGGTCTTCGGCGACGACGAGGACTGAACGTCCGCCCGAACCCGGGCCTCGGTTCTGCAGGAGGGCACGCGGTGACGGCCGGTGACGCCGCCCGGGCCCCGCGCGGCGGGCGCGAAATAGACTCGAATCCATGAATACGTCCGCGTCGGCGCTCGCGACGATCGCGGACCCGACGCGGGCCCGGATCCTGCGCCTGCTCCTGGAGGCCCCCGGCGGTCGCGCCCGCGTCGGCGAACTCGCCGATCGATTGGGCCTGCGTCAGCCCACCGTGAGCCACCACATGAAGACGCTCCTCGCCGAGGGCATCGTGACGCGCGAGCCGGATGGGCGCCGGGCCTGGTTCTCGGTCGCGCCGGATCGCGCGGATTCGGTCGCGACGCTCGTCGGCGCCGACCAGCCCGCGACCGAACCCGACCTGGATCGCATCGCCGCCGACCTCGCTCTGCGCTTCCGCGGCACGTTCAGCCCCGAGACCGTCGAGGCCTACGTGCACGAGAGCCGCGACCTGCTCGCCCGCGGCGACGGCCCCGCCCGGCAGCTCGCCTCGCGCACGGCCTCGTTCGCCGCCACCAGGCTCGAGGCGCTCGCCCGCTCGCACGGCGAGCGCAGGGATCGCCCGGAGGTCCTCTTCGTGTGCGTGCAGAACGCCGGCCGCTCGCAGATGGCGGCCGCGATCCTGCGTCACCTCGCGGGCGACCGCGTCGTCGTGCGCACGGCGGGATCGCTGCCCGCACCCGACATGCGCTCGACGATCGTCGCGGCGCTCGACGAGATCGGGGTGTCGGTGGGAGGCGAGTTCCCCAAGCCCCTCACCGACGAGGCCGTGCGTGCCGCGGACTACGTGATCACCATGGGTTGCGGCGACGCATGCCCCGTCTATCCCGGCCGCCGCTACCTCGACTGGGAGCTCTCCGACCCCGCGGGACTGCCGCTCGAGGGCGTGCGCCCGATCCGCGACGACATCGAAGCCCGCGTCCGCGCCCTGCTGGACGACCTGCTCTGACACCGCACGCGCCGGCTTCCGGCGAGCGCGGCCCCGGGCGGTGCAGCTCGTCGCGGCTCAGCGCTGCTTGAGAAGCCGGATGAATTCGTCCGCGCGCTCGAGGTGGACGCGCGCTCTCTCCCGACGCTCCTCCGCATCCGCGATCAGCGCGGCCAGCCGTGCACGCATGTCGTCATCGTCGGGGTCCGTGGCGAGCGCGTCGGCGATGCGCAGGAGGTCGGCCATCTGCTCCAGCGAGTAGCCCAGCGGCTTCATGCGGCGGATCAGCAGCAGGCGGTCGAGGTCGTCCTCCGTGTAGAGGCGGAATCCCCCCTCCGTGCGCGCCGACGGTTTGAGCAGGCCGATCTCGTCGTAGTGCCGGATCGAGCGCAGCGACAGTTCCGCACGTTCGGCGAGTTCGCCGATGTGCATCGTGGTGGCCCTCATGCGTCGCTCACGTCCTCCAACCCTCCCGTTACGGTAGGGTTGCTCCGGTCCGCGGCTCTCGCGGACGCGCATCCCATTATCCGACGCCGCTACCGCGTGCCCGCGTTCCCAGGAGGACCCGTGCCCCCCGCCATCGCCGAGACCGGCACCCGGTTCGCGTCCTCCGTGCGCGACGCGCTGCGCTCGCCCCGCCTGCTGACGCGGGAGGTGCTCGCCGGCCTCGTCGTCGCGCTCGCGCTCATCCCGGAGGCGATCGCGTTCTCGATCATCGCCGGGGTCGATCCCCGCGTGGGGCTGTTCTCGTCGTTCGTGATGGCGGTCGCGATCTCCTTCCTGGGCGGCCGCCCCGCGATGATCTCGGCCGCGACCGGTGCCGTCGCGCTCGTGATCGCACCCGTGATGCGCGACCACGGCCTGGACTATCTGCTCGCGACCGTGATCCTCGGCGGCGTGATCCAGGTCGCGCTCGGGCTGCTCGGCGTCGCGAAGCTCATGCGCTTCATCCCCCGCAGCGTCATGGTGGGCTTCGTGAACGCGCTGGCGATCCTGATCTTCCTGTCGCAGATCGAGCAGCTCGTGGATGTGCCGTGGCTCGTCTACCCGCTCGTCGCGGCCGGACTGCTGATCCTGTGGCTGTTCCCGAAGCTGACCGGCGCCGTGCCGGCGCCGCTCGTGGCCATCGTCCTGCTCACGCTCGTGGTCGTGCTGTTTCGGATCGCCGTGCCCACCGTGGGCGACCAGGGCGCGCTTCCCGACAGCCTGCCGATCCCGTTCCTCCCCGACGTCCCGCCCACGCTCGAGACCCTCGGCGTCATCGCGCCCTACGCGCTCGCGATGGCGGCGGTCGGCCTGCTCGAGTCCCTCATGACCGCGAAGCTGGTCGACGACATCACCGACACGCGCTCGTCGAAGACGCGCGAATCGTGGGGCCAGGGTGTCGCCAACGTCCTGTCGGGCCTGTTCGGAGGCATGGGCGGCTGCGCCATGATCGGGCAGACGATGATCAACGTGAAGGCATCGAGTGCGCGCACGCGCATCTCGACGTTCCTCGCCGGCGTGTTCCTGCTGATCCTCGTCGTCGTGCTCGGCGACGTGGTCGCGATCATCCCGATGGCGGCGCTCGTGGCCGTGATGATCATGGTGTCGGTGCTGACGTTCGACTGGCACAGCATTCTGCCGTCCACCCTCAAGCGCATGCCGAAGAGTGAGACGGCGGTCATGGTCGCGACCGTCGTTTTCACCGTCGCGACGCACAACCTGGCGATCGGCGTGCTGGTAGGTGCCGTCGTGGCGGCCGTGCTGTTCGCGCGCCGCGTCGCGCACTTCACGACGGTCGAGCGCATCCTGTCCGACGACGGGTCGGAGGTGCGGTACGTGGTCGACGGCGAGCTGTTCTTCGCGTCGTCGAACGACCTCACGACGCAGTTCGACTACGTGGCCGACCCGGCGCGGGTCGTGATCGACATGACGCGGTCGCACGTCTGGGACGCGTCCTCCGTCGCCGCGCTCGACGCCATCGCCACGAAGTACGAGCGGCACGGCGCGGAGGTGGAGATCGTCGGCATGAACGATGCCGCGACCGACTTCCATGGACGCCTCTCGGGCGGGCTCGGCGCCGGGCACTGACACGACCCTTGCGGCTTGCATAGACGCCCATCTATGATTTATGGCGTGACCAAGCCCACCGTCCTGTTCGTCTGCGTGCACAACGCCGGCCGCTCGCAGATGGCGGCCGGCTACCTCGAGGCACTCGCGGGCGACCGCGTCGAGGTGCTGTCGGCGGGCTCGCAGCCGAAGGACCGGATCAACCCGGTCGCGGTCGAGGCGATGGCCGAGGAGGGCATCGACATCGCCGGCCGCGCGCCGAAGGTCCTGACGGTCGACGCGGTGCGCGAATCGGATGTGGTGATCACGATGGGCTGCGGCGACGCGTGCCCGATCTTCCCCGGGAAGCGGTACGAGGACTGGCAGCTCGACGATCCCGCAGGGCAGGGGATCGACGCCGTGCGTGTCATCCGCGACGACATCCGGTCACGCATCGAGACCCTGATCGACCAGATCGCCCCCGCACAGATCCCCGCCTGACCCGCTGGACTGAGCGCCGGCACCCGACCGGCGCTCCCCCTCGGCCCCCGCGCGACGAACCGTTTCCGAGCGGCCCGCATCCTTTCCCCCATCTCCCGGATGCGGATCCCGGCTCCGCCGCGCGGGGGCTCTCTCTGCCCGCGCGACCGCTCACTGCCGGGCGGGTGGCCGTTCACCGCCTCCCGCTACGATCGCGAGGCCGACGAGCCGCCGAAGGACCCCGATGATGACGACGCCCGAGCCCTGGCAGGCCGCGCGTCTCTCCGCGCTCTCGGTCGGCCAGGTGATCAGCTGGGGCATCCTGTTCTACGCCATGATCGTCGCCGCTCCGGCCGTGGCCGGCGACACGGGGTGGCCGCTGACCGTCGTGACCGCGCTGTTCTCGGTCGGCCTGATCGCCTCCGCCCTCGTCGGCGTGCCGGTCGGCCGCCGGCTCGATCGGCACGGCCCGCGCGGCATCATGACGCTGGGCAGCGCGACCGGGTCGGCGGGACTCGCGATCGTGGCCCTGGCCCCGGATCCGGTGTGGTTCGGCGTCGGCTGGGTCATCGCCGGCTCCGCACAGGCCGCCGTCCTGTACCAGGCCGCGTTCACGGTGCTGGCCCGCCGGTACCGGACGCGCCGCCGGGCCGCGATGACGGTGCTGACCCTCGCCGGCGGTCTCGCATCCACCGTGTTCGCACCCATCGTCGCCGGGCTGCTCGCGGTGACCGACTGGCGCACGACCTTCCTGGTCTTGGCGGGCGCCCTCGCGATCACGACGATCCCGCTCCACTGGTTCACGCTCGAGGCCCGGTGGGAGCCGCTGTCCCCGCCCACCGCGACCGAGCCCGACCTGACGGTGGCGGGGGTGCTGCGCACGCGTCGCTTCCGGGCCCTGACGCTCGCGACGATGCTGCTCGCCGCGTCGCTGTACATGGTGACGCTCGCGCTGATCCCGCTGTTCATGGAGAAGGGGCTCGACTACACGCTGTCGGCATGGGCGCTCGGCCTGCTGGGCGCGGGCCAGGTGATCGGCCGCCTGATCTACGTCGCGATCCCGCACGCCGCGGCCCCGTGGGTTCCGCTCGCGGCGACCGCGGGCCTGGCGGCGGTCATGCTCGCACTGCTGGCGGTGACCCCAGGGCCCGCGTGGCTGCTGATCGCGATCGCGATCGCGGCGGGCGCCGTGCGGGGCGCGCAGACCCTGGTGCAGGGATCCTCCGTCGCCGAGCGCTGGGGCACGCGCAGCTACGGCGCGATCAACGGCGTGTTCGCCGCACCCATCACGATCATCTCCGCGCTGGGCCCCGCGCTCGGGCCCGTCGCCGCGGCGGCCGCGGGCGGCTACGCCGCGATGGCGCTCGTCGCGGCCGTCGCCGCACTGGCGGCGGCGGCGCTCGCGCGACTGTCCTGATCCGCCCCCCGCGTGCCCGATGGGCGATCTGCGCCGCAGCGATCGCAAAACCGCCGATTCGCCCTAGATTCCGCAAAGAAGTGCCGATCTTTCGAGCAGATCTTGCCGTAAACGCCGCCACGATCAGCAGATCCTGGTCATGACCCCGCCGATCTGCCCGGAGTGATGATGACCACCAACCTCGCCGCCGAGGCGCCCGCCGCACCGTCGACCGTCGCCGATCCCGTTCGCACGACCGAGAGCGCCGGACACGCGATCGTTCGCACGCTCGAGGAGCACGGCGTCCCGCGTGCGTACGTCGTGCCGGGCGAGAGCTACCTCGAGGTGCTCGACGGGCTGCACACCTCGGCGATCGAGACCATCGTGTGCCGCCAGGAGGGCGGTGCGGCCTACATGGCGGACGCGGAGGGCAAGCTGTCCGACCTGCCCGGCGTCGTCATGGTGACCCGTGGCCCGGGCGCCGCGAACGCGCTCGTGGGCCTGCACACGGCGTGGCAGGACTCCACCCCCCTCGTGCTGTTCGTCGGCCTCATCCCCATGGATCACCGCGGCCGCGAGGCGTTCCAGGAGTTCGACATCCACGGCTGGTTCGAGAAGGGCGCCAAGCGCGTGCTCGTGCTCGACTCCGCCGAGCGCGCTGCCGAGACCGTCGCCGAGGCGATCTTCGCGGCGCGGTCCGGACGCCCGGGACCGGTCGTCGTGGGCCTGCCCGAGGACGTCATCCGTCAGCAGGTGCCGGTCACGGTGCACCCGCCGATCCCCGTCGCGGAGGGCGGCATCGCGGGATCCGACGCGAGCGCGCTGCGCGAAGCGCTGCGCGGCAGCCGCAAGCCGCTGTTCGTCACGGGCGGCAGCGACTGGACGCCGGACGCCTCCGCGCAGCTGACCGCGTGGCTCGAGAAGCACGGCATCGCCGCGGCGGCCGAGTGGCGCACCGAGGGCGTCGTCGGCTTCGACTCCCCCAGCTACGTCGGCCCGATCGGGTACGGCCGCCCCAAGCCGACCTACGACCTGTTCGAGGAGACCGATCTGCTGGTCTTCGTCGGCACCCTCCCCGGCGACGTCCTCACGAGCAGCTACACCGCGCGCCAGGGCTGGCAGGCGCGCAACTTCCTGGTCTCGATGGATCCGTCGCTGCGCGGCCGCTCAGGGGCCGTGTCGCACCAGATCATGGCGAAGCCGTGCGCCTTCGTGCGGGATCTCGTCGAGCTCGACGTCGAGACCGACCCTGCATGGGTCGCGTGGACCGCCCGGATGCGGGGCGAGCAGGAGGCGTTCGCGGCGCTTCCCGTCGCGGGCACCGACGCCGACGCGCCCGCGCGCATGGACACGCTCATGGCGCACCTCGTGCCGCAGTTGCAGGACGACGCGCTCGTCACGCTAGGGGCTGGCGAGCACACGAACTGGGCGCATCGCTACTTCCCCGTGCGCCAGTACCCCGCCATGGTCAGCGCCGGCAACGGCTCGATGGGGTACTCGATCCCCTCCGCCGTCGCGGCGTCGCTGCGGTTCCCGGATCGCCAGATCGTCACGATCGCGGGCGACGGCGAGTTCCTCATGAACGGCCAGGAGCTCGCGACCGCGCGCCAGTACGGCGCCGCTCCCCTGATCGTCGTGATGGACAACCAGGAGTACGGCACCATCCGCACGCACCAGGAGCGCCACCACCCCGGCCGCATCTCGGGCACGCAGCTGGTGAACCCGGACTTCGCCGGCATGGCGACCGCGTTCGGCGGGTTCGGCATCCGCGTCGAGCGGGACGCGGATGCGGCGGACGCCGTCACGGCGGCGCTCGCCGCGCAGCGCGAGGGCCGCTTCGCACTCATCCACCTGATCGTCGGTCAGCGCGCGCAGGCGTACTGACCGTCACCCCCATCGCTTCGACGACCGAAGGAGCACATCATGCGACACGAGACCGACCCCGACGCCCTGCTGCACGACGGACGTCCCTATTGGTTCGACAGGCACCCCTCGCAGGCCGAGGGAGAAGACCTCTCGTTCTAGCGCGCGCATCACGCATCCGGGTGCGCGTTCGTGTCAATCCCCTCGCGGAGGACGACAGAGCGCGCGACGCTGGATGCACCCCACGGGAGGAGCATCCATGAACAGCACGCCGAACGACAACGTCGACCCCACGCGCGATGAGCGCGGCCCCGAGGACGACCTCGTCAGCGAGGATCCGGACCTGAGCACGGGTGAGGACCCCACGGTGGACGAGGGCCCGGCCGCGGCGGCCCCGGACGAGGACGGCCTCGCGATGGCGGACGCGCCGGCCCCTCCGGGCAGCGACGAGGAGCACCCGTCGCAGGCGGAGGGCGAGGACCCGCAGCGGCCGTCCGACGGCTTCGTGAAGGACGCCGACGGCCACCCCTCGCAGGCCGAGGGCTGAGACGGAAGAAGGCGGGTCGGCATCAGCCGGCCCGCCTTCTCGCTGTCCGCCTGGCGGTCAGCAGTCGCAGATCACCAGTCGACGGGCGCGCGGAAGGTGGACGCGCGGTCGCCCGACGACCAGTCGACGGGAGCCCAGTCGACGGGGGCGACCCAGTCGACGGGGGCGGGCTTGGGGGCGGCGTTGGCGGCGACGCCACCACCCACAACGAGGAGGGTCGCGGTCGCCAGCGCCGCGCTCGAGATGCGGATCCAACGGAATTTGGTCATGGCACGTCCTTCAGCGGGAGGGTCTGACCCTCGGGTAGCCGCCGCGGGCGCGGCCGCATTTGCCCTCACCATACGGGCGGGACGTTCCCGTTGTCACCCATCTTTTCCGCGGATCTTCCCGGAAAGTCCCCGCGGGGTCAGAACGGCCAGATCAAGGGGACGTACAGCACCGCCACGGCGGTCCACACGACGGCGAGCGGGAGCCCAAGGCGCCAGTAGTCCCCGAAGCGGTAGCCGCCGGGCTCGAGCACCATGGTGTTGGCCGGGGTCGCGATGGGCGTGAAGAACGCGGCGGCCCCCGCTACCGTGAGCGACATCAGGAACGGCAGCGGAGACGCGTCGAGCGTGGCCGCCGTGGACAGCGAGATCGGCATCATCACGAGCACGGTCGCGACGTTGCTGATCACCTGACCCAGCGCGATCGTGAGCACGCTCAGCGCCAGCAGCACGAGGTGCGGGCTCGCGGGGCCCACGACCGAGAGCACCGCGTCGGCGACGACCTGCGCGGCGCCCGTCTGCACGAACGCGGTCGACAGCGGGATCATGCCGGCGATCAGCACCACGGTCGACCAGTGCACGGCGCGGAACGCGTCCCGCATGGGGAGCACGCCCGCCAGCACGACCGCTCCCGCCGCGAGCATCCCCGCCACCACGGCCGGCACGATGCCGCTCACCAGCAGGGCGACCATCAGGGCTAGGATCACCAGCGCGCGCCGGGCGCCGCGTCCGAGCGGGATCGCTCGGCGCAGCGACTGCGGCGCGGTCACCGCCACGACATCCGCCTGCGCGGCGAAGCGCTCGAGCACCTCCCACGGCCCCTGCACGAGCAGCGCGTCACCCGCGCGCAGCACCCAGCCGTGATGCACGCGGGCGTCCGTGCCGGCGATCTCGGCGGAGCCGGATCCGTCGTGCCCGGCGGAGGAGCGCACCGAGACGATCACGAGCTGCTCGCCGAACATCGTCATCCCCGGCTGCACGTGGCGCTCGATGTACTTCGAGCGCGGCGGCAGCATCACCTCGACCACGCCCTCGTCGGGGGTGAGCACGGGCTCCGTGTGCAGGCGGTAGCTTTCCCGCAGCCGCGAGCTCTGCGCGCCCGGGTCGACGAACCCCTCGAACGCCTGCGCGTGCCGCTCCGGCAGCAGCCGTCCTCCGAACGCCGCGGTCGTCGCCACGGTGAGGACCAGCAGCGGCACGCCCACGAGCGCGAACTCGAAGAAGCCGAACGGGTGCGCGCCCGCCGCGGCGGCCGCATCCGACACGATCACGTTGACCGGCGTGCCCGTGAGCGTCAGGAGCGACCCGGCGTGCGCGGCGAACGCGAGCGGGATCAGCAGGCGCGAGGGAGCGATCCCGGCCCTGACCGCGACGACGACGACCAGCGGCACGAGCGCCGCGACCGCGCCGTTGATGCTGATGAACGCCGTGATCACCGCGACGACGAGGGAGACCACGACGGTGATGCGTCTGCGGCGTGTGCCCGACAGCCGCGTCACCTGCCGCGCCGCCCACGCCGTGACACCCGTCGCATCGAGCGCATCGCCCACGATGAACAGCGAGGCGATCAGGATGGGCGTCGGATCGGAGAATCCGGCGAGCGCCTCGGGCAGCTCGAGCACGCCGGTGAGGAACAGCGCCAGGGACACCCCGCACGCCACGACCGCAAGGGGCACCCGGTTGCTCACGAACGCGACCAGCGCGAGCGCCATGATCACGAACGTCGCGATCATCGGATCCATGCGGCCACCCTAGCGACGAGCACTCGGCCCTGTTCGTCGAGCGAGCGAAGCGAGTCGGAACGGCCCGGACGACCCACGGGGCCCGGCCCGCGGAGCCGTCCCCCGTTTCGACTCCTCGCTGCGCTCGTCGCTCAACGAACAGGGACAGGCGCGAGCCCACGCCCTGTTCGTCGAGCGAGCGAAGCGAGTCGAAACGGCCCGGACGACCCACGAGGCGCAGCCCGCGGAGCCGTTCCCTCCGTTTCGACTCCTCGCTGCGCTCGTCGCTCAACGAACAGGGACAGGCGCGAGCCCACGCCCTGTTCGTTGAGCGAGCGAAGCGAGTCGAAACGGCCCGGACGACCCACGAGGGCGCAGCCCGCGGAGCCGTTTTTCCGTTTCGACTCCTCGCTGCGCTCGTCGCTCAACGAACAGGGACAGGCGCGAGCCCACGCCCTGTTCGTTGAGCGAGCGAAGCGAGTCGAAACGGCCCGGACGACCCACGAGGCGCAGCCCGCGGAGCCGTTCCCCCCGTTTCGACTCCTCGCTGCGCTCGTCGCTCAACGAACAAGGACAGGCGCGAGCCCACGCCCTGTTCGTTGAGCGAGCGAAGCGAGTCGAAACGGCCCGGACGACCCACGGGGCCCAGCCCGCGGAGCCGTTCCCTCCGTTTCGACTCCTCGCTGCGCTCGTCGCTCAACGAACAGGGACAGGCGCGAGCCCACGCCCTGTTCGTTGAGCGAGCGAAACGAGTCGTCCCCCGTTTCGACTCCTCGCTGCGCTCGTCGCTCGACGAACAAGGAGACCGACGTGACTCCGGGCTAGAGGTCGCGGTAGGTCGTGCGGGCGTAGTCGTGGTACGGCGCGGGGCCACGGTGGCCGCGATGCGCACCTGACGATGCGGCTCGACGTTGCTCTTGCCCGAGTTCGGCTCCTCGCCCCACAGCACCTCGACGCGCGCGCCGTCGGGCACAACCACGTCGATCGAGGCCAGCGACAGGTAGAGCTGGTCGTACGCGACGTAGCCGGCGTCGGTCGAGACGCCGACGCGGCGGCCATCCTGCTGCACGTCGTCGAACTGGTAGAAGCCGTAGCGCGCCTTCGGCCACTCGAGGTACTTCGCCGGCGTGCCCGGCTCGAGCTGCGACTGCGTGATCTTCGCGACATCGTCGGCGTCCCAGATCAGCGTGGCCTTGCGCCGCGCGGGCGATCCGGCGATGCGCTGGAGGGCCTCCTTGCCGATGAACTCGTGGTCGAAGTTCACCGAGCGCCCGAGGCCCAGGTCGAACGGCGTCAGCAGGAAGTCCTCCACGGGGCCGTTCAACGAGCCGCCGATGGATCCGGCGCGCGCGAGCGGCAACCACTCGCGGTACTCGGCGAACAGCGGATCGTCGCCGAAGATCGCCGGGAACGGCGTCGGCACCCAGCCCGACTCGAGCGGCGTGACGGAGTACGCCTTGGAGCCGATCCGCTCGATCCCGAACTCCGCGCCCGCCTCGAGCAGCGCGGCGCGCACGCCCTCGCCCTCGGCGTACGGGCCGAAGAACTCGAAACCGGGCTGCCCGGCCATGCCGTGACGCAGGCCCTGCACGGTCGTGCCGGCGAACGAGAAGTCGGCGATGTGGAAGAACCTCACCTCGGGCACCGGGCCGCCGAGCAGCTTCTCCAGCACCGCGTGCGCGTGCGGGCCCTGCAGCTCGTAGCGGTAGAACGTCGGGTCGCCCTCGCGCATGTTCGAGTTCCCCTCGAGGCGGTACCGGATGTCCTTCCCGCTGCGCTCGGCATGGAAGCGCACCCAGTCGATCAGCACGTGGTGGCCGATCAGCACGACTCTCTCACCCTGCGCGGTCGCGTGGTTCAGATGGAACAGGATGCCGTCGCCGATCACATGACCGGACGGGTCCACCGAGATCAGCTGCTTCGCGACGCCAGGGCGAAAGTTCGAGAACGTGTTCACCGCGATCCCGCTCAGCACCTCGACGATGTCCTCGCCCTCGAGGAACAGCTGCGTCATGTGGTGGGACTGATCCATCAGCGCGACCGAGTCGTTCCACGACCTCGACTCGGTGCGCCAGTTCGAGAACTCCGGATGCACCGGGAACGTGAACGCGGGATAGTCCACGTCGCGCAGCAGCTGCACCGGGTCTCCGACGCGGGCGAGGGCCTGAGCGAGGGTCTCTGACATTGACGATCTCCTTCGATCGGACGGGTGCGGCCAGCGTAGGAATCGGGCATGCTGTGCGGAACCTGATCTTCCGTTCAAAGGGAAGTGCGCCCCGCATCGCGGCGGGGCGAGCCACAACGAGACGAGGAGTCGACACCGAGATGGCGCGCTCATCCGACGGCACGTCCGCCCTCGCCCGCGTGCTGGCGGTGCTCGACGCGTTCACGGCGGATCATCCGTTCCTCACGCTCACGCAGATCCATCGCCGGGCGGGCATCCCGCTGTCCTCCGTGCATCGCATCGTCGCCGACCTCGTGGGACACGGCCTGCTCGAGCCGGTCGCCGGCCGCCGCTACCGGCTCGGCAACCGCCTGTGGGAGATCGGCAGCAAGACGCCGGGCGCCCTCGGCCTGCGCGAGATCGCCGAGCCGTACCTGCGCCGCCTGCACGACGTGCTGGGCCAGCACGTGCAGCTCGCCGTGCGCATCGACACCGACGTGCTGATCATCGAGCGGATCTCCTCCGCGGACGCCGTGATCAACGGCTCGATCGTGGGCGGCCGGATCGCGATCCCCCATTCGTCGAGCGGGCTCGTGTTCCTCGCGTTCGGCGAGCCGGAGCTGTTCGACGCTGTGGTCGCGAAGGGGTGGGCGCCGATCACGTCGGCGGGCCCCGGCGATGCCGAGGCGCTGCGCGCGGAGGTCGAGGCCACGCGGCGCCACGGGTACGCCCGCGCGGACGGCTGGATCCATCCGGCCTCGCGCGGCCTCGCCGCACCCGTCCGCGGGTCGGAGGACGTCGTCGTGGGCGCGCTCGGCGCGGTCATCCCGAACGACGCCTCCTCGCCGCTGCGCACCGCCGCCCTGGTGCAGGAGACGGCTCACCGGATCTCCGAGGCGCTGCTGCGCGCCTACCTGCCCGCGGGGCATCCGCGCGCGCTGCCGGGCGGCAGCCTCCGCGCGCTCGTGTCGTCCTCGGCCGAGTCGATGCGCTACCTCGAGCGGCGCGTGCGCGAGCGCTGACCGCCGGGACGGACGACGCTCAGCGCCCGCCGTGCCATCGGCGGAGCGCCCAGGCGCTCCCGCTGATCAGCAGGATGAGGAAGACGCCGACCGACATCGGCAGCAGCAGGTTCGGCGACGACGCGTGCTCGACCTCGGAGACCGTCCGGCCCTCGTCGGGGAAGGTCAGCGTCGCGCGCGCCTCGCGGGACAGCGTGCCGCTGCGCGCCTCGAGCACCGCGGTCCACGGGCCGTCGGGAAGCTCGTCGCCGAGCGTCACGACGAGGTCGCCGGACGTCCCGGGAGCCAGCGTCGTCACTCCTTCCGCGTCGAAGGGGCCCGCCGCGAGGCCGCTCGGTCCGTTCTCCAGTCGGAGGACGCCCGAGAGGTCCAGAGCCCGCTGCCCGCTGTTGGTGACCGTGGCGATGACGGCGGGAGCGCCATCCGCGTCGCGCAGCGCCGCGATCGTGTCGATCCGGAAGTCGGAGGCCGGCTCGCCGCCCTGCCCGACGGAGAGGTACATCCGCACGCCGACGCGACTGGCCGTCACCACCGCGGTCTCGGCATCCGGGGCGCTGCGCACCTCGGCCCAGACCACGCCGTAGTGCTCGCCCGCGGATGCCCCGTCGGGGACCGCCACGGTCACGAGCGTCTGACGGATCTCACCGGGCGCGAGTCGCAGCACGGGGTCCGCGACGGAGGTCCAGCCCGTCAGCTCGTTCGCGGCGTCCCCGTCCCGTCCGACGAAGGCGCCCTCGCGGATGTCCGCCGCGCCGGCGTAGACCCGGACGGCCTGCTCCGCGTCGGTGTCGTTGGACACCTCGATGCGGCGCTGGATCGTCGCGCCGGGCACGAGGTGGTCGACGACATACGTGTGCGCCCGGGGGTCATCCTGCGCTGTCGCGGGGATGTCGACGAGGCGGATGCCGATGCTGCCGGTCTCGTCGGCGGCGTGGGCGGTGGCGTCCAGCTCAGGCGCCATGACGAGGATGCAGAAGAAGATGATCGCCAGAAGAAGGCGCATGAGGGTCTCCAGGTGCGAAGGAGGGGCGAGGCACCCGCGCCTCGCCCCTCCGCGTGGATCGATCAGCTGACGGAGTGCGTCAGGGTCGCCTGGTAGGTGCCCGCCTTGGCGGTCTTCGGGACGGTGAGGGAGACCGAGGCTCCCCAGGAGGCCTGGTTGTTGCCGGCCGGATCGGTGACCGTCATCGAGGTACCGGAGAAGGTCGGCGTGACGGCGCTGTACGCCTCGGTGTCCGCGGACTGGATGTCCGTCGGGCTGTAGCTGAAGCCCTCGGCGGCGAAGGTGGCTCCGCCGGCGATCGGCGCGCCCTGCGCGTCGACGACGGCGAACCGGCTCAGGCTGACGGTCGCGGTCCAGCCGATGGCGTCGGACGTGGCGTCGGTCACCGTGACCGGCGCGAGCGTGCCCGAGGCGGATCCGCCGGGAGCGGCTGCGCTGAGCGACAGCTGCCCGGGAACGGTGACCGACAGCGCTCCGGCGTTCACCGTGACGGTCGTGGTGGTTCCATCCTCGGCCGCGACGGCAGAGCCGGCGGCGGCGAAAACGAGCAGGGAGGCGCCGGCGAGGGACAGCGCGAAGCGATGGGTGGTGCGCATACGGGTACTTTCTTCGACGTCCGCGCAGCCGCGGACGGGTGGGGAGGGTAGGCGCTGCACGCGCACCAGTCGGGGGTGGTTGCGGATCTCGGGTGATCCGCGCGCGGATGCAGCGCTTCGAACAATATTGAGGGCCCTAAGTGACCGGCAAAGCCCCTCCCATCTATCGGGATATCGGTCTTCCGGCGAGTCCGGACACCCGTCGATCCGCGAGTGCGTCCGCCCGTCACCGCGGGGCTCGCCGCGTCCCGCCGAAGAGGGCTATCGGGCGTCCTCGATGCGCCGCTAGCGTGGCCGCCATGTGGAACCAGCAGATCGACCCGCTCGGCCAGATCGCGCTTTCCGCACTCGTCGCGGCCGTGCCGATCCTCGTCTTCCTGCTGTGCCTGGTCGTGTTCAAGCTGAAGGGCGTCACGGCGGGAGTGATCGCGACCGTGCTGCAGATCGCGATCGCGGCGTGGCCCTTCGGGATGCCGGCCGGATCCATCGCGGGCGCCTCGCTCTCGGGCATTCTGACCGCCCTGTGGCCGATCGCGTACATCATCGTGATGGCCGTGTGGCTGTACCGGCTCACCGTCGCGAGCGGGCGCTTCGACGTCATCCGCGCGAGCATCGCCGGCGTCTCCCCCGACCAGCGCGTGCAGGTGCTGCTGATCAGCTTCGCGTTCGGTGGGTTCCTCGAGGGCGCCGCGGGGTTCGGCGTGCCGATCGCGATCTGCGCCGCCCTGCTCGTGCAGCTCGGATTCGGTCCCGTCAAGGCCGCGATGCTCTCGCTCGTGGCCAACGTCGCGGCGGGAGCGTACGGCGCGATCGGCATCCCTGTCATCGTCGGCGCCCAGGTCGGCGGCGTGGACCTCGCCCGCCTGTCGGTGCAGATGGTGGTGGTGCTGCAGATCCTGGCCCTGGCGACGCCGTTCCTGCTGGTGATCATCCTCGACGGGTGGCGCGGCGTGCGCGAGACGCTGCCGATGACCGCCGCGGTCAGCGTCGCGTTCAGCGCGAGTCAGGCCGCGATCCTGTGCTTCCTCGGTCCGGACCTGGCGGACATCGTCCCCGGGCTGCTCACGATGGCGGTCGTGTTCGCGGTGGGCAGGGGCTGGCGGCCACGCCGGATCTACCGCGAGCACGGCGCACCCGAGCCGTCGAGCGCCTCGCAGTCGTTCGGCGACGTCGTCGTGGCGTGGAGCCCGTTCTACATCCTGACCGGCGTGATCTTCGTGTGGAGCCTGCCCTGGTTCAAGTCGCTGTTCGCGGTCGACGGGCCGCTGTCGGGGCTCGTCGCGCGCGTGCCGATCCCGGGCGTGACGGGCGTGATCGTGCCGTACGGCGCCGACGACCCCCTGGCGACGGTGTGGGAGTGGACGCCCGTGAACGCGACGGGCACGGCCATCCTGATCTCGGTGCTCATCACGTTCCTCACCACGCCGCAGCTGCGCTCGAGCACGCTGTGGCACGAGCTGCGCGAGACGCTGCGGTCGCTGTGGCAGCCGATCCTGCTCATCACGCTCGTGCTGATCCTGGCCAACGTCGCGAACTACTCGGGCGGGTCGACGGGCATCGGCACGGCGATCGCGGGGCTCGGCGCGATCTTCCCGCTGCTGGCGCCCGTGATCGGCTGGTTCGGCGTCTTCATCACCGGATCGGTCGTCAACAACAACACGCTGTTCGCCGGCCTGCAGTCCGTGACGGGGAACGGGATCGGGGTGGATCCGACGCTGCTTGTCGCGGCGAACACGTCGGGCGGCGCCGTGGCGAAGCTCGTCTCGCCGCAGTCCATCGCGATCGCGGCCGGAGCCGTGGGCCTCACCGGTCGCGAGGGCGAGATCCTGCGCGCCGTGATCGGCTGGAGCCTGGCCATGCTGGCCGTGGTGTGCGTGTGGGTGATGCTGCTGTCTCTCGTCGTGCCGTACGCGGGATGACCCGCCGCAGGTCGACCGGAGCGCGGCCCCGGCAGCCCATAGGGTGATCGCCATGAGCCAGCCCCGTTCCGGGATGCCGCTTCGCGACCATCGCATCCATCGCTACGTCAATGCGTTCTGCCCCCGATGCCACGAGGAGGATCCGGATCGCCCCCTCGCGGACGTGCGCAGGCTGTCGGGGTGGCTCGCCGATCGCGACGGCACGATCTGGCTCGAGCGCGGCTGCCCCGAGCACGGCCTGATCCGCACGCTGTACGACGAGTCCGCGGAGATCCTGACCTACCTGGAGCAGTGGACCGCGCCGACCAAGGTGCACACGCCCGACGTGATGGGCAACTTCAAGCCGGTGCCGTCCGCGTACGAGGACGGCCTGCCGGAGATGCAGACGCAGCACACCTGCATCCTGCTCGAGGACATCACCGACCACTGCAACCTGCGCTGCCCCACGTGCTTCGCCGAGTCGAGCCCGGCGGCGAGCGCGGTCGCGCCGCTGGCCGAGGTGCTCGCGTCCGTCGACGCGCGCCTGGCGAGGGAGAACGGGCGCATCGACGTGCTGATGCTCTCGGGCGGCGAGCCGACGCTGTACCCCTGGCTGGAGCAGCTGCTCGAGCACCTCGTCGCGCGCGCGGTGGTGCGCATCCTGATCAACTCGAACGGACTGCGGATCGCGCAGGACGACGCGTTCGTCGAGGTGCTCAGGAAGCATCGGCAGCGCGTCGAGATCTACCTGCAGTACGACGGGGAGTCGAAGGAGGCCTCCGCCTATCACCGCGGCGCCGACATCCGGCGGTTCAAGGAGCGCGCGCTCGAGCGCCTCTCGGCCGCCGGGGTGTTCACGACCCTCACCATGACGGCAGCGCTCGGGGTGAACGACGACGAGATCGGGGCGGTGATCCGCCGGGCGATGGACACGCCGTTCGTGGGCGGCGTGACCATCCAGCCGGTGTTCGGATCCGGACGCTCGGCCGGCATCGATCCGGATGACCGGCTCACGCACACGGGCGTGCTGGCGCGCCTCGGTCCGCAGACCGGCGGCACCGTGACGTGGCGCGACCTCACCGCCCTGCCCTGCAGCCATCCGCACTGCTGCTCGGTCGGCTACCTGCTCAAGGACGACGCGGGTGAGTGGAAGTCCCTGGTCGGGCTCATCGGCCACGACCGGCTCAAGGAGTTCCTCGAGCTGGAGCCGGATCTCATCGCGAACCGGATCGCCGACTCCGGCGTCAACAGGAAGATCCGCGAGGTCGTGAAGACCTCCCTGCTGGATCTGCTCAGCGAGCAGTCATCGCTGTCGCACCCGTCGATGGTCGACATCTGGAAGGACATCTGCGCGAGCTGCGATCTCGGCATCGGCACGCTCGCGACGCTCGCCGCTTCGCAGCTGCCCGGCCAGCATCAGCGCCTGCGGAAGATGATGGGAGAGCGCGTGAAGCGCATCACGATCAAGCCCTTCATGGACATCAACACGATGATCGAGGAGCGGCTGACGCAGTGCTGCGTGCATGTCGCGACCGTGAACGAGACCACCGACGCGCACCAGTGCGCACCGTTCTGCGCGGTGCAGGCGTGGGCGCCGCTGGGCCGGACCCGGCTGTCGACCGCCACCGGATCGCGAGAGCCCGCCGAACGCCTCGGCGACGTCCGCGCGACCGGCGGTCGCACGGCGCTGCCGGTGATCGCATGACATCGGCCCACGAGGGGCTCAACCGGTACGACCCTCGGGTCGGCGACCCGACCCCGGCGTTCGATCCGCTCAAGCTGTGCGTCTTCACGACGGTCGCGCTCATCACGTGCGTGCTCGGCCCCGTCGCGCTGCTGGCGTTCAGCGGCGTGGCGATCGCCGGCTACGTGCGGGCGCGGCGCGCGGGGCTGCTGCGGTCGAAGTGCCGGCTCGGCGACACGCGACTGGTGCTGCTGTACCTGTCGGTGATCGCGCTGCTCGCGACCGCGGCGATCCCATTCTGGGTGATGCTCTGGATCCGGATCCTGGCGGGCTGACGTGTTCCCGACACTGCAGGACCTCGCGGCCTGGCTGCCGCCGTTCGACACGCACTCGGCGTTCGTCGCCCTCGGCCTGCTCGCGGCGGGGGTCGTGTTCCTCGTCGAGAAGCGCCGCCGCGGCGTGACCGACTACCGCGTCTGGTACCTCGTGCTCGGCGCCCTGGCGGGCGCGGCCCTCCTGGCGCGCCTGGGGACCTGGGCCCAGCACCTCGATCCGACGCAGAACCTGAGCCTGGTCGAGCAGCTGTCGTACGGCAACGCGTCCATGCTGTCGGCGCTGGTCGGCGCGTGGCTCGGCGTGCACGTCGCGAAGCGCATCGTGCGGTACCCGCATCGCACCGGCGACCTGTTCGCCCCGGCGGTCGCGCTCGCGATGGCGATCGGCCGGATCGGATGCCTGCTCACCGAGAAGCCCGGCACGCCGACCGGCTCCGGCTGGGGCGTCGTCCTCGACGCCGATGCCGCGGCGTACACGGGCGGCCCGGCCGGCGTGCCGCTGCATCCGAGCTTCGTCTACGAGATCGCCTTCCATGCCGCGGCGTTCGCGCTGCTGTGGTTCTGGCTGCGGCGGCGCGACATCGCGCCGGGCGAGACGCTGACGCTGTACATCGCCGCGTACGGCACCTTCCGCTTCCTCGTGGAGTTCGTGCGCGGCAACGAGATCGCCTGGCTGGGACTCACGCGCCCGCAGCTGTTCCTGCTGGTGACGATGCCCCTCCTGTTCGCCCGGATCGCCTGGATGATCCGCACCGGGCGCTTCCACGCCCCCGCCCCCGCGCTCACGTCGGAGAGGACGACCGCACATGAACAGCACGCCTGAGCAGCCTGGGCAGGAGCCGGAGCACTCCGAGCCGCAGCCCGAGCGTCCCGCGCCGCAGGCGCCGCAGCCGCCCCAGCCGCCGCAGCCGTACCCGGAGCAGCCGCCGCACCCGCAGCAGCCGCCCCAGCCGTACCCGCAGCAGCCGCCGCACCCGCAGCAGCCGTACCTTCCGCCCGGGACGACGCCTCCGGGGGCGACGCCGGGACCGCAGCCGCAACCCTACGGTGCGCCGCCCGCGCCCCCGCGGCAGCTCGGCGGGCTGAAGTTCGGCACATGGGTCGGCATCGGCGTCCTCGGCGGTGTCGTGCTGTCGGTCGGCTCGTTCCTGCTGGGCATCTTCGTGGTGAGCGGCCCGTTCGGCATCGGCCAGCTCAGCTGGGCGCCGTGGATCCTGGTGGGCCTGGCGGGCGTCGTCCTGATCTTCTTCCCTCGCACGCGCGGGCTGGCCACGGGGCTGCTGATCAGCGTCGCCGCGGCGCCGATCGTGCTGATCGGCGTCTGCTTCGTCGTGATCGCGGCGCCCCCGCTGATGATGTAGCCCGACGCCGCAGGGCTCAGCCCCGCAGCAGCGCCCGCAGCGCGTCGATCGTGTCGGCCTCGACGGCGCGCTTGTCACAGCGGTACGACTTGACGCGCGCGAAGCGCAGCGCGACGCCGCCGGGGTAGCGCGACGAGCGCTGGACGCCGTCGATCGCGATCTCCACCACGGTCTCGGGGCGCACATGCACGGCGGACGCGGTGCGGTGGGTCTCGATCGTCGGGAAGTGCTCGGTCTGCCAGCGCAGCGTCGCGTCGGTCATCCCCTTGAAGGTCTTCCCGACCATCACGAAGCCGCCGGGCTCTCCGAAGGCGCCATCCGGATCCCGTGCACCGAGGTGCAGGTTCGACAGCATGCCGCTGCGCCGGCCCGATCCCCATTCGACCGCGAGCACGACGAGGTCGAATGTGAGCACGGGCTTCACCTTGAGCCACCCCTTGCCGCGACGGCCGGCGGTGTAGGGCGAGTCGATCGCCTTCACCATCACGCCCTCGTGGCCCGCGGCGAGCGCGCCACGGGCGAACTCCTCGGCCGCTTCCGGATCCGCCGTCACGATGCCGGGCATACGGAGGTCGCCGACCACGCGCTCCAGCGTCTCGAGCCGCGCGCGCAGCGGCTCGTCGATCAGGTCGCGTCCGTCGACGTGCAGGATGTCGAAGAACCACGGACGCAGCGCGATGGCGGCGGCGGTCTCGGACCCGAAGCGCGCCATCGTGTCCTGGAACGGGCGCGGCGATCCGTCGTCGTCGAGCGAGAGCGTCTCGCCGTCGAGGATCAGGCGTTCGGCGGGCAGCGCCCGCACGGCGTCGACGAGCTCCGGCACGCGATGCGTCACGTCCGCGAGGCTGCGCGTGTAGACCCCCACGTCCTCGCCGTCCGGCCGCGTGCGGTCCAGATGCACCTGGATGCGGGCGCCGTCGAGCTTGTACTCGACCGACACGTCGGTGCCGACCGCCGTCATCGCGGCGGCCACCGACGACGCGGTCGAGGCGAGCATGGGCTGCACGGGCCGGCCGACACGCAGGCCGACGTCGGCGAGATCGTCGGCCGAGCCGGTCAGCGCGATGCCCGCGGTCTCCCCGAGGTCGCCCGAGAGCATCGCCGCCCGCCGCACGGTCGCACCGTCGCGCTCGGCCGCCCTCGCGATCGCGTCGAGCAGCACCCCCTCGAGCGCGCCCGTGCGCAGCTCGCCCAGGATCACGCGCACCACGAAGTCCCACTCGGGCCCGGTCGCACGCCGCGCGAGCGTCTCGAGCGCACGTCGTCGCGCGTCAGTCGATCCGGCGCCCGCCGTGGCGGCCAGCCGGTCGAGCGCCGCGTCGACGTCGAGCACGCTCAGAGTCGGGGCATCGGCGTGCTCGACCGCGAGGTTCGACAGGCCCCGCCAGCCGACGCCGAGGCGTCCCTGTCGCGGACTCGCCGTCAGGAAGCCGATCGCGGGCGCGATCTCCTCCGCGTCGAGCTCCCGCAGCACGCCGGCGAGCGCCGCCACCTTCTGCAGCCGGGACGATGTCGCGGCGACGGCCTCGGTCGCGGTCACGAGCTCGCTCAGCAGCATGGGGTTCATTGTGCCCCGCGGCGCCGACACCCGCGCCGGGCTTGACGCGGCCCCGCCCACGACAGCACGCGGGCCCCGCGCTCCTCGCTCAGACCGTGAGCAGCACCTTGGTGGCGCGGCGCTCGTCCATCGCGCGATAGCCCTCCGCCGCGTCCTCGAGCGGGAGCGTCAGGTCGAAGACCTTGCCCGGGTCGATCCGGCGGTCCCAGATCAGCTGGATGAGCTCGGGCAGGAACCGGCGCACGGGCGCCGGGCCGCCGTGCAGGTGCACGCCGGAGAAGAACAGCGAGAGCCCGTCGAGCGTGACGCCGTGCGAGACGCCGACGTAGCCGACGTGCCCGCCGGGACGCGTCGCCTTGATCGCCTGCATCATCGCCTCCTGCGTGCCGACGGCCTCGATCACCGAGTGCGCGCCGTAGCCGCCCGTGAGCTCCTTGATGCGGGCGACGCCCTCCTCGCCGCGCTCCTCGACGATGTCGGTCGCGCCGAACTCGCGGGCGAGCGCCTGCCGGCCCGCGTGCCGGCTCATCGCGATGATCCGCTCGGCGCCGAGCTGCTTCGCAGCGAGGATGCCGAGCAGGCCCACCGCGCCGTCGCCGACGACCGCCACGGTCTTGCCCGGTCCCGCCTCGGCCGCCACGGCGGCGAACCAGCCGGTGCCCAGCACGTCGGACGCGGCGAGCAGCGAAGGGATGAGATCGGCGTCGGGCTGGTCGGGCGTCGCGACGAGCGTGCCGTCGGCGAGCGGGATGCGCGCGTACTCGGCCTGCGTGCCGATCGCGCCCATGGGCTTGGCGTGGATGCAGCGCGACTGGTAGCCGGCCTGGCAGATCTCGCACGTGTTGTCGGAGGCGAAGAACGATCCGACCACGAAGTCTCCGACCTCGAGGGTCTTCACGTCCGCGCCGATCTCGGTCACGACGCCGACGTACTCGTGGCCCATCGGCGCCTTGTCGATGGACTCCACACCGCGATAGGACCAGAGGTCGGATCCGCAGATGCAGGATGCCGCGAGGCGGATGATCGCGTCCGTCGGCTCGACGATCGCGGGGTTCTCGCGATCCTCCACCCGGACGTCGCCGGGTGCGTGCATGATGACTCCGCGCATGCTGAATCTCCTTGTCGGACGAGGCTGGTGCTGACGACATCCAGTCTGCTCCCGATCCTCTCCCGAGCCGGGATCCGACTCCGCCGAGCGCCTGCGGCTGCTCGCGTCGTGGGGCGCGCGGCAGCCGGCCACGACTCCGGGTGTGTGACGGGAGGCCCGCGGTGTCCGCCCTGACGCGTGAGCGGGCGCTTGGCAACCCCATCCCGCGAGCGGGCGAAGATCCGTATCGTCGCGCACATGGCCACCCATGCGCATGATGTCGTGATCGTCGGCGGCGGCAACGGCGGGATCGCCGCCGCCGCGCAGCTGCTCCGAAGGGGAGCCTCGGACGTCGCGCTGGTCGATCCCGCCGCGGACCACGTCTACAAGCCACTGCAGAACTACGTCGGCACCGGGCTCGCGGCCCCGTCGGCGCTCACGAAGCCGCAGGCGGACGTCATCCCGGACGGCGTGCACTGGTACCGGTCGGCCGCGACGCGCGTCGACGGCGCGGCACGGCGGGTCGAGCTCGCCGACGGGACCGAGCTGCGCGCGGCGGATCTCGTGATCGCCTGCGGCGCGCTCACCGACTGGGACGCGCTGCCCGGCGCCGTCGCCGCGCTCGACAGCGGCCACGCGTGCACGACGTTCGAGCGCGACCGCCTCGAGGACACGTGGGATCGGATCCGCTCACTGACCTCGGGACGGGCCGTGTTCACGCTGCACGAGCAGCCGGCATCCGGACGCGAGACCGCGCTCAAGCCGCTGTTCCTGGCGTGCGACCACTGGCGCCGGCGCGGCGTTCTGAAGCACATCGAGGTGCGCCTGCTGCACGACGGCGACCGCCTCCACCCCGTCGAGCCGCTCGAGGCGGAGATCCGCCGGCACCTCGACGCGTACGGCATCGAGCTCACGCTCGGCGCGCGCGTGACGGGCGTTGAGGGCCGCACCGTCACGGTGGAGCGGCAGGGTCGAGGCGAGGAGGTCCAGACCGATCTGCTGCATCTGCTGCCGCCGTACAAGGCGCCCGACCTCATCCGCGAGTCCGGTCTCGACGAGCCCGGCACCGGCGGGTTCGCCGCGGTCGATCCGCTGACGCTCCGCCACCCGAAGCATCCGCGCGTGTGGTGCATCGGCGACGCGGCGGACCTCGGGGACGCCCGCACCGGCGGGGCGCTCCGCCACCAGGTGCAGACCCTGGTCGAGAACATCGCGAACCGCCGCATGGGACGGCCGCTGGCACCCTACGACGGGTACACCGTCGCGCCCATCACGACGTCGCGCCGCTCGCTCAGCTTCGGCGAGTACGACAGCCGCACGCACGAGGTGCGCCGCACCACGGGCATCCTGGACAACATCCGCTCGCGGCCATGGTGGTACGCGCTCGATCGCTACGTCCTGCCGCGCATCTACTGGCACGGCATCCTGAAGGGCCGGGTCTGACGGGCTGATCGGGCGCCCCGACCGGGGGCACGGTGCCCGCCCGGCCCGCGCCCGCGCCGCTTCAGCGCCGCTTCAGCGCCGCTCCGCCACACTGGACGCATGCGGGTGCTGGTTGTCGACGACGAGGTGCGCCTCGCCGAGGGCCTGCGTCGGGGCCTGGAGGCCGAGGGCTTCGCGGTCGACGTCGCACACAACGGCGTCGACGGGCTGTGGCGCGCGAGAGAGACGGCGTACGACGCGATCGCGCTCGATCTGATGATGCCCGGCATGAGCGGGTGGAAGGTCTGCGCGGCGCTGCGCGAGGAGGGCAACTGGACGCCCGTGCTGATGCTGACGGCCAAGGACGGCGAGTGGGATCAGCTCGAGGCGTTCGAGAACGGCGCGGACGACTATGTCACGAAGCCGTTCTCCTTCGCGGTGCTGGTGGCGCGGCTGCGCGCCCTGATCCGGCGCGGGGCCGTGGAGCGCCCCGTCGCGCACCGGGCGGGCGACCTGACCGTGGATCCCGGATCGCGGCGCGTGTGGCGCGGTGACACGGAGGTCTCGCTCACGGCGCGCGAGTTCGCCGTGCTCGAGCACCTGATCCGGCACCGCGGCGACGTGGTCTCCAAGCGCGACCTGATCGCCGGGGTGTGGAACGACGACTTCGAGGGCGACCCGAACATCGTCGAGGTGTACGTGGGTCACCTGCGCCGCAAGCTCGACCGCCCCTTCGGGCGCACCGCGATCGAGACGATCCGCGGCGCGGGCTACCGTCTGGCTGCCGATGGCGGCTAGGCGCGCGTTCCGCTCCGTCCGCGCGCGGACCACGCTGGGCGCCACGATCGTGGTCGCGGTCGCTCTGATCCTGGGCGCCGTGACGTTCTTCCTCGTGCTGCGCGACAGCGTGCTGTCCTCGGTCGAGGGCACCGCGCAGACGCGCGCCCAGCAGCTCGCGGACGCCGTGAACGAGGGCGGCCTCGGCGTGATCGCGGCCCTGGACGACGAGCTCGTGCAGGTCGTCGACGACGCCGGCACGATCCTGGCGACCGCCGACGAGGTGGCCGAGGTGAGGCTGCCGCCCGTCCGCGAGCCGACGATCGCCGACGTGGACGGGGAACCGGTCCTGCTGGTCTCCGAGGACGCAGGGGACGACCCCAGCGTGGTCGTCGGTGTGGCGATCGACGACCAGCTGGAGACGCTGTCGACGGTCACGGTCCTGCTCGGCGTCGCGGTCCCGCTCGTCGCGATCCTCGTCGCGGTGACCACCTGGGTCGTGAGCGGGCGAGCGCTGTGGCCGGTCACCCGGATCCGCCGGGAGGTCGATGACATCACGGCCGAGCGGCTGGATCGGCGCGTGCCCGTGCCGGGTACGGGCGACGAGATCGCGGCGCTCGCGGTGACCATGAACGGGATGCTCGACCGGCTCGACCGATCCGCGCGGGCGCAGCGGGCGTTCGTGTCCGACGCGTCGCACGAGCTGCGCTCCCCGCTCGCGACGATGCGGCAGCACGCCGAGATCGCCCTGGCACACCCGCAGAGCACCTCGGTGGAGGAGCTCGCCGAGGTCGTGCACGAGGAGGGACTGCGCCTGCAGGGCATCGTCGACGCGCTGCTGCTGCTGGCGCGGCTCGGGGAGGGCGCGCACGAGGCGACCGAGGCGGTCGACCTCGACGATCTCGCCCTCGCCGAGGTCGCGCGGCTGCGGGCGCAGGGCCTGCAGGTCGACGCCGCCGGCATCGGCGCGGCGCGGGCGGCGGGCAGCGCGCGGCTGTTCGGTCAGCTGCTGCGGAACCTCTGCGACAACGCGGCCCGGCATGCGCGCGGCCGCGTCGCGATCGCGACCCGCGCGCAGGGCGGTCGCGTCATCCTGAGCGTCGAGGACGACGGGACGGGCGTCCCGCCGGCCGAGCGCGAGCGCATCTTCGAGCGCTTCGTCCGCCTCGACGAAGCCCGCGCACGGGACGCCGGCGGCAGCGGACTGGGCCTCGCGATCGTCGGCGGCATCGCCGACGCCGCCGGCGGCTCCGTGTCGGTGGATGAGTCGCGGTGGGGCGGCGCGCGCTTCACGATCACGCTGCCCGCGGCATCCTGAAGACGCCTTCAGCACGCTTCAGGGCCGCTTCAGCACCCGCGCGACACGATCGGCACATGAGCGATAACGACACGAACAACCCGCAGCCCATCCCCGCCGAGCCGCAGCAGCCCACGGCCGCCGAACCGCAGCACCCCGCGGCCGCCGAGCCCGCGCAGGAGAGCGCGCCGAAGCCGCGCCGCCGGCGCGGTCTCCTGATCGCGGGCGGCGTGGTGGCCGCCGCTCTGCTCGTCGGAGGCGGTGTCGCGGCCGGCGCCGCACTCGAGGACGCGGATGACGACGACCGCGCCGAAGCGTCTTCGCAGCAGGCGGCGGGCTCCGACGACGCGGACTCGGACGACGCATCGGACGGCGCATCGGACGACTCCGGCTCGGACGGCTCAGGAACCGACGACTCCGCGACCGACGACGCGTCAAACGACTCCGGCAGCGACGACTCCGGAACCGGCACCGCCGCGGCGCGCGGCAGCGACTCGGCCGAGGAGATCACCGCGATCGCGGACGCGGCCTCCGGGGCCGCGGAGGGCGACGTGGTCGACATCGACGCCAAGCGCGACGGCTCGTGGGAGGTCAAGCTCGAGACCGCGGGCGGCGACGAGAGCGAGGTGCGCGTCGCGTCCGACGGAAGCACGCGCGTCATCGAGACCGAGAACGCCGGATCCGACGATCGCGGCCCCGAGAACGTCCTCGACGCCGACACCATCGCCGCGCTCGTGGATGCGGCACTGGCCGACACGGCCGGCACGATCCTCGAGCTCGACAGCGGCGACGGCTCGACGCCCTACGACGTCACCGTCCTCGCAACCGACGGCACCACGGTCGAGCTGGAGCTCGGCGCGGACTTCACGATCACCGCCCGCGACACCGACGACTGACGCACTCCGAACGCCCGACGCCGAGAGCCCCGCATGCCGTGCGGGGCTCTCTTGCGCCGTCAGCGCTCGTCGTTGGCCCTCGCGGCACGGGCTCCGACGGCCGCGCCCCGCAGCGCGAACGCGAGCATCGCGATCGCACCGACGAGCACCGAGATGATCACCACCGGAAGCGGCACCGGAAGCAGTGCGGGAACGGCGCTGGCGATCGCGCACCATCCGGCGATCTCCGTCAGACGCTTGGCAGCCCGGTGCGCGGCGAGCCATGCCGCGTCGCTCGACATCGTCACGGGGAGGCGGATTCCCGCGACGTGATTGCGCTGCAGCCGGCCGTCGGCGGCGGCGCGTGCCATCCACAGCATCAGGGCACCGCAACCCCACATCGCCACGAGGAGGACCACCCGGGCGACGAGTTCCTGCTGCATGCCCCCAGGCTAACGAGGGCCCTCGACGCGGACGCGACGACGTGGGCGCCGCGTTCGCCTCAGTCGCGGCGGCGCCGCTCGATCAGCACGGTGTCACGCCACTCACCCGCGCGCGGACCGAGCTGCGCCTGCGCGATCCGCTCTCGGCGCCCCACTTCCCGGAAGCCGGCCGCTTCGTGCAGCCGCAGGCTCGCAACGTTCTCGGGGAAGATCGACGACTGGATCGTCCAGAACCCGGCCTCATCGGCCGCCTCGACGAACGCTTCGAGCAGGATGCGCCCGACACCTCGCCCGCGGGCCTCGGCGGCGATGTAGATCGAGTGCTCGATCACGCCCCGGTAGACCGCGCGGACCGAGACCTGCGATGCGGCTGCCCACCCCAGGATGCGATCCGTCTCGTCCACGGCGACCAGGCGCGGCTTGGGTAGCCTCCCCGCGTCGAACGCCTTCCACGACGGCGGCTCCGTCTCGAACGTCGCCTCGCCGGTGTCGATCCCCTCCCGGTAGATCCGCTCGACGATCGGCCAGTCCGCGGTGGTCATCAAACGGGTCCGGATCATATGTCCCATTCTCGTCCTGATCAGCACTCGCCGGAGACGCACGTCGGGCCCGCCACGCGACGACGGTCACTGTCCCGCCGAGGGCTGCTCGACCGGCACGTACGAGACGCGCACGCCCGCCACGCGGCGCCGGTCGAGCTCGACGACCTGGATGGTGGCTCCGGAGACCTCGACGACGTCCCCGACCAGCGCCAGCCGGCCGAGCTGCTCGATGACGAATCCCGCGATCGTGTCTGATGCGCCGCGCGGCAGCGTCAGCCCGGTCAGCTCCTCGAAGTCCTGCAGGTTGAGACGGCCGTCCAGCGTCCCGCCCGCGGAGGCGGGATCGACCGCCGTGTCGTACTCGTCGAAGATCTCGCCGACGACTTCCTCCACCAGGTCCTCGAGCGTCACGATGCCGTCGGTTCCGCCGTACTCGTCCACGACGACCGCGATGTGATGACCATCCGCGCGCATGCCGGTGAGCGCCGGCAGCACGCCGGCCGTCGAGGGGAGGTACGAGATGGGACGGCTCAGACGCTCGACGGGGCGGTCGGGATCGACGGATGCGGCCTCGAAGAGGTCGCGCACGTGGAAGAACCCGGTGATGTCGTCGATCGACTTGTCGACGACGGGGTAGCGCGAGAACGGCAGGTCGCGCACGAGCGCGACCGCGTCGGCGACGGTCGCCGTCTCGTCGATCGAGACCACCTCGGGGCGCGGCCGCATGACCTCGCTCACCTGGCGGCCGCGCAGCGACAGCACGTCGTCGAGGATCCGCCGCTGGTCGTCGGGCAGCCCCTGATGGGTCGCGACGATGTCGCGGATCTCCTCCTCGCTGAGCTCGTCCGCGGTCTTGTGCGGGTCGCCGCCGAGCACGCGCACGAGCGCGTTCGTCGAGACGGACAGCAGCCAGATCACGGGCCTCATGATCTTCGCGAAGCCGTTGAGCACCGGTGCGACGGCGTACGCGAACTGCGCGTTGCGCTGGATCGCGAGGCGCTTGGGCGCCAGCTCGCCCAGCACCAGCGAGAGGTAGGCGATGACGAGCGTCAGCAGCACGGTCGCGAGCGTCATCGCCACCGCGTCCGGCACGCCCCACGACACGAACAGCGGGGCGACCGACGGCGCGATGGACGTCGCGCCGTAGGCCGCGGACGCGAAGCCCGCCACGGTCACGCCGATCTGCACGGCCGAGAGGAAGGTGTTCGGGTTGCGGGCGAGGCTCGCGACCTTCGCTCCGCGGCGACCGCGCGCCGCGATCGCGTTGATCTGGCTCTCACGGAGCGTGACCAGCGCCATCTCCGTCGCGGCGAACACTCCGCCAACGAGCACGAAGACGATGACGAGCACGATGTTCCACAGGAGGTCGGTCATCGGACGTCGCCTCCCCGCTCGTCCGAGGGGGTGCCCGGGGTCAGCCGGGCACCGGGTCTGTCAGGGTCGGCGTGGGATTCCGATCCGCGCAGAGAGGTCACGAGCGTTCCTTCGTGTGAGGGGCGGTTTCTTCGAGGGGGGCATGGTCGTCGGATCGCACCGGAGGGGCCGACGGCGCGGCCTGCGACCGACGCGTCTTGAGCAGGCTCGCCACCGTCGCGACCGCGATCGTGGCGGCGATGAACAGCAGCGAGAACCAGATCGGGATCTCGGGAGCCCACAGCATCGGCTCACCGCCGTTGATGAAGGGCAGTTCGTTGACATGCATCGCGTGCAGCACGAGCTTGACGCCGATGAACGCGAGGATGACCGCCAGCCCCTGGGCGAGGTAGACGAGGCGCTCGAGCAGGCCGCCGATGAGGAAGTACAGCTGCCGCAGGCCCATCAGCGCGAAGGCGTTGGCGGTGAAGACGATGTACGCCTGGTTCGTGAGGCCGTAGATTGCCGGGATCGAGTCGACCGCGAAGATGAGATCGACGAACCCAATCGCGATGATCGTGAGCAGCATCGGGGTGACGAACCGGCGACCGCCCATCCGGGTGGTGAGGCGATCCTCGTCGTAGGTGTCGGTGACGGGCAGCACGCGACGCACGAGGCGCATGAAGCGTCCGTTCGCGGGGTTCTCGTCGTGGCTGCCGAACGCCTGCCGGTACGCGAGGAGCAGCAGCAGCGCACCGAAGGCGTAGAACACCCACGAGAAGTTCTCGATGAGGGCCGCGCCCACCGCGATGAAGATCCCACGCAGGATCAGCGCGATCACGATGCCGATCATCAGCACCTTCTGCTGGTAGATCTTCGGGACCGCGAAGGCGGTCATCACGAGGAGGAACACGAACAGGTTGTCGATCGACAACGCCTTCTCGGTCAGATAGCCGGCGAAGTACTCGCCGCCGTACGTCCAGCCCGAGACCATCCCGATCCCGACGCCGAACAGCAGGGCGAGGCCGATGTAGAACGCGGACCAGCGGGCCGACTCGCCGATCGTCGGCTCGTGGGGCTTGCGGACGTGCGCGAAGAATTCGTAGACGAAGAACGCGATCGTGACCGCGATCGTGATGATCCACACGAGAGGGGTGATGTGCAAGGAGGACTCCAGACCTGGCGCAACTGAACGGCGTCAAGGTCTTCCCCATCCCCGTGCCCGAGGACCGGTGGCCCGGGATGCTCGTGCATCCGAACTGACGAGCCGACCGTGCCGGAGTACTCCCCTTGGACTTGGGAGACTAAACGATCGCGTCGACAGTTTTCTGACAGGCGCCTGGGTGCCGTGTCGCGAGCGCTGCGACGCGGGGCACTACCGTTGAGTCAGCCGCCGCCGCGCGCGATCCGAAGCCGAACTCGAGGAGAATCACCCATGTCCGTCGGACTTCTCGCCGTCGTCGACGACATCCTGGCCGCGGCGGTGAAAGCCAGCGCGAAGACCGCCGGAGTCGTCATCGACGACGCCGCCGTGACGCCGCAGTACGTGCACGGACTCACCCCCGCCCGGGAGCTGCCGGTCGTCTGGAGGATCGCGCTCGGAAGCCTGGTGAACAAGTTCGTCATCATCATCCCGATCGCGCTCCTGCTCACCGCCGTCGCGCCGTGGATCCTGCCCTACCTGCTCATCATCGGCGGCGGCTTCCTCTGCTTCGAGGGTGCAGAGAAGGTGCTCGAGTGGTTCGGGCTGCACCACGGCCACGCGGACGACGGTCCGCGCGACGAGAAGAAGCTCGTCCTCGGCGCCGTCCGCACCGACCTCATCCTCAGCACCGAGATCATGCTGATCTCGCTCGCCAGCCTCGATCCCGACTTCGGCATCTGGATGACGCTGGGCGCGCTGCTCGTCATCGGACTCGGCATGACGGTCGCGGTGTACGGCGCCGTGGCACTTCTCGTGAAGATCGACGACATCGGGCTTCGCCTCATGAAGAGCGCCTCGCGCAGGGTGCGCCGCACGGGTGTGCGAATCGTTGCGGCGATGCCGGGCGTCTTCCGGGTGATCAGCGTCATCGGAACCGTGGCGATGCTCTGGGTCGGCGGCCACCTCGTCATCGAGAACCTCGCCGCGACCTTCTGGCACGCTCCCCATGACGTCGTGCACGCGGTCACGCACGCGATCGAAGCGGCGGGCCCGGTCATCGTGTGGATCGTCGAGACCGCCCTTTCCGCGGTCGCCGGCTTCGCACTCGGCCTCCTGATCGTCGGCGTCGTCACCCTCGTGTCGCGCGCGCTGCGGCGCACCCCGGCCACCGAAGACGCGCACTAGTCGTACTCGGCAGAAGCCCCGCGATCCCTGTCTGCACGGGATCGCGGGGCTTCTGATGTAGGGCCTTGGAGCGGCCCCCTCGGGGCGGCCACGACGCGTCAGGGACGGAGGAGGATCTTGCCCACGCGGCCCGGCGCGAAGTTGGCGCGGGCGGCCCCGGCGATCTCCGCCAGCGGGTAGACGGCCTCCACCGGAAGCGTGATCGTCCCGTCGGCGAGGCGCGCGAAGAGCTCGCCCATAAGACGGTTGCGGTCCTCCGCACTCGTCGCGGCGCTCACCTTGCTGCCCCAGAATCCGCGCACGGTCGCCTGCTTGAAGATCACGTCGCCCGAGTCGATCTCCATCGTCGGCGACGCCATCGCCCCGAACGCCACGAGCGTGCCGTTCTCGGCGAGCTGCGACAGCACGTCGCCGCTGGCGCGCCCTCCGACCGAGTCGACACCCACCGAGATCGGCGCCCCACCGGTGATCTCGGCGACGCGCTGCTGCCATCCCTCGGAGTCCGTGGCGACGATGCGGCCGATGCCCTGCGCCTCGAGCTCCGCGATGCCGTCGACGCGTCGCACGAGACCGACGACGTTGACGCCGCGGCCCACCGCGAGCTGCGCGACGAGGCGCCCGACGGCGCCGTTGGCGGCGTTCTGCAGCAGCCAGTCGCCCTCCGCGAGGTCCAGCGAGTCGAGCAGGCTGATCGCCGAGAAGGGCATGGCCACGAGCTGCGCCGCGACCTCGTCGCTCATCCCCTCGGGAACGGGGATGAGCGTGCCGGCCTTGGCGACGAACTGCTCGGCCCAGACACCGAACGTCCCGCCGGCGACGACGCGCTGGCCGACCTGCAGGTGATCCACGCCCTCGCCGAGCGCCTCGATCACGCCGACGGCCTCCGTGCCGGCGCGCGCGGGCAGCTCGGGCTTGAACCCGTACGTGCCGCGGACCGTCCAGAGGTCGTGGTTGTGGATCGCGGCGAGCACGAGGCGCACGCGGGCCTCCCCCGGTCCCGGCTCCGGAGTCGCGACGTCCTCGACGGCGAGGACCTCCGCCGGGTCGCCGAATGCGTGATGAATGAGTGCCTTCATGACGGGCCTTCCTTCGTGAGGACGATGAGTGCGGCCGCGGCGTCGCGACTTCCTGGCCCAACGTGCCCGTCGCGCCGGTTGTTCCGGCTCGGCGTGTCCGGCGGCGGTCAGAAGCTGCGCACGGGTGCACCCTCAGCGTCGCGCCCGCTCCCTCACACAGATGCTCTGCGGATCCTGATCGAGCTCCTGCGGCTCAGTCGCCCGGCCCCGAACGATCGGCACTCGATCCAACCAGATCCCGCAGAGCGGCGGCAGCGGCGCTCAGGCGCCGCGTCCGCGGGCTGGCGAGCGACAGCGGCCAGGCGAGGTCTGCGTCCGAGACGACGCGCGTCGCGAGATCCCGTACTCCCTCCAGAACGAAGCGAGGCAGGAGGGCGATCCCCAGACCGTGGCGGACGTAGTCCGGCGCGGTCGCGATGTCCGCGACCTCGATGGTGACGCGCCGACTCACCCCGGCCGCGGCGAAGGCACGGTCGGTCACCGCTCGATTGCCGTAGCCGGTCGGGGAGTCGATGAAGTCGAAGCCGGCGATGTCGCCGATGCCGACCGACCCGGCGACCGCGAGGGGATGATCGCGAGGCACCACGAGGTCCATGGGGACGCGGTCGAGATCGATCAGGGTCACGTCGGCCGGCGCCGGACCCGGGACGGAGACGAAGGCGAGGTCGAGACGGCGTTCGGCCACCGCCTGGATGAGCCCGCGGGAGCCGGAGGTTGCCGCGACGAGCTGGAGGCTGACGAGAGGGTGCTGACGGTGGTAATCGCCGAGCAGCCTCGGGATGTCGATGATTCCGACGGAGGTCAGGGTGCCCACCCTGACGGTGCCGCGGAGGCCGCCCCGCACCTCGGCGAGGGCATCCCTCGCGCCGTCCGCGGCGTCGAGCGTGGTGCGCGCGTGAGGCAGGAGGGCGGCCCCCGCGTCGGTGAGATCCACGCGTCGCGAGGTGCGCTCCAGCAGGGTGGCGCCGAGCTCTCGTTCGAGCGACTTGATCGCGGCCGACACCGCGGACTGGACGACGAAAAGCCGCGCGGCCGCCGCCGTGAAGCTCCGCTCCTCCGCAACGGCGACGAAGATCTCCAGCTGGCGAAGCTCCATGTCGCCAATCTATCGATTTGGACGATAGGTGGATGCAGAATCGTTCGTTGGACGTGATGGGCGCGCGAGCGGAGGCTGATCAGACAACCCGACGCGACCCGAGGAGCAGCCCATGTCCATCGCCCCGTCATCCCGAGCCTCGGCCGATCGACCGGCCGCCGACAGGAGTCGCCCCGCGAGCCGCGCGCGACACCATGCCGGCTTCTGGTTCGTCGCCTCCGCCTTCCTGATCGCCATGGCGTTCTCGACCGTTCCGGCTCCCCTCTACACGCTCTATCAGGCGCGCGACGGCTTCTCGACGTTCATGATCACCGTCGTCTTCGCCGCCTATGCCGCCGGCGTGGTCACCAGTCTCGTGCTCGCCGGCCATGTCTCGGACTGGATCGGCCGCAAGAAGATCATCCTTCCCGCACTCGGACTCGAGATCGTCGCGGCGATCCTGTTCGCAGCCTCGGCCGCCCTGCCGGTGCTGCTCGTGGCGCGGGTCGTGAGCGGCCTGGGCATCGGCATGCTGACCGCGACGGCCACCGCGCACCTTCACGACCTGCACCGCCGCGCCCGCCCCGAGGCGTCACTGCAGCGGTTCGAGGTCGTCTCCACCGCGGCGAACATCGGCGGCCTGGGGCTCGGGCCGCTGATCGCCGGCGTCCTCGCCCAGTACGTCGACGCGCCGCTGCGCACCCCCTACGTGGTGTTCATCGTGCTCCTCACCGTCAGTGTCGTCCTCGTCATGCTCACACCGGAGACCGTCGAGGAGAAGCTGGTGCACCCGGTGTACCGGCCGCAGCGGCTCAGCACCGATCACGGCGAGCGCCGGCACTACGTCGCCGCCGTGGCCGCCGGAGTGGCATCCTTCGCGGTGTTCGGCGTCTTCACCTCCGTCGCCCCCGGCTTCGTGGGCGGGGCGCTGCACCAGCGGTCGATGGTTCTCGCAGGCGTCACCGTGTTCGCGGTCTTCGGCTCGGCGGCCGCCGGCCAGTCCCTGACCAGCCGCATGCGTCCGACGGCGAAACTCGCGCTCGGGCTGATCGCGGAAGCCGTGGGCATGGTCGGTCTGATCATCGCCATGCACACCGCCAGCGTGCAGGGCTTCCTGGCAGCGGGCGTGATCACGGGGGTCGGCGCCGGCGTCCTGTTCAAATCCGCGGTCGGCAGCGTCACCGCCCTTGCGGCGCCGGATCGGCGGGGCGAGGCCCTCGCGGGGCTCTTTCTGATCTCTTACCTGGGCCTCAGTCTCCCGGCCCTCGGGATCGGACTGGCGGTCCGATACGTCCCCGTCGTCACCGCCATGACCTGGCTGACCGGCGTCCTGCTCGTCGTCATGCTCGGCGTCGCCGTCCTCAGCGGCGAGCGCCCGTCCACCCGGGCTGCGGGCACCTGACACCAGGTGCCGGGGCGCCCCTGGTTGCGGACGTTCGAGCTCGACCGCGTGCGATCATCTCTCATGCCGTCCTCCACGGGGAGCCTCCCTGCCGCGCCGAGCCGTGAGCCGGACATCGACGACGACTTCCGTCGGGGACTTGATCCGGAGCTGTGGGTCCCGAGCTATCTGCCGCACTGGACCACCCCGGAACGAGCACGCGCGCGGTACGACGTCGTCGACGGCGGGATCGAGCTGCGGATCGATGCCGACCAGCCGGACTGGCGTCCGGAAGATGCGCCTCTGCGCGTCTCGAACCTGCAGACCGGCGTCTACTCGGGGGCGGTGGGCTCCCCGCTCGGGACGCATCGCCACCGTCCGGATCTCACCGTGCGCACCGCGACGCCGCAGCGATTCCTCTTCGCGCCGTCGCGGGGGCGCGTCGACATCACGGTCTCCGCAAGCCTCGGCGCCGATTGCATGGTCGCGGCATGGCTCGTCGGAACGGAGCACCGCTCCCCCACCGAATCCGGTGAGATCTGCATCTTCGAGATCGACGCCGACGCCATCGGGAAGACCACGGCGGCCCGCGCCGGGATCAAGGCTCATCATGACCCCGGACTCACCACCGACATGAGCGAGGTCACCCTCCCGTTCGACGCGTCCTCGCCCCACACCTGGACGGCGATCTGGGGCGAGGGCGAGACCGTGATCGGCTGCGAAGGCCGCGTCCTCCGCCGCATCGCGCAGGCTCCCGCCTACCCCCTGTTCCTCATGATTGATCTCTTCGAGATCGGGGCGAGCCGCGGCGGATATCCCAAGACGGCCACCCTCCACCGCGTCCGCGCCTGGGAATGAGGAGCGCGAGGCAGGGCGGTCCGGGCAACGCGCAGCACGATCGCGATGAGGACACCTGGGACCGACCGACGGGAGGAGCCACGCCGGCGTCGCCACCCCTCCTCACGAGTGAATGCGCGATCGGGACTCCACCAGACTGACCTCATGGTCAAGGTCATCGCGATCCAGGGCGACATCACGCGCCAGCAGGCAGACGCCATCGTCAACGCCGCCTCCCCGCGCATGCGTGGCGGTGGCGGTGGCGGTGTCGACGGTGCGATCCACCGCGCAGGGGGTCCCGCAATCCTCGACGACTGCATCAGCCGCTTCCCGAACGGGCTCAGAACGGGGGAGGCAGGGTGGACGACCGCCGGCGAGCTCGACGCATCCTGGGTGATTCACGTTGTCGGCCCGAACCACAACGCCGGAGACACCGACCGAACGCGGCTCGAATCCTGCTACCGCCGCGCTCTCGAAGTCGCGGATGAGCTGGGCGCGCACACGGTGGCATTCCCTCTCATCAGTGCCGGCATCTACGGCTGGCCACTCGACGACGCGATTGCGGCGGCCGTCGAGACAATCGCGACAACACCGACCCGAGTCTCGGAGGTCCGCCTGGTCGCACTGGACGCGGACACGCACGCTCGGCTGTCCGCACAGGTGACTCGCCGGTTCCCGGTCACCCCTGGATCGGGCTCGACAGGAGGCCTGTTCGATCCGGAGCCCAGCCAGTGGGGACTGCGCGGCGACCCGCACCTGTGGCGCGCACTTCTGACCCGACTCGCCACCGTCGCCCGCCCCGGCACACGGGAAGAGCTCGAGGCGCTGATTCGAAGTGCCGCCGAAGAGATCCTGGGCGGCGCTCTGGCGGAGGAAGCGCCGATCTACGTCGCTGCGTTCGATCCAGGCCACGGCATGTCCGCCGGAAGCGTCTCGCCCGGATGGTGGCGCCAGACCGGGATTCCGCTGCTACTCGATCGTTTCGGCGCCTCCCACACGCCGCCGCCGGCCTGAGGCCGGCGCTTCCTCCTTCCCGGGAGGCGCCCACGGCGTTGTCGAACCGGCCGTCCGGAACAAGACGAAACCCCCGCGATCCCTGTGTTTCCAGGGATTCTGCGGGGGTTTCGGATGGCGGTGACGGTGGGATTTGAACCCACGGTAGGGGGTTACCCTACACAACTTTTCGAGAGTTGCACCTTCGGCCGCTCGGACACGTCACCGGGATCGAGTTTACGGGAGGTTCACGAGGCGGCCAAATCCGCGGGGCCTTACGCCGCTGGAGATCCGCTGTCAGGATGACCCCATGGCCGTCATCGAGAACGCGAAGATCACCGTCGTCGGAGCCGGCGCCGTCGGGGCCGCGACCGCGTACGCCTCGCTCATCCGCGGCGCGGCACGCCACGTCGCCCTGTACGACATCAACGCGGCGAAGGTCGAGGCCGAGGCACTCGACCTCGCCCATGGATCGCTCTTCACCGGCGCGAGCGATATCCAGGGCTCCGCGGACATCTCCGTGACCGAGGGCTCGCACGTCGTGATCGTGACGGCGGGTGCCGCCCAGCAGCCGGGTCAGACCCGGCTGGAACTCGTCGGCACCAACGCGCGGATCTTCTCCGCGATGATCCCGCAGCTCGTCGAGGCCTCGCCCAACGCCGTGTTCGTGATCGTGTCGAACCCGTGCGACGTGCTGACGATCCTCGCGCAGGAGCAGACCGGACTGCCGCCCGAGCGGATCTTCGCCTCCGGCACGGTGCTCGACACCTCCCGGCTGCGCTGGAAGCTGGCGGAGCGGATGGATGTGTCGGCGAGCTCGGTGCACGCCCACATCGTGGGTGAGCACGGCGACACGCAGTTCCCGCTGTGGTCCACGGCCTCGATCGGCCCCGTTCCCCTCGCCGACTGGCGGCCGGAGGGCGGCGAGCCGATCACGCGCGAGGAGCTCGACCGGCTCGCCTACGACGTGGCTCATGCGGCGTACAAGGTGATCGACGGCAAAGGCGCCACCAACTACGCCATCGGCCTCTCGGCGACGCGGATCGCGGAGGCGGTGCTGCGCGACGAGCACGCGGTGCTGCCCGTGTCGACGGTGCTGAGCGACTACCACGGCCTCTCGGGCGTCGCGCTCTCGGTCCCGTCCGTCGTCGGCTCGACCGGCGCCTTCCCGATCTACGAGACGCCGTTCTCGGAGTCGGAGCTCGGCCTGCTGCACGCCTCGGCCGAGACGATCAGGGCGACCACCGATCAGGTGCGCAGCGGCTGACCCGGTCGTTGCCTCCAACCGGGCGGGGCTTCGAACGGATGTCCGAAGCCCCGCCTACCCTGGTCTCATGGCCAGCAAGCGTTCCGCCCCCGCCGCGTACAAGTGCACCGAGTGCGGATGGACGGCCGCCAAGTGGGTCGGTCGCTGCGCGGAGTGCCAGCAGTGGGGAACGGTCGTCGAGGCCGCCGAACAGACGGGCATCACGCGCCGGCTCGACCCGATGATCCCGACCGCGGCCGCGCGCCCGATCACCCAGATCGACACGACCGAGGCGCCGCGTCGCCCGAGCGGCGTCGGCGAGTTCGACCGCGTTCTCGGCGGCGGCGTCGTGCCGGGCGCCGCGATCCTGCTCTCGGGAGAGCCCGGCGTCGGCAAGTCCACCCTGCTGCTCGAGGTCGCCGCGCGCTCCGCCCGCGAGGGCCGGCGCGTGCTCTACATCAGCGCCGAGGAGTCGCCCGCGCAGGTGCGGATGCGGGCCGAGCGCACCAACGCGCTGCACGACGAGCTGTACCTGGCGAGCGAGACGGATCTCGCGACCGTGCTGGGGCAGATCGACACCGTCGAACCGCAGCTCGTCATCGTCGACTCGGTGCAGACCGTGTCCTCGTCGCTGTCCGAGGGCGCGGCGGGCATGCCGGGGCAGGTGCGCGAGGTCGCGTCCACCCTAATCCGCGTCGCGAAGGACCGCGGGCTGCCGATCATCCTCGTCGGTCACGTCACGAAGGACGGGCAGATCGCCGGCCCCCGACTGCTCGAGCACCTGGTCGACGTCGTGTGCCAGTTCGAAGGCGACCGCCAGACCGCGCTCCGCTTCGTGCGCGCGCTGAAGAACCGCTTCGGCCCGACCGACGAGGTCGGCTGCTTCGAGATGACGGGCGACGGGATCGCCGAGGTGCCCGACCCGAGCGGGCTGTTCCTCTCGCACGGATCCCCCGAGCCGGGCACGTGCGTCGCGATCGCGCTCGAGGGGCGCCGCGCGATGCCCGTCGAGGTGCAGGCGCTGACGATCCCCTCCAGCGCTCCGAACCCGCGGCGCGTGGTGCACGGCGTCGACGCCTCGCGCGTGGCCATGGTGCTCGCGGTGCTCGAGCGACGTGCGGGAGTGAAGACCAGCGACCTCGACGTGTACGTCTCGACCGTCGGGGGCATCCGCTTCACCGAGCCCGCCGCCGACCTCGCGATCGCGATCGCGGTGGCCGGCTCCGTGCTCCACCGCGCGACGCCGCGCGAGATCGCCGCCGTGGGCGAGCTCAGCCTCGCCGGCGAGGTGCGCCCCGTCTCCGCGGCGGCGCAGCGACGCAGCGAGGCCGCGCGCCTCGGCTACGAGCGGGTGATCGACGAGCGCTCCGGGAAGCTCCGGGCGGCGCTCGACGACATGCGGGCGCAGGGCAAGCCGGCCGCGCTGGAGGACGTGCCGCAGTTCTGACTCACCGACGGCGGCGCATGCGCCGCCGCTGGCTGGGCAACGCGGACAGCGCGATCGGCAGCATGAGACCCGCGAAGCAGAAGGCAGCGAGCAGGATCTCCATGGCCCGAGACTAGGCGCCCAGGTCGAGCGCGTCCAGCAGATCGGCGGGCGATGCCTGCATCGGGTGAGGGCCCGCGATGTCGAGGAAGACCGTCGTGATCGTCTCGCGATGCTTCGACAGGAACGAGCGCAGCCATGCCGGCGAGTACAGGCCGATCCCCTGCGGCAGGTTCTCAGGCTTGTGCTTCGCGTCGCTGAACAGCAGCAGGGCGACCTGTCCGGTCTGCGGGTCGCGGTACGTCCAGACCTCGCCGCCGTCGAGCGGGTCGTCGCGCTTGCCGGGCTTCAGAAGCGGAACGACCGTGTTGCCGTTGCGCAGCGCGAGCGCCACCGCGGCCATGTCCTGCCGTTCGAGGGCCTGCGCCAGAGCTTCCGACCGGAACTCGACGTCGGGGGCCTTCTTCGCGCGCTTCTTGGACACCATCCGTTCAGCGTACGGCTACGCACATCTCAAGCTCCGGATAGAAAGGTTCAAGCATTCTGTCAGGTTCGCGAAAGCCGGATTGATAGTGTTGTCATGCCCGTTCGGGCGCGACATCGGTGGGGACTGGTGGAAGATCGCGCCCTCACAGCAGGTTCGGCGCTCAGCGCCTCTGGGGGCCTGCGCGGGACGACGTGAAAGGCCCGGAGCATCGCTCCGGGCCTTCTCCGTACGGCGACGCGGTTACTCCTTCTTGAGCTTGTCCTGCACCGCTCCCGCCATCTTCTCGACGACGTTCGGCAGCTCCGTCGTGCCGTAGAACCGCGCGTCCGGGTGGGTGGGCGGCGGCATGGGCGCGCTGGTCGTCGGGCCGTCGTGATACGAGAACTCGCCCTTCCCGTCCGGGGTGGGTCCGCTCGCCCAGGTTCCTTCGGATGCCGCGGCGCCGTCGCTGAAGTTCAGGTACTGGTACGAGACCTCCGTGTCCTCCTTCGACTGCGGGAAGTTGCTCGGCACGGGCAGCGTCTCGGCGCCCGACTCCTTGAGCTCCTCGATCGCCGCGAGCCACTGGTTCTGATGCATCGTGTCGCGCGCGATCAGGAACGACAGCAGATCACGCACGCCCTTGTCATCGGTCATGTGGTACAGGCGAGCCGCCTGCAGTCGGCCCTGCATCTCACCGTTGGCGTTCGCGGTGAAGTCGGCGAGGAGGTTGCCGCTCGCCGTGATGTAGCTGCCCTGCCAGGGGTTGCCGTTGCTGTCGACAGGCCGGGCTCCGGCACCCGCCACGATCGCCTGCTGCACGTCGGTGCCGCCGATGACCGCTGCGACGGTCGGGTCGCTCTGCACCGCCTCGTCGGTGATGCCGAGCGGCGACTTCTCGAGCAGCTGCGCGATCATGATCGCCAGCATCTCGACGTGTCCCATCTCCTCCGCGCCGATGCCGTACACCAGGTCGCGGTACTTGCCCGGGATGTGCATGTTCCACGCCTGGAACTGGTACTGCATCGCGATGGTGATCTCGCCGTACTGGCCCCCGAGCACCTCCTGCAGCTTTCGCGCGTACACCGCATCGGGTGCCTCCGGCTTGACCGCGTGCTGGAGTTCCTGCCTGTGGAAGAACATGCGTGCTCCTTCCCGCCCGAAGGCGGTGTCACTGGTTGATCGGATCTCCAGTGAAGGTGCCATCGAAGCATCAGCCCATGCGGTTTACAGGCGCGGGATGAGGTGAAATCATTCGGCGCCGCGGGCGAGCGAGGCCGGCCCGTGCTCAGCGGCCGGCCGAGACGAGCTCAGGCCTCCCGCGAGCTTCTCCGGCACGAGCGTGATGCCGCCGAGCAGGTTCGCCGACTCGGCGAGCTCTTCGAGCCACTGCGGATTGAGCTCGGGTCGCTCGCTCTCCTCGAACGAGAAGCGCAACGGGATCGCCGCACTCAGCCAGACCGTGCTGCGGCCGCTTCCGTCCTCATGCTGCAGCGAGAGCGTGAACGCCTCGCCGCGGCGCAGTTTCGCGACGATCACGGCCTTCAGATGCGCGAGCGCACGGTCGTTGATGTCGATCGCGGTGCCTTGGGAACCGTAGTAGAGCGTGCCCATGCACACCACGGTAGAAGCCGCGCCGCATGATCGCCAGTATTTCGGAGGCCTCTCGCTCGCGGGGTCGCCGCTCAGCGCAGGAAGAACTGCGCCGTCTGCTCGGCCTTCACCTCGCCCACCTCCACGTGGAGGTGGTACGCGGCGCCGCCGCGCGGCGCTCGCGGACGGTTCTCGTTGCCGCAGGTGGACACATCCGACCGCGTCTGGTCCCACGTCAGCGGCTCGGCGCTCTCGACCGTCTGGCCGGCCGCCAGCGTCACGATCATGTCACTCGGCTCGCTCTGGCAGTCGGTCGAACGCCACCAGGTGTCCTGGCCGCTCGTGATCACGAACCGCTGCTTCGAGGTGCCGACGTCGAGCGTGCAGTCGACGGATCCGGTGTTGGTGAGCCGGATGCTCAGCGTCACCGGCTTCGTCTCGAACGTCTCGCCGTGCACCACCGGCACCAGGTCGATCACGGTCGGATCGCACGGCTGCGGCTTCGCGGGCTCGGTCGACGACGGCGTCGGGCTCGGGCTCGCGCTCGGCGGAGGTGTCGCGCTGTCGGACGGTGCCGCCGCGGTCTCCGATGCCGTGGGCGAGGGAGCCGGCGCCGCGAGCATGCCCGCGAGCGCGCGCCACGGCTGGGCCACCACGAGCCACACGATGCCCGCGATGACGATCAGGGCGAGCAGCAGCACGGCGATCCTGCGCCGCCGGTACACGGCGGGCGAGTGTCGACGGCGCGGCTGTTCTCCCACGCATTCCAGCGTAAGCGGGGCTTGCTGAGCGATCCCGGCGGCACGCGCGCGAGCCTTCGCTTGCGCTCCGTCGGCCGCAGGCCGGTCGAGAGGACGGGCTACAGCAGCTTGAGCATGCGCGTGTTGCCCAGCGTGTTGGGCTTCACGTGCGCCAGGTCGAGGAACTCGGCCACGCCCTCGTCGCGGCTGCGCACGAGCTGCGAGTAGACATCCGGATCCACGATCTGCTCGCCGATCGGCGAGAACCCGCGACGCGTGAAGAAGTCGACCTCGAAGGTCAGGCAGAACAGGCGGCTGAGCCCCAGCTCCCGCGCGCGCTGCTCGAGTCCCTCGACGATCGCGCGTCCGACGCCGCGGTGCAGCCACGCGGGGTCGACGAGCAGGGTCCGGACCTCGCCGAGGTCCTCCCACATCACGTGCAGGGCGCCCGCGCCGATGACCCGGCCGTCCGCCTCCGCGACGAGGAACTCCTGCGTCGCCTCGTACAGCATGACGAGGTCCTTGCCGAGCAGGATGCGCTCCTGCACGAGCGGCTCGAGCATCCGATGGATGTGGACCATGTCGGCCGCGCGGGCCGCGCGCACCACGAAGGGGGCGGGCGCGATGTCGGTCACGCCCTCAGCCTATGGGCGCGAACCTGAGCCGTCGCCGGAAACGGCGGAGGGGGCGATGCCCGCAGGCACCGCCCCCTCCGAGGGAACCGGGTCGTCAGCTCGCGTTCGCCGTGATGTCCGGCGTCGCGCTGATCGCGCCGCCGCCGGTGTTCACGCCGACGGCGACCTTCTCACCGCGCGGCGCGTTCTCGAACACGAACCGGCCGTCCTCGACGTCGACCTTGATGTGGTGACCCGTGTCGAGCTGGCCGTTCAGGATGCGCTCCGACAGGCGGTCCTCGATCTCATGCTGCATGGCACGACGCAGCGGGCGCGCGCCCAGCGCGGGGTCGAAGCCGATCTCGATCAGGCGCTCCTTGGCGGCCTGCGACAGCTCGATCGTCATGTCGCGGTCGAGCAGGCGCTGGTTCAGGCGCTTCGTGAACAGGTCGACGATCTGCACCAGCTCGGGCTTCGACAGCTGCGGGAACACGATGATGTCGTCCACGCGGTTGAGGAACTCGGGCTTGAAGTGGCGCTTCAGCTCCTCGTCGACCTTGCCCTTCATCCGCTCGTACGTCGTGGTCGTGTCGCCCTCGACCTGGAAGCCGACGGGGCCACCGGCGATCGCCGACGAGCCGAGGTTCGTCGTCATGATGATCACGGTGTTCTTGAAGTCGACCACGCGGCCCTGACCGTCGGTCAGGCGACCCTCCTCGAGGATCTGCAGCAGCGAGTTGAAGATGTCCGGGTGCGCCTTCTCGATCTCGTCGAACAGCACGACGGAGAACGGCTTGCGGCGCACCTTCTCGGTGAGCTGGCCGCCCTCCTCGAAGCCGACGAAGCCGGGAGGGGCACCGAACAGTCGCGAGACCGTGTGCTTCTCGCCGAACTCCGACATGTCGAGCGAGATCAGCGCGCCCTCGTCGTCGAAAAGGAACTCGGCGAGCGCCTTGGCGAGCTCGGTCTTTCCGACGCCCGTGGGGCCGGCGAAGATGAACGAGCCCGAGGGACGCTTCGGGTCCTTGAGGCCGGCGCGCTGACGACGGATCGTCTTCGACAGCGCGGCGATCGCCTCCTCCTGGCCGATGACGCGCTCGTGCAGCGCCTTCTCCATGAAGACCAGGCGGCTGGTCTCCTCCTCCGTGAGCTTGAACACCGGGATGCCCGTGGCCTGGGCCAGCACCTCGGCGATCAGGCCCTCGTCGACCGTCGCGGCCGTCGAGACGTCACCCGACCGCCACTGCTTCTCGAGACGCAGGCGCTCGGCGAGCAGCGACTTCTCCTCGTCGCGCAGAGAGGCGGCCTTCTCGAAGTCCTGCTCCTCGGACGCAGCCTCCTTGGCCTCGCGGACGTTGGCGATCTTGTCGTCGAACTCGCGCAGCTCGGGCGGCGACGACAGGATCGACAGACGCAGGCGGGCGCCCGCCTCGTCGAGCAGGTCGATCGCCTTGTCCGGCAGGAAGCGGTCGCTGACGTAGCGGTCGGAGAGGTTCGCGGCGGCGACGATGGCGCCATCCGTGATCTGCACCTTGTGGTGCGCCTCGTACCGGTCGCGCAGGCCCTTCAGGATGTTGATGGCGTGCGGCAGCGACGGCTCCGCGACGTTCACCGACTGGAAGCGGCGCACGAGCGCGGCGTCCTTCTCGAAGTGCTTGCGGTATTCGTCCAGCGTCGTCGCGCCGATCGTCTGCAGCTCGCCGCGGGCCAGCATCGGCTTCAGGATCGACGCGGCGTCGATCGCGCCCTCGGCGGCACCCGCACCCACGAGGGTGTGGATCTCGTCGATGAAGATGATGATGTCGCCGCGCGTGCGGATCTCCTTGGTCACCTTCTTGAGGCGCTCCTCGAAGTCACCGCGATAGCGCGATCCGGCGATCAGCGATCCGAGGTCGAGCGAGTAGAGCTGCTTGTCCTTGAGCGTCTCGGGCACGTCGCCCTTGACGATCGCCTGCGCGAGGCCCTCGATCACGGCGGTCTTGCCGACGCCGGGCTCGCCGATCAGCACGGGGTTGTTCTTGGTGCGGCGCGACAGGATCTGCATGACGCGCTCGATCTCCTTCTCGCGCCCGATGACCGGGTCGAGCTTGTTGTCGCGCGCGGCCTGGGTGAGGTTGCGGCCGAACTGGTCGAGCACCTGCGAGCCGCCCTTCGAGCTGTCGCTCTCCTGCTGCGCGCCGGCGTTGACGCCCACGGGCTCCTTGCCCTGGTAGCCGGACAGCAGCTGGATGACCTGCTGGCGCACCTTGTTCAGGTCGGCGCCGAGCTTGACGAGCACCTGGGCGGCGACGCCCTCGCCCTCACGGATGAGGCCGAGCAGGATGTGCTCGGTGCCGATGTAGTTGTGGCCGAGCTGCAGCGCCTCGCGCAGGGACAGCTCGAGCACCTTCTTCGCACGCGGCGTGAACGGGATGTGCCCCGTCGGCTGCTGCTGGCCCTGACCGATGATGTCCTGGACCTGCTCGCGGACGGCGTCGAGCGAGATCCCGAGCGACTCGAGCGCCTTCGCGGCGACTCCCTCACCCTCGTGGATCAGGCCGAGCAGGATGTGCTCGGTGCCGATGTAGTTGTGGTTGAGCATCTTCGCCTCTTCCTGGGCGAGGACGACCACACGACGGGCACGGTCGGTGAATCTCTCGAACATCTCACTCCTCCTAGGCGAGGCCGGCGGCATCGGCCCACACAGCTGGGCCGCGCCGTGGTTCCACGGTAGCCAGCACGGGACGCCCGCGGTCCGCTGTTCGCCCTGGGCATAGCGCGTCGTCTCCCGGAGAGCGGAGCTTGACCGGCGCGTTCTCGAGCGCATATCGTTCTTCGATAACAACGACTATCGTTAAGGACGGGCGGGATGGCACACCAGAACATCGACAGGGGCGACCGGTACGCGAGCTGGTTCACCGCGGGCATCGCCGCGGTCGCCGGCGTGTGGATCGTGGTGCAGGCGGGCATCCGGATCGCCGAGGTGCTGCACGGGACGGATGTGCCCGTGCTGGCACCGTTCTCGGGTGAGCAGACGGTGCTGCCGATCGGCCCGGGCGGATCGGACGTGACGGTGACCGTCGATCAGGCGGTGATCGCGGCGAACAGCCTGGCGCCCATCACCTCGGTCTCACTCGTGCTCGAGGCGATCGTCGGCGCGCTCGGGTTGCTCGGGGCGCTCGTGTGCCTGGTGCTGCTGTGCATCAACCTGGCCCGCGGTGTGGCCTTCAGCCGGCTGAACAGCCGCCTGATCCTGCTCGGTACGACCTCGCTGCTCGTCGCGTGGGCCCTGGGCGGGCTTTTCCGCACGATGGGCGTCAACGGCACCTTCGCCGCCGTGAGCGAGCACTCATACGACAACGTGATCTTCTCCTCCGATCTCGGACCGCTCTTCGCCATCCTCGCGCTCGGCGCGATCGGCACAGCCTTCACCGTCGGCGAGCGCCTGCAGCGGGACACCGAGGGCCTGGTGTGATGACGAGCCCTCAACCCGCGCGTCCCGAGCTGTTCGCGCAGAGCGACCGCTGGTCCTTCATTCTCCTGGTCCCTCTGTCCGCAATCATCGCGGTGGTGATCGTGATGGAGACCGCGCAGCGGCTGGCCGCCGTGATCCCGAACGCGGACATCCCGATCGAGCTTCCGCTGGCGCCCGATGCCGCGGCGCTGGACCTCACGGCGGAGGGCGTCGCCGTCACCGCCTGGTCGGATCGGGCGACGGTGCTGCTGAGCGATGTGCCGGGCGGCGTGCACGCGGCGCTGATCGCGGCACCGCTCATCCACGGCGCGGCGATGCTCGTGGCGCTCGCGACCGCGGCCCTGTTCACCCTGAACCTCGCACGGGGCATCGCCTTCGACGTGCGCAACACGAGGCTGATCGCGATCTCCGGAGCGGCGCTGGCACTCGACCTCGCCGCGCGCTTCCCTGTCGACCTCATCGTCACGAACCATGCCCGCGCGGCGCTGGATCAGGATGTGTTCGGCGGGACGGCGACGGACTCGGGCTTCTTCCTGAGCCTGTTCCTGGTGTTCGTAATCAGCGCGGTCGCGGTCGCCTTCGCCGCGGGCGCCCGACTGCAGAAGGACACGGAGGGACTCGTATGAGCGCGGGAGGTAAAGACCCCCTGGTGGCGCTGCTGTGGCTGGCGGCCTTCGTCGCGGGCCTCGCGGTGATCGTGGGGATCGTGATGTGGCGCGGACGCCGGAAGGGAAGCCGCACGATCGCTCTCGACGCGGCGTTGACCGTCGCCGGGGCATGGCTGTTCCTCGCGGTGGTCGTCGCCGGGGCGCAGCTCATCCAGACGCTCACGAGCGTCGAGCTCACCCTCACCGACGCCCCCGTCATCTGGACCGCGGCCGAGCCCCTGACGTGCACTCACCCCGACGACCTCCCGGACGCGCCGACGGTGACGTGCGCGTCGACATCCGGAGCGGATGTCACGATCGCGAACCTCAGCATGGGTGCGCGTCTCCTGCTGGCATCGGCCCAGCTGCTGACCGCCGTCCTCGGAGCGCTTCCCGCCGCGCTGCTCGCCACGATCGCGGCTGCGGCGCTGCGCGGCGCCGCCTTCAGCCGGAGCGTGGTCCGCGCGCTCTACATCGGCGCGGGCGTCGTCCTGGTCGCGGGGATCGGTGCGGGCGTGCTGCAGGCGCTGGCCGTGTCGGCCGCACTGGGCGAGGCGCTGCCGGCGCACGGCATCGAGCCCTCCTTCTTCCGGGTCACGATCGAGCCCCTGATCTTCGTCTCCGCGCTGGCGCTGGGGGCGCTCGGTTCGGTGTTCCAGCACGGCACGGCGCTGCAGCGCGACACCGAGGGCCTGGTGTGAGCCCCGCGGACGACGAACCCACCGGCGTCCACTGCCGCCTCGACGAGCTGCTCGCCGAGCGCGGGATGACGCTCACGCGGCTGAGCGAGCTGGTCGGCGTGAGCATCGTGAACCTGTCGGTGCTCAAGAACGACCGGGCGCGCGCGATCCGGTACTCGACGCTGTCCGCCATCTGCCGCGCGCTCGACTGCGAGATCGGCGACCTGCTGGTGCGCGCCGACTGAACCGGGGGCGCGCACGGGCACGGAGATCTGCACGGATCCGGATCCGCTCAGGCGGGATCGTCCGGGACCGTGCAGATGTCCGGGATCCTGCAGCCGCACGCGCCGCCGCGGTCGCCGCCATGGAAATGCCCGAAGGCCCGCGGGGCGCCCTCACTCGCGGGGGATGGCGCCCCGGGTGTCGAGCGCGAGCTCCTCGGCGTCGATCGCGGTGAACAGCTCGCGCATGACCTCCTCGCCGAGGTTGCCGCGGTCGCGCTCCTCGATCAGGGTCCGGCGGCGCACCTCCAGCCAGCCGCGGCGCAGCTCCACCATGTCGTCGTAGCCGGGGCGGGGATCCTCCACATCCCGGTCGAACTCGGCCGCCGCGTCCGCGCCGCTCTGCACGCGCAGCATCGCCTTCGCCAGCCGGTCGAAGACCTCGGCACCCGGGGTGCCGTAGCGCTCGACCCACTCCGTCCGCTTGGCGCGCAGGTACGCCTTGCCGACCTCCCGGTTGCGCTCGAGCACCGCAGCGACCTGCTGCGCGTCCTGCCGGAACTCGTCCTCCGCGCCGACGCCCAGGCGCTTGATGAGCGGGGCCAGCGTCAAGCCCTGCAGCAGCAGCGTGCCGACGGTCACCACGAACGCCACGACGAAGATCCTCTGCACGTGCGCCTCGGGCATCGCCTCGTGGGTCAGCTCCGGGAGCGCCGCCGCCAGCGCGAGGGTCACCACCCCGCGCATGCCGGCCCACGACAGCACGGCCCGCTCCTGGACGCTGAGCACCGGCTCCAGGAGCCGCTGACGCAGGTTGCGCTCGTTCAGCTCGAGGCCGCGCCGCTCCAGCCGTCGGCGGCGTCTGCGCACGGCCCGCGCGCGAGGGTGCTCGGGATCGCGGCGGAACTGCTCGAGGCTGTGCTTCCACCGCACGACGCGGACGCCCTGGAGGAACCGCCCCCACGCGTACGCGGCGTAGACGAAGATCGGCCGCACCAGCAGCACGACCGCGAGCACGCTGAACGCCAGCAGGATGGTGGTGCCCGCCTCATCGTCGTTGAGCTCGCGCACCACTCCGGGGAACTGCAGGCCGATGTACGCGAACACGAAGCTCTCGAGCAGGAAGTCGACCGACAGCCACAGCGGCCGGTCCTGCTGGCGCGTTGCGTAGTCGGTCTTGGGCGCGTTGAAGCCCACATACATCCCCATCGCCACGACGGCGAGCACGCCGGAGCCGCCCAGGTGCTCCGCGATCGCGTACGCGCCGAACGGCACGAGCAGCCCGACCGTGCCGACGACCACCGGATCGTCGAGCCGCATGCGCAGCTGATGCACCACCACGCCGATCACGAGCCCGACCCCCACGCCCACGATCACGGCCAGCAGGAACTGCCAGATGCCCGACCACACCGTCACGGTGGCGCCGGCCAGGATCGCGGCGAACACCCGCACGAGGGTGAGGGAGGTCGCGTCGTTGATGAGGCTCTCGCCGGACAGGGCCGTCATCAGGCGCCGCGGCAGCCCGAGCTTGCGTCCGATCGCGGCCGCGGACACGGCGTCGGGCGGGCCCACGATGGCTCCCAGCAGCAGCGCGCCGGGGAGGGTGAGCTCCGGCATGATCCACCACGCGACGAGACCGACCGCGAAGGCGGTGAGGAGCACGAGCCCGACCCCGAGGCGACGGATGCGCGGCATGCTCTGCCGGAATCCGACGAAGGACACCTCGTGCGCGGCCGAGTAGAGCAGGGGCGGGAGCACGAGGTTGAGCAGCAGATCGCCGTTGATCCGCACGTCCGGCACCGCGGGGATGAGGGAGACGAGGATCGCCGCGACCGTGATCAGCAGCGGCGCCGGCCATCCGCGCCACCGGGCGAAAGCGCCCACCGCGAGGGCTCCCACGAGCACGTAGACGATCTCGGGGTTCATGCGATCAGGCTACGCGCGCGCTCCGACCGCCCCCGGTCGGGAATGCCCTCCGGGTCCGGGCGGTTGGCACAGAGGATGAGCGAGCCAGTGATCCCCGCCCTGTCCGTGCTCGACCTGGTGCCCGTGCGCACCGGTCAGTCCAGCGTTCAGGCGGTCGCCGCCTCGATGAGCCTCGCGCGGCGCGCGGACGAGCTCGGCTACCGCCGCTACTGGTTCGCCGAGCACCACAACATGCCCGCGGTCGCCTCCACGACGCCTCCCGTGCTGATCGCCGCCGCGGCGGCGCGCACCTCTCGCATCCGCGTCGGATCCGGCGGCGTGATGCTCCCCAACCACGCGCCGCTGATCGTGGCCGAGCAGTTCGCGGCCCTGGAAGCGGTGGCCCCCGGGCGCGTGGATCTCGGCATCGGACGCGCGCCCGGCAGCGACCCCGTCATCACGCAGCTGCTGCGGCGCTCGGGGACGACGAGCGAGGTCGAGCAGTTCCCCCAGCACATCACGGACATCCTGAAGCTCGTGAGCCCCGAGGGCGCGACCGTGCGCTTCACGAGCGGGGGCGAGTACGACGTGCACGCGACGCCGGCCGCGACGGGCGTTCCCGACGTCTGGCTGCTCGGCTCCAGCGACTACTCCGCGACGCTCGCGGCGGCGTACGGCCTGCCCTACGTGTTCGCGAACCACTTCGCGGGCGACGGGCTGGAGCGCGCCATGGAGCTGTACCGCTCGCAGTTCCAGCCCACGGAGCAGAACCCCAAGCCCCGCTCCTTCATCACGGCGAACGTCGTCGCGGCGCCGACGCAGGAGGAGGCCGACGCCCGCGCCCTCCCGCAGCTGCGCCAGTTCGCCCGGCTGCGCACGAACAAGCCCATGCGCGCGATCGAGACGGTCGACGAGGCGCTGGCGGCGCCGTCCGATCCGCTCGAGCAGAGCATGGTCGACCAGAACCGCGCGCGCTGGTTCGTCGGCACGGGCCCGGACGTCGCCGCCGCGCTGCGCGACTTCGCCGCGCGATACGACGTGGAAGAGGTCATGATCTCGCCCGCCGCCGGGGCGTACGCGTCCGAGCCGCTCGACGGCACCCCCGGCCGCGAGCAGACCCTCGAGCTGCTGATAGACGCGCTGCGCTGATTTGCCCCGAACTGCCGGAATCCGCCGCCGGATTCCGGCAGATTGCGGCAAGTGGCCGCCGGGGGCCACGGGGGCCGGATCAGGCGTCGGGAGCGCCCGCGATGAGGTCGCGGAGCCAGTCGCGCGCCTCGACGAAGACCTCGTCCGAGTATCGGCCGGGGTACTGCACGATCGCGCGGTCCGCACGCGGGTAGGAGCCGAGGAAGACGACGTTCGGGCTGAAGCGGCGCAGGCCCATGAGCGCGTCGGCCATGCGCTCGTCCAGGATGTGGCCGTCCGCGTCGATCACGAAGCGGTAGCGGCCGAGGGCGTCGCCGATCGGACGCGACTGGATGAGGCTCAGGTTGATGCCGCGCGTCGAGAACTGCTCGAGCATCTCGAGCAGCGTGCCCGCGCGGTCCTCCGGCAGCTCGACGATCACGCTCGTCTTGTCCGCCCCGGTCGGAGCGGGCGGCGCCGTCGGCCCCGTCACCAGGACGAAGCGCGTCACGGCGTCGGGGTTGTCGCCGATGCCGCGCGCGAGCACCTCGACGTCGTGATGCGCCGTGATGCCGGGCGGCGCGATGGCCGCCTCGGCCGGGCTCGATCCGTCGAGGACGCCGACCGCGCTGGCGACGTTGCTCGCGGCGGGCACGTGCTGGTGGCTCGGCAGGTTCGCGGTCAGCCACCCCAGGCACTGCGCGTACGCGACCGGGTGCGCACTGACGAGCTTCACATCCTCGATCCGCGTGCCGGGGGCGCCGACGAGCACGAAGTCGACGGGCACGAGGTACTCGCCGACGATGCGGAGGTTCGGGATGCGGGCGAGCGCATCCTGCGCCGTCGAGACACCGCCGTCGATCGAGTTCTCGATCGCGATCATGGCGGCGTCGCTGCGCCCCTCGGCGACCGCGGCGAGCGCCTCGCCGACGTTGTGCACGGGGTGCCAGATCTGGCCGCGGGCCTCGGGGACCTGGTCGAGCGCCGCCTCGGTGAACGTTCCGGCGGGGCCCAGGTAGCTGTATGTGCGACGAGGAGCGGCATCCGACGGCATGGGCTTCAGCCTAGCCCCGGCGCGAGAGGCGGTCCGCCCGGGCACCGCGGCACCCGGGCGGACCGGCGACGTCACGCGGAGACGCGCTCCGGCTCGGCCGCGACCTCGGCCTTGCGCGGGTTCGGCATCTGCAGGATGACCAGCACGGCGATCACGGCCGCGCCGCCGTACAGGAAGAACGCACCGGGGTACGCGGTGCCCGCGGCGACCATGAGGCCGGTGATGTAGGGGCCGATGATGGCGCCGAAGCGGCCGATGCCCGACGCCAGGCCGATGCCCGTCGCCACGAGCTCGCGCGGGTAGACGTGTCCGGCGTAGACGTACATCAGGCTCTGCGCGCTGAAGACGAACACACCCGTGATGAAGATGACGGTGGTCAGCAGCACCTGGCTGCCGAACGGGATCGCCAGCAGCACGAGGAACACGGCCGCCGCGCCGAACCACAGCATCGAGACGCCCTTGATGCCCTTCGCGTCCGCGGCGAACGCGCTGATGAGCAGGCCCGCGATCGCGCCGAGGTTGAGCACGAACAGCATCACGAGCGAGTCGGCGACGGGGTAGCCGGCCGCGCCCATGATCTTCGGCAGCCAGGCGTTCAGGCCGTAGACGAGCACGAGGCCCATGAACGCGGCGATCCACAGCCCGACCGACGAACGCAGGAACTTCGGCTTCACGACGTCCGCGAACGTGCTGCGCGGCGCCGATCCGTCGCGCGCGACCGTGCTGTCGGGGAGCTTGAACCACAGGACGGCGAGGAGAGCGAGACCGAGGCCACCGCCGAGGTAGTAGAGCGCCGACCACTCGATGCCGGCCGCGCGGCCCGTGAGGGATGCGAGCACGGCGCCCAGGTGGTAGCCGACCATCGGCAGGTTGTTGGCGAGCGCGCGGCGGCCGACGGGGGCGTTCTCCTGCATCATCGCGAGGGCGACAGGCATGCAGCCGCCGAGGCCGAGGCCCGCGATGAAGCGGACGGCGCCCATCAGGAACGCGTTGGGCATGAGGGGGAACACGATCGTGAAGATCGAGAAGACCAGCACTGCCAGGAGCAGCGGCGTGCGGCGGCCGAACCGATCGGCCAGGCGGCCCATGAACGCCGCCCCGACGCCCACGCCGATGAGCGAGAACGTGTTGACCCAGTTCATCTCGTCGACCGCGAAGCCGCCGACCTCGGGATCGGTGAGCACCGGGATGGTCGCGCCGAGCGCCACGATGTCGTAGCCCTCGAAGACCACAATCAGGAAGCACAGGATCGCGATCCACAGGTCGACGGTGGGCTTCTTCTTCGCTGCATCAAGCGTCATAGACGTCTTCGTCCTTCATTCGTGGAGTGCGCCGGCAGTCGCCGCCGGGCCGTCGGCGATCCTCACACGCAGACTCGACGCCGCCGGGAAGAACGTCCCACTGAGTGAGAAGTTCGCGTACCTTGCATGCTGCATGGCACTGCTGTCAACCGGCGCCACCCGACTACGCCGGCGCGCGCCCGCGTGGAAGACTGTCCGCCATGACGAGCCGTGCCGGACTCCCTGCCGAAGCATCCGATCTCATCGACGTCGACGAGCTGATCAGCGCGTACTACGACCGGATCCCGGATCCGAGCGTCACCGGTCAGAGGGTCGCGTTCGGGACGAGCGGGCACCGAGGGTCGAGCCTCAGCACGAGCTTCAACGAGCAGCACATCCTCGCCACGACCCAGGCGATCGTCGACTACCGCGCGGCGCAGGGCATCGAGGGCCCGCTGTTCCTCGGGCGCGACACGCACGCGCTGTCGCTTCCGGCCGAGCGCAGCGCGATCGAGGTGCTGGTCGCCAACGCGATCGACGTGCGCATCGACGCGCGCGACTCCTGGGTGCCGACCCCCGCGCTCAGCCTCGCGATCCTGACGCACAACCGCGAGCTGGAGCCCGGCGACGCCGGTCGTGCCGACGGCATCGTCGTGACGCCGAGCCACAATCCGCCGGCCGACGGCGGCTTCAAGTACAACCCGCCGCACGGGGGCCCGGCGGACACCGACGCCACCTCGTGGATCGCGGCGCGGGCGAACGAACTCATCGAGGGCGGCCTGGAGGGCGTGGGGCGCGTGCGCTTCGCCGACCTCGACGCGGGCGCGATCGCGACCTACGACTTCCGCGACGCGTACGTGCGCGAGCTCGCGTCGATCATCGACATCGAGGCGATCAAGCGCGCGGGAATCCGCATCGGAGCCGACCCGCTGGGCGGCGCGTCCGTCGAGTACTGGGCCCTAATCGCCGAGCACTACGGCCTCGACCTCACCGTCGTAAACCCGGACGTCGACCCGACGTGGCGGTTCATGACGCTCGACTGGGACGAGAAGATCCGGATGGATCCGTCCTCCCCGTCCGCGATGGCGTCGCTCGTCGCGAAGCGCGGCGAGTTCGACATCCTGACCGGCAACGACGCCGACGCCGACCGGCACGGCATCGTGACGCCCGACGCAGGGCTGATGAACCCGAACCACTACCTCGCCGTGGCGGTCGAGTACCTGTTCTCGCACCGTCCCGGCTGGTCGGCCGATGCCGCCGTGGGCAAGACCCTCGTGTCGTCCATGATGATCGACAAGGTCACGGCCGCGCTCGGGCGACGACTGCTCGAGGTGCCCGTCGGCTTCAAGTGGTTCGTGCCGGGCCTGCTCGACGGATCCGTCGCGTTCGGCGGCGAGGAGTCGGCAGGAGCGTCGTTCCTGCGCACCGACGGCACGGTGTGGACGACCGACAAGGACGGCATCCTGCTCTGCCTGCTCGCGGCCGAGATCCTCGCCGTCACCGGAAAGACGCCGTCGCAGCGCTACGCCGAGCTCGAGGCGGAGTACGGCGCGTCCGCCTACCAACGGGTCGACGCCCCGGCCACGCCCGAGCAGAAGTCGGCGCTGGCGGGGCTGGGACCGGACGCCGTGACCGCCACGACGCTCGCGGGCGAGGAGATCATCGCGAAGCTGTCGCACGCGCCCGGCAACGACGCCCCGATCGGCGGCCTCAAGGTGCAGACCGCGAGCGCGTGGTTCGCGGCGCGCCCGTCCGGCACGGAGGACGTGTACAAGCTCTACGCCGAGTCGCTGCGCGGCGAGGAGCACCTCCGCCAGGTGCAGGACGAGGCCCGCGCCGTCGTCGGCGCCGCACTGAACGGCTGAACCCGCCCCACTCGCTCTCGCATGGGGAGTACTCCCCATGCGAGAGGCCGGAATGGTCACCTGCCGTTCAATCGCGGCGGGGACCCTGGGGCGCATGACGATCACATCCCCTGACTCCGATGCGGTGATCCGTCCCGAAGACGAGACGCGTCGCCGCCCCCTGCTGAACCTCCTGATGACGGGTCGCACGCACGGCAAGCGCAGCCCGGTCACCTGCATGTACAAGTGCGACAACGCGTGCTTCCACCCCGTCCCCAACACGTCGGACAACGAGTACTTCCGCGACATCGCGGATGCCGCGCTCAGCCGCCGCGCCGTGCTGGCGGGCGGCGCCGCCGCGGCGAGCGCCATCGTGCTGACGTCCGCCATCGCCGGTGCCGACCCGGCCGCCGCCTCGGTCACGACCGCGGTGTCCACGGGCCGCGGCGGCGGGCGCGCGTTCGGCTTCGAGCCGATCGCCCCCGTGCCGGCCGACGTCGACGCGGTGACGGTGCCGCGCGGCTTCCGCTGGACGCCGATCATCCGCTGGGGCGATCCGCTGTTCAGCCGCCGCGACACGTTCGACCCGAACAACCAGACGGCCGAGAAGCAGGCACGTCAGTTCGGCTACAACAACGACTACCTCGACATCCTCGTCGAGCGGAACGGCCGCGAGGCGCTGCTCGTCGCGAACCAGGAGTACGTCAACCCCGGCATCATGTTCCCGCCGGCGGCCGACGAGGCCGAGCGTCTCGAGCAGCTGCGCGTGTCGAAGGCCGCGCACGGCATGGCGGTCGTCGAGCTCGAGCGCCGCCGCTCCGGCGAGCCGTGGACCTACCGCGTCGGCGGCCGCCGCAACCGCCGCATCACCGCGGACACCCGCATGGTGTTCTCGGGTCCCGCGGCCGGCTCCGACCTGCTCAAGACCGTCGAGGACCCGGCGGGCCGCTACCCCGTCGGCACGTTCGGCAACTGCGCGGGCGGAACGACCCCGTGGGGCACCGTGCTGTCGGGCGAGGAGAACTTCAACGGCTACTTCGTGGCGCCCGGCGTCTCGCCCGAGCAGAAGCGCTACGGTCTCAGCCCGAACCCCTCGAGCTACGGCTGGGAGGCCGTCGACCCCCGCTTCGATGCGCGTCAGCCGGGCTACGAGAACGAGCCGAACCGCTTCGGCTGGATCGTCGAGATCGACCCCGAGAACCCCCACGAGCCGCCGGTCAAGCACACGGCGCTCGGCCGCATGAAGCACGAGGGCGCCAACGTCACGATCAGCCGCTCGGGTCACGCCGTGGCGTACATGGGCGACGACGAGCGCTTCGACTACCTCTACAAGTTCGTCTCGGCGGAGCGGTACCAGCGCGGCAACAGCCGCTGGGCCCGCGCGCACAACAAGAAGCTGCTGAGCGCCGGATCGCTGTACGTCGCGAAGTTCTCGGGCGACTCGCCCGTCGAGGAGATCACCGGCACGGGCGCGCTCCCCTCGGACGGCACCTTCGACGGCACGGGCGAGTGGGTGCCGCTGATGGTCGACGGCCGCAGCAAGGTGCCCGGCTTCACGGTCGAGCAGGTGCTCGTGAACACCCGGCTCGCGGCCGACAAGGTCGGGGCGACCAAGATGGACCGCTGCGAGGACGTCGAGCCCAACCCCAAGACCGGCCGGGTGTACGTCGCGTGCACCAACAACACGGATCGCGGCAAGGCGGGCAAGGAGGGCGCGACCGAGACGAACCCGCGCAACTCCAACCGCGACGGTCACGTGATCGAGATCACCGAGGCCCGGGGCGACAACTCGTCGACGCGGTTCGGCTGGAGCATCCTGCTGCTGTGCGGCGACCCCGCCACGACGCCGAACACGTACTTCGCGGGCTACCCGGCCGACCGCGTGTCGCCCATCTCGTGCCCGGACAACCTGACGTTCGACTCGGACGGCAACCTGTGGATCTCGACCGACGGCCAGCCCGGCACGATCGGCTACAACGACGGCCTGTTCCGCGTGCCGCTCGAGGGCCGGGACCGCGGTCGCGTGCAGCAGTTCCTCGCGGTGCCGCGCGAGGCCGAGACCTGCGGCCCGGTCGTGCACGACGAGGACGGCAGCGTGTTCGTCGCGGTGCAGCACCCGGGAGAGGACGGCGAGTGGGACGCGCAGCACTCCTACTTCCCCGACTACATCCAGCCCGGCGCCGTGCGCGGCGGCAAGTGGGGCGGGCCGCGCCCCTCGGTGATCCAGATCACCAAGCGCTGATCACGCGCGAGACGCCCGGCCTCCTCGAGGGGCCGGGCGTCTCCGCGTGTCAGCGGACGTGCCTCAGCGGACCGTGACTTCCGCGTCCGCGGGGTGCAGCAGGAACCAGCGCCAGCCGTACGGCTCGAGGTCGAGCGACAGCGGTGCCGTCGCGTCGATCGCCGCGCCGGTCATCCGATCGGTGAGGATCGAGTCGTCCGCGTCCACGGTGATCCGGACCGACGTGCCCTTGTCTGCGAAGCTGTGCAGCGCGAGCATCGCCCAGTCCTCGCCGCGGCAGACGTGCGCGAGCACCTCGGCGGGCCCGCCGTGCAGCACCTCCAGGTGCGCCCACGCCTGCTCGGGCGTCGAGCGGTACAGGCCGATGAGCTGTCGCAGGTGGGACAGCAGCGAGCCGGGGTCGGCGAGCTGGTCATCGACGTTGACCTGCTCCGGACCGTACGGTCCCGCGGGCGCCTGCCGCACCCAGCGCGACGGCCGCGCGGTCGAGAAGCCGCCCTCGCTCGCCCACTGCATGGGCGTGCGCACCGCGAGCCTGCCCGGCACATCGAGGTTCTCGCCCATGCCGATCTCCTCGCCGTAGAACAGGATCGGCGTGCCCGGCAGCGCGAACGTGAGTGCGTAGACCATGCGCACGGCGCGCTCATCCTGGACCATCGAGGGCAGCCGGCGGCGGATGCCGCGGCCGTAGACGCGCATGCCCTCCTCCGGCGCGAACGCCTCGAACACCTCGTCGAGCTCCTTGGGCGCGAGCTGGTCGAGCGTGAGCTCGTCGTGGTTGCGCACGAAGTTCGCCCACTGCTGCGACGAGTCGACCTCGGGCCGGGACGCGAGCATGTCGCCGAGCGCCCGCGCGTCGCCGCGCACGAGGGAGAGGTACAGCCGCTGCATCGCGGGGAAGTCGAACTGGAGCTGGAGGCCGTCGCGCGCCTGCCCGAACCACCGCTTGCCCTGCTCGTACGGCAGATTCACCTCGCCGAGCAGGAACGCCTCGGCACTGCGGCGCGCGAGGAACTCGCGCACGCGGGCGAGGTGATCCACGCCGTTGTACTCGTGCGTCTCGGAGCCGTCGGCCCCCGTGCCGCCCGCGTTCGATCCGCCCGCGCCGGCATCTCCCGGACCGCTGTTGAACATGAACGGCACGGCGTCGATCCGGAAGCCGGAGACGCCGAGCTCGAGCCACAGGCCGAGGTTCTTGTCGATCTCCCGCCGCACATCGGGCAGCGCGACGTTGAGATCGGGCTGATCGTGCAGGAAGTGGTGCAGGTAGTACTGACCCGTCTTCTCATCGCGGGTCCACGTGCTGTCCTCCTTGTCGGGGAAGACGGGCGGATCCGGGTTCTCGGGCGGCTCGTCGCGCCACACGTACCAGTGGCGCTTCGGATCGTCCTTCGATCTCCGTGCCTGCTTGAACCAGGCGTGCTGGTCGGAGGTGTGGTTCATGACGAAGTCGACGATGATCCGGATGCCCATCCCGCGCGCGACCCGGAGCAGCTCGACCATGTCGCCGAGTGTGCCCAGACGCGGATCGATCGAGAAGAAGTCCGTGATGTCGTAGCCGTCGTCGCGGTGCGCGGTCGGGAAGAACGGCATGAGCCACAGGCACGTCACGCCGAGATCCGCGAGGTACGGAAGGCGCGAGATCAGTCCCGGGATGTCGCCGACGCCGTCGCCGTCCGAGTCCTGAAACGTCTCGATGTCCAGGCAGTAGAAGACGGAGTGACGCCACCACAGGTCCGCCGCGTCGATCGGGATCGGCGCGCGCCGGGCGCCCTTGAGCATCTGGTCCTGCGAGATCCGGAAGCGCGTCACAGCTGGGTCCTCAGCTCCGGCAGGATGCGCTCCCCCAGCAGGTCGATGAACGCCTCCTGATCGTCGGCCTCCGCGCCCACCTGGTGCAGCATCAGGTCGTCGAACCCGGCGTCGGCGAGCTCGGCGAGCCGGTCGCGGAGGACGGACGCATCGGACGTCACGATCATCCCGGCGCGCAGCTGCTCATCGGTCGCACGCTCGGTGCGGCGCGCGAACTCCTCCGGGAACGCGATGTCCCAGCACTCCGGCGCCCCGACGGTGCCGTTGCGCCAGTGGCGGCGCGCCATGTCGAGCGCCCGCGCCTCGCTCTCGGCGTACGCGATGTGCACCTGCAGCCGCGCGGGTCCGGGCCCGCCCGCGCCGCGATACGCCTGCACCACGTCGCGCGCGGCGCGCGCCTCGGTGCCGACCGTGATGAGGCCGTCCGCCCATGCGGCATGCTCGGCCGCCGACTCGAGCGACACCGCGGCGGCCAGCAGCGGCGGCGGCTCGGCGGGCAGCGAGTACACGCGCGCCCGGTCGACGCGCACCAGCCCGTCGTGCGTGACCTCCTCGCCCGCCAGCAGCGCGCGGATGACGTCGACGCACTCGCGCAGTCGTTGTTCGCGGGTCTCCTTGTCGGGCCACGGATCGCCCGTGACGTGCTCGTTCATCGCCTCGCCGGATCCCAGCGCGGCCCAGAAGCGCCCGGGGAACATCTCGCCCAGGGTCGCGATCGCCTGCGCGGTCGTCACCGGATGCGTGCGCTGCCCGGGGGCCGTGACGACGCCGAACGGCAGGCTCGTCGCCTGCAGCGCCGCGCCCAGCCACGAGAACGCGTAGCCGCTGTGCCCCTGTTCGGGCAGCCACGGCGCGAGGTGGTCGGAGCACATCGCCGCGTCGAACCCGGCCTCCTGCGCACGCAGGGCGTGGCGGACGAGCCGGGACGGCGGGATCTGCTCGTGCGAACAGTGATACCCGTACGCTGTCATGCCCCCATGCCATCCCACCCAGCGGGCCGGGCGAAAGGGGGTTGCGCTCGGACGGCGTCGTCCCCCGCTCACCGTGCGCGCCGACGCGCCGGAGCGCGCAGGGCGCAACGCCGCCGCGTCAGGCGCGCGCTTCGACGTCCTTGCGACGCGCCCAGCGGGCCGGCAGATCCGGCCCGTCCCACACCTTGACGATGCCCCACGCCACCGCGGTGAGCGGCACGGCGAGCACCGCGCCGACGATGCCGCCGGTCACGGTGCCGATCGTCAGGGCGACGAGGATGACCAGGCTGTGGAGCTTGAGCGCGCGTCCCATCAGCACGGGCTGCAGGAAGTTGCCCTCGAGCTGATTCACGACGACGATGATGCCGACCACGATCAGCGCGGTGACCAGGCCGTTCGCCACCAGTGCGACGAGGGCCGCGAGGACGCCGGCGAGCACGGCACCCACGATCGGGATGAACGCGAGCACGAACACCAGCACGGCGAGCGCCGGCCAGAGCGGCACCTGCAGGATCGCCAGGCCGATGCCGATGCCGACCGCGTCCACGGCGGCGACCGTCGCGGTGCCGCGGATGTAGGCGCCGAACGTGTTCACGGTCGTGCTGCCCGCGCGGCGGGCCCGCGCGTGCCACTCGCCCGTGAACGGGCGGCGCAGGAACTCCCAGATCTCCGGGCCGTCCTTGAGGAAGAAGAACAGCACGACGACCATGAGCACGAGCCCCGTGACGAAGTCGGTCACGGCGCCCACGCCCGCGAGCGCTCCGCTGCCGAACTGCGCGCTCGTGAGGAAGTCGGTCGCCTGGTTGATCCACTCCTGGAACTGCTGCTCGTCGATGTGGAACGGCCCCGTCTGAGCCCAGGCCAGCACACGCTGCACGCCCTCGCTCGCCTGCTGGTAGAGCTCGTCCCACTGGCTGCGCACGGCCGACACGATGAGCCAGCCGACGAGGCCCAGCCCCACCACGATCAGCGCCAGCACGATCAGCGTCGCGGGCATCGACCCGATCCCGCGCGACCTCAGCGCCCGCATGAGCGGCTCGAACGCGCACGCGAGGATGAGGGCCAGCAGCACCGGGATCACGACGAGCGTCAGCGTGCGCAGGCCCCAGATCACGCCGGCCGCGAGCAGGACGATCGCGATGATCTGGATCGACCGCGTCGCGACGCTCCCGAGGCTGTCCGTCCACAGCCGGCGGACGGGTGGCGTCGGCTTCGGCGTCTCGATCCTGACGGGCGTGCGGCGGCGCTTGAAGAACATGTCGTCGTCCCCTCGAGTCCTTTCCTCCACTCTCCCACGCGCACGCGATCGGGCGGAGTGCTTGACGGGCGCGCCCCGCCAGGCAAGGGGCGGGACGCGTCGCACCGCCTCAGGCGGAGCGGAACGCGAGCTCGAAGAGACGGCGGGCGCGCGCCGCGACCGTCGCCCGGTCGCTCTCGGGGGTCGAGGCGAGCTCGTGCGCGAGCATGCTGATCGCGATCTGGACGTCGAGCGTCTGCACGTGCGTTCCGATCCGGCCCGCCGTCTGATCGCGCTCGCGCAGCAGGTCGACGAGCCGGTCGAGACGAAGGGCGAGCTCGCGGGCGCGGGGGTCGTGCTGGTGCTCCGACAGCAGCCGGATGAACGCCGTCGAGACCGAGGCCTGATCGATCACGCGGTCGAGGAGCGTCATGATGGTGCCGTCCTCGCGCAGCGCCTCCTCGAGCGCGTCCACGTTCTCGTCGAACACGGCCAGGACGAGCGCGACGCGATCGGGGAAGTGGCGGTACAGCGTGCCCTGCCCCACTCCCGCGCGCTTGGCGATCGCGCTGAAGGGAACGGCCGGGCCCTGCTCCGCGTAGACCGCGCGGGCCGCGGCGATGAGCGCCCGGCGGTTGTCGGCGGCGGCCGCCGGACCGCGGTTGGGCGCCGACGACCGGCGCGCATCGACGCGTGGACGAGAAGTGCTCATCGGCGTAGCGTATCTACCGGACAGCATTGTCCGATACACGTGTGTCAGGTGAAAGGACCCTCATGGCACTCAGCAAGCACAACACCATCGGCGAGTGGCTGGCCGACCCGGCCGGCAACGCCGCCCTCTCCGAGCTCCTCGCCAAGGCCGGCGGATCGGTCGACTCGCTCGGACCCGCCAAGAGCTTCACGCTGGCTCAGCTCGTGTCGATGAGCCAGGGCCAGTTCACGGACGAGATGGCCGACGCGCTGATCACGGCGGTCGGCGGCGAGACCGAGGAGGCCGTCGGCGAGCAGGGAGTCGCCGCGCCGGCCCCGTCCGAGTTCATCGAGAAGATCACGCCCGGCCGCTTCGCCGGCAAGACCGTGATCGTGACCGGAGCCGGCTCCGGCATCGGCCGCGCCACCGCGTCGCGCGTCGCGCGCGAGGGCGGCCGCGTCATCGCGGTGGACATCAGCCGGGAGCGCCTCGACGAGTTCGCGGCCGCGCACTCCGACGCCGAGATCGTGGCCCTCGCGGCCGACATCACGGACGACGCGGGCGTCGCCGAGATCGTCGCCGCGGCGGAAGGCCGGATCGACGGCCTCGCGAACGTCGCCGGGATCATGGACGACATGACGCCCGTCGGCGAGGTCACCGACGCCGTGTGGAACCGGGTGTTCAACGTGAACGTCAACGGCACCATGAAGCTGATGCGCGCCGTGATCCCCGCCATGCAGAAGGCCGCCGCCGGGCAGATCGTGAACGTCGCGAGCGAGGCGGGCCTGCGCGGCTCGGCCGCCGGCGCCGCCTACACGGCCTCGAAGCACGCGGTGATCGGCCTGACCAAGTCGGCCGCGTTCATGTACACAGGATCCGGCATCCGTGTGAACGCCGTGTGCCCCGGTGGCGTGGCGACGAACATCGAGGCGGCGTTCGCGTCGCCGCTCGGCGCCGAGCGCATCCAGCGCGCCATGGCGATCCTGCCCGCGGTCGCCCAGTCCGACCAGCTCGCGGCCTCGATCACGTGGCTGCTGAGCGACGACTCGACGAACGTCAGCGGCGCGATCCTCGCCTCGGACGGCGGCTGGTCCGCCGCGTGAACTGACACCGGCGCGTCGGGCCGCGGCTCGACGCGCCGGTGCGCGGCTGGAGGCGGGACACCTCGCTCACGGAGCACAGCGGCACCGCGCGCGGACGCCGTCTAGGACAGCACCTCCACGACCGCCGGCACGAGCGCCATCGCGGTGCGGCGGTAGCCGAGCGCGCTGGGGTGGAAGCGGTCGAGGCTGAACATCTCGTGCGGGTCGGAGATGAACACGGCGCCCACCGCACGGCGCAGAGACACCGGCCGCGCCCCCGCCGCCGATGCCGCCGCGGCCTGCGCGTTCGCGAGACGCCGCGAGATCCGTGCCCCGAGCGCGCGCAGCGGCTGCGGCACGGGCCGCAGCGCACCGAGGTCGGGGCACGTGCCGACGACGACCTCGGCTCCTGCCGCCCGGAGGCGCCGGATCGCCTGCGTCAAGTGCGTGACCGACGCCGAGATCGGCACGCGATGCGTCACGTCGTTGCCGCCCACGACGATCACCGCCACATCCGCCCGGTAGTCCGCGGGGAGCGCGTCGAGCTGCGCGCCGAGCGCGGACGACTCGGACCCGACCACCGCGGCCGTGCGCAGGCGGACGGGTCGCTTCAGTCGCGCGCCGACGCCCTTGGCGACGCGGGCGCCCAGCGTGTCCTTGCGGCGCTCCGCCCCCAGTCCCGCCGCGATGGAGTCGCCCAGCACGAGCAGCTCGAGCGGCGGCCCGTCGAACCTCTTGCGCCACACCCGGTCGGCGTCGATCGCCTCCTCGCCGTGCGGCTTGCCGATGCGGCTGCGAGCGATCGCGGCCTGCCGCTGCAGCAGCGCGCGTCCGCCGAGCACGGCGCCGGCACCGCCCACGGCCGTGGCTCCGATGATCGCAGCCCGCATGCGTCCCACGGACGGCATTGGATCCCATCCGGGTGAACGACCGCTTGCCCGCACGTGAAGACCTCGGATGCGGGCCGCCGAGTGCGCGTGCCCAGGCCGATTACTCGGGGTCGCGGTCCGTGTCCGGCACGCCCCCGGCCTTGGAGGCGACGGGCGTGGTCGAGACCGAGGGCTGCGCGTCATCGACGGCCGGTTCGTCGGCCGCCGGCGCCTCCGCGTCCGGCTGCTCGACGGGCGCCGCCTGCGCGTACTCGGCCGACAGGCGCCGGTACTGCGGGGTGAGGAACGCCAGCAGCGCGATGAGCACGCAGACGAGGCCGGCGACGAGGAAGATCAGCGCGATGCCGCGGTTCTCGCCCTCGCCGAGCAGCCAGGCCCACTGCGCCTCGCCGTCCTCGCGCATGAAGGGGATCACCCACGTCTGCGCGATCGGCGCGATCAGCAGCGACGTGATCGGCGCCGCCGCCGCCTCGAACGTCATGGCGAAACCGAACACGCGGCCCTGCTTCTCGTACGGCACGACACGCTGGATCACGGTCTGCTCGGCCGCCTCGATCGCCGGGATGCAGGCCATGTAGATCCAGCAGCCGAGGATGTAGAGCCACCCCCACTCGCGCAGCGTGAACACCGCGCCGACACCGCCGATGAACGCGGCGAGCAGCAGCATCGTCCGCATGGGCCGCTTGCCGAGGCCGGTCGCCGCGATCACCGCACCACCCGCGATGAAGCCGGTCGATGCGACCGCGAACCAGATGCCCCAGCCCTGCACCCCGAACAGGTCGATGCCGTACGGGTCCATGAGCGCCATGTACACGCCGCCGACGAAGTTGTTCAGGGTCGAGAACAGCACGAGCGCGAGCAGCCCCGGCGCCGCGAGCACAGCCTGCCAGCCGCCCCGGATGTCCACCCACTTGGTCTGGTTCTCGACATGCACGATCTCGCGCTCGGGGATCCGCAGCGCCGCGAGGTGCAGCATCGCGATCAGCATCGCCGCGAGCCCGATGATCAGCGTCCAGCCCATGCCGAGGAACCCGACCGACAGGCCGCTGAGCACGCTCGTGACGAGCATCGACACGCCCTGAACCGTGCCGACCATGCCGTTCGCGTTCGCGTGCCGCTCGTCGGGCACGAGCAGCGTCACGGTCGTCGACAGGGCGATGCTGCGCAGCTGCTCGACGACCGCGCCGGCGAGCATGACGACCGCGAAGATCCAGAACCACGGCAGCCGCAGGTCGACGATCTGCTCCTCGCCGATCAGGAAGAAGAACGCGGTGTCGAGGCAGAACACGAAGAACGCGATGACCGTCGCCCACAGCATCACGGCCTTCTTGCGGAAGCGGTCGACGAGCGTGCCGAAGAACATGCTGAACACCGAGATGAACAGCATGTAGGCCCCGCCGATCACGCCCGTCGCGATCACGTTGCGCGTCTCGGCATAGATCCAGAACGTCAGCCCGAACCACAAAAAGCTCGTCGTGATGTTCGCGACCGCGGTGTTGATGAGCACGTGCAGGAAGGTGCGCATCCCGCCGGGCGGAGGCGCGACGGCCGTGCGGGTGCTGGTACTGGGTGCGTCCTGCTCCATGAGGCGACCTCCCCGTCGACGTCGTGGTCATACTTGCAAATTACAAGCTCGTGGGTCAAGACCCGGAACCTCCCCCGATGCACGGCACCTTACGACGGGCCTCCGACATCCGGAACGGGAAGCACGAAAGAGGCGCCGCCGGTATCGGCGACGCCTCCTGACGACGGCGGGATCAGGCCAGCGCGGGCACGACCTTCTGCTCGAACAGCTCGACGCCGCTCGGGTCGTACGCGGACTCCGGGAAGTAGTGGATGGCGTAGCCCATCCCCGCGTCGCGCATCGCGGCGAGCTGCTCGGTCACCTGCTCCACCGTGCCGACGAGCGCCTCGCCGCCCGTGTAGCTGTGCATGAAGCGCTCCATGGCGTCGTCCCCGACGTACGGCCGCACGCGCGCCTCGATGGCCTTGAGCCGGTCGGCGACCTCGGCCTCGGTCTCTCCGATCACGGTGTTGAAGTTCGCCGACCGCGTGATCGACGCGAAGTCGCGGCCGAGCCGCTCGGTGTGCCCGCGCAGGATGTCGCTCTTGCGGGTGAAGTTCTCGACCCCGCCGTTGAAGTTCGTGTACGACGCGTACTTCGCGGCGATCTTCAGCGTGACCTTCTCGCCGCCGCCGGCGATCCAGAACGGGATGCCGCCGCCCTGCACGGGCATCGGACGCACGATCGCGCCGTCGACCTCGTAGTACGTGCCGTCGAGCGTCGCGGATCCGGTCTCCCAGGCCTGCTTCATGATCTCGACGCCCTCGCCGAGCATCTTCAGGCGATCCGGGATCTCCGGGAAGCCGTAGCCGTACGCGCGCCACTCGTGCTCGTACCAGCCGCCGCCGATGCCCATCTCGAGCCGGCCGGCCGAGACGTGGTCGACGGTCGCGGCGACCTTGGCGAGGTACGCGGGGTTGCGGTAGCCCATGCACGTGCACATCTGGCCGAGACGGATGCGGCTCGTCGACGCGGCGAAGGCGGACATGAGCGTCCAGGCCTCGTGTGTCGCCTCCTCACTCGGCACCGGAGTGGTGTGGAAGTGGTCGTAGACCCACAGCGACTCCCACGGCCCGGCGTCGGCCGCGATCGCCAGCGACTGCATCGTGCTCCAGTGCTGTGCCGGGTCGATGTCGACCAGATCGAAGCGCCAGCCCTGCGGAATGAAGATCCCGAATCGCATCCTTGCTCTCCTCGCGTCGTCGCCGGCGCCGCCGCCGGACGCTCGTCAGGCTATCGGCTGGACGATCCGCCCGGGTCGCGGCTCCCCGCTGCGGCGTCAGGGAACCCTGTGCAGCCACGCGTCCGTGGCGAACTTCGACGCGACCAGCGCCTCGGCCTCGGCGTACTCGTCGGGCGTGATCGTGCCCATGGTCGCGCCCGTGAACTGCTGGAACGACGCGATGAGCCTGTCGATGATCTCGCGGCGCGCGAGCCCGGTCTGGCTGCGCAGCGGATCCACGCGCTTCGCGGCCGAGGCAGTGCCCTTGTCGCTGAGCTTCTCGCGCCCGATGCGCAGCACCTGTGTGAGCGTCTCGCCGTCGATGTCGTAGCTGAGCGTCGCGTGGTGCAGCACGCCGCCGTTCGCGAGGCGCTTCTGGGCGGCGCCGCCGATCTTGCCCGTCGGGCTCGCGATGTCGTTGAGCGGCTGGTAGGTCGCGTCGATGCCCATCGACCGCAGCGCCTGCAGCACCCAGTCGTCGAGGAACGCGTACGAGTCGGCGAACGTCAGGCCCGCCACCAGCGAGGCCGGCACGTACAGCGAGTACGTGATGATCTGCCCCGCGCCCATCAGCATCGCGCCGCCGCCGGAGATCCGGCGCACGACGTCGAAGCCGTGGCGGGCGGCGCCGTCCGGGTCGACCTCGTTGCGATACGACTGGAAGGATCCGATCACGACGGCCGACTGGTCCCACTCCCAGATGCGCAGCGTCGGCTTGCGTCGACCGTCGCCCACGCGGCCCGTCAGCACCTCGTCGAGCGCGAGGTTGATGTGCGGCGAGACGGCGGGGTCGTCGACGACCTCCCACTCGAAGTCGGTCCACGCCGAGGCCGTCACGAGCGCTCGGCGCACCGCGGTGCCCACCGCCTCGGGAGTGAAGCCCAGCAGCTGCGTGCCGGGGGGCAGCGCGCCGCGCACCGCGGCGGCGATCGTCGGCACGTCCGCGGTGTCGGGCAGCCCGTTGACCGCGGCATTGATGTCGAGCAGCGCGTCGTCCGGCTCGAGGAAGAAGTCGCCCGCGAGCTGGAACTCGGCGATCCTCCCGTCGACGACCTCGAGGTCGACGACCACGAGCTTGCCCCCTGGCACCTTGTATTCGCCGTGCATGCACCCAGCCTATGCGCGTCGTGCGCGCACGGATCCGGCGTCGACCGGGCACGCGCGCGCCGAGCCGGCATGCCCGATCCTGCCCGCTCGGGGTGTCGACGCCCGCTCGCGATGGTTGGATCAGGGCATGGAACTCACTGCGGGGCTGGCGCTGCTGCTCGTGTCCGTCGCGACGTGGGCGATCGCCACCGTTGTCCTCATCCGGGATCATCCCGACGCGCGCGTGCCGCTGTGGCACAGGCCCTTGCGCCTCTCTCGGCGCGCGATGCTTCTGCGGGCGACCGCCGGCGCGTGCGGCGTCCTGGGCGTCGCGTTCCTCGAGCACCCCGCGGTGTGATGGGCGCTCGTCGGCTGGGTGCTGGCGACCGCGCTGGTGATCCTCGCGCCGCTCATCCAGCACAACCGCCGCGTCGAGGCTCGCGCATGAGGCCGCTGCGCGCCGTCATCGCCACCGGCTCCGGCCGCTACGCGGATCCGTGGCATCCCTTCGCCGAGACGTCGGATCGGCTGCGTCGCATGCTCGAGGAGGCGGGCTTCGCCGTGGACATCGCGCCCGTGGACGATGCGCTGCAGCGGCTCGTCGGCGCGGATCTGCTCGTGGTCAACGCCGGCGATCCGTGGGACGAGGACCCGCCCGCAGTCGGCGCACCGGCGGCGTCCGTCGCCGGGCTCGAGGCGGCGCTCGAGCGCGGCATCGGCGTGCTCGCGATGCACGCGGCACTGTCCTCGCTGCGCGACCACGCCGCGTGGGCGCCGGCGGTGGGCGGCGTCTGGCTGCCCCGCGCGTCGATGCACCCGCCGATCTCGGACGCCACGTTCTCGTGGAGCGCGCATCCCCTGGCCGGCACCGAGCCGCTGACCGCGTTCGACGAGCGCTACGCCTTCCTGCAGGCGGTCGGCGAGCGCGAGGTCGTCGCCACCCACGAGCACGCAGGCGTCGTGCACCCGGTCGTCTGGGTGCGCGAGCACGGCGCCGCTCGCGTCGCGGTCGATCTGCTCGGCCACGACACCCGTTCGTACGACTCGCCGTCGCACCGCGCGCTCATCGCCCGGCTGGCGACCTGGGCGGTGAGGTTCTGACCGGGGATCGACCGGCCGCTCCGCCCGCGCGTTCTCGCCCAACCCGCAGCAGATAAGGTGCGGCGGCGTCAGGTCCGGCGGCGCGCTGGGCGCTCGTCGAGCTCGTCCTCGTCGTCGACGAGGCGGATGGCCGCGGTCTGAGCGCCCTGGTCGCTGAACTCCTCGGGCGCGACCGTGGGCTGCGGCCGCGTGATGACCTCGATCGGCCGCGTCTCGTCGAGCGTCAGGCCGAAGCCCTCGTCGCGGCGGCGGTGCAGGCGGCCCGATGCGATCACCCATGTGAGCCCGATCGCGCACGCCGCGAGTCCGCCGGCCGCGCCGACGAGGATCGCCGCGCGCGGGCCGAACTCGGCCGCGATCCAGCCGACGAGCGGCGCGCCGAGCGGGGTGCCGCCCATCAGGATCGCGACGTACAGCGCGAGCACGCGGCCGCGCAGCGAGGCGTCGGTCGTGGTCTGCACGTAGCCGTTCGCGGTCGTCAGCGTGGTCACGACCGTGAAGCCGACGAACACGAGGCACACGGCGTACAGCCAGTAGATCGGCATGAACGCCGACACGATCGACACGACGCCGAACCCGCCTGTCGCCAGGATCGCCACGCGCAGCCGCGCGCGGGCGCGACGGGCCGCGAGCAGCGCGCCCACGAGCGATCCGATCGCCAGGATCGAGCTCAGCAGGCCGAATCCGTCCGCCTCCTGCCCGAACTCGAGCGCCATGGTCGAGGCGAAGATCGGGAAGTTCATGCCCAGCGCGCCGAGCAGAAACACCATCGCGAAGATCACCATGAGGTCGGGGCGCCGCGCGACGTAGCGGAAGCCGTCCGCGAGGCGGGCCGAGGCGTCCGCCTTCTTGCGCGGGATGAGCTCGCCGGACCGGATCGCGAACAGTGCCACGAGCATGCCCGCGAACGCGAGCACGTTCAGCAGGAACACCCAGCCCGTGCCGACCGCGACGATCAGCAGACCCGCGACGGCGGGGCCGATCATGCGGGCGCCGTTGAACGAGGCGGCGTTGAGCGCGACCGCGTTGGAGGCGTTCTCGCGCCGCACGAGGTCGGTGACGAACGCCTGCCGCGCGGGGTTGTCGAACGCGACGACGAGGCCCATGACGAAGGCGAAGACGTACATCAGCGGCAGCGTCATGACGTCGAGCAGCAGCAGGGTGCCGATCGTGAACGACAGCAGCAGCAGGACGACCTGCGTGACCATCAGGATGCGCCGGCGATCGAATCGGTCGGTGACCCAGCCGGAGACGCCGACGAGCAGCAGCGGCGGCCCGAACTGGAGGGCCATCGTGACGCCCATGGCGCCGGCGTCGTTGTCGGTCAGCTGCGTGAGCACGACCCAGCTCTGCGCCGTCGACTGCATCCACGAGCCGACGTTCGACACGAGCGCGCCGATGAACCAGACGCGGAAGTTGAACGAGGCGAAGGATCGGAACATCGCGCTCATCGCTCGATCACCTCCAGGATGATGCGCGCGGCGGCGCGCAGCGTGTCGCGGTCGGCCTCGGGCACGTCGGCCAGCACCCTCGCGAGCCACTCGTCGCGGCGCTGCACGGTGTCGCGCACGACCGTGTCGCCCTTGTCCGTGATGGCGATGTTGACCTTGCGGCGGTCGACCTCGTCGGGCTCGCGCGTGATGTAGCCCTCCTCCTCGAGGCAGTTGACCGTGCGGTTCATGGACGGCGCGGTCACGCCCTCACGCTCCGCGAGCGCGGTGAGGGTGTGCGGTCCGTGCAGCTTCAGCACGACGAGCACCGCGAACTGTCCATCGGACATCGTGGTGACCGCTCGCTGCTGCCGGAGGCGTCGTGACAGCCGCATCGCCGCGGCACGGATCTCGGAGGCGTCAGAGGAGAGGTCGGTCATCATTGCTTAGCATAACTCATTAGTTTGGGTAAGTATACCGCCCGGGCCTGACGTCACCGTCGAGGCCGCGCCGTCGCGCTCTGGCAGGATCGGCGCATGCCCGAGTTCATCGACGACCACGGGGTCGCGATCGTCTACGACGTCCATCCGGCAGAGCCCGCCCGGGGCGTCGTGCAGCTGCTGCACGGCGTCGGGGAGCACGCCGGACGCTATGCCGCGCTGATCGACGCGCTGGTCGGCGCGGGCTTCACGGTCTATGCGGACGACCACCGCGGACACGGCCGCACGGGAATGCGCCAGCACGGCGACGACGCCGCGCGGCTCGGCCGGCTCGGAGCGGGCGGCCACGCGGCGGCGGTCGCGGCGGTCGCACGGATGACGCGGATCATCCGGGACGACGATCCAGGCCTCCCGCTCGTCCTGGTCGGTCACTCGTGGGGATCGTTCCTCGCGCAGATGCTGCTCGATCGCGATCCGGCCGCGTACGACGCCGTGGTCCTCAGCGGATCGGCGCTGCGCTGGCCGGGCTCGCTGAATCCGGCGCCGCTCAACGCCCGCTGGAAGGGCCCGGACGCCCTCGGGGTGGAGTGGCTGTCGTCTGACCTTGAGGTCGGACGTGCCTTCCTCGACGACCCGCTCACCACGACGACGCCCCTGCTGCGGCTGTTCGGCGTGCGCGACGCGGCCGGCATCATGTTCGGCCGGCCGCGGCGCGGCCTGCGGCGGATCGCCGGACACGACGTGCCGATCCTGCTGCTCGTCGGCGAGGACGATCCGGTCGGCGGACCCGCGTCCGTGCGCAGGCTCGAGGACGCCTACCGCGTGCGCTCGGGCTTCGAGGACCTCACGACCCGCGTGTATCCCGGTGCTCGCCACGAGATCTTCAACGAGGTCGCGCAGGCCGAGATCCGCGCGGATCTGCTGGCCTGGCTGGAGGAGCGGTTTCCGGCGTGATCGCCCGCCGGGCTCCATCCGAGGCAGGGTGCGACCGTTTCGACTCCTCGCTGCGCTCGTCGCTCAACGAACAGCGGGGTTCCGCTGCGCTCGTCGCTCAACGAACAGGGGCGGAAGACCCCACGCTCGTTGAGCGAGCGAAGCGAGTCGAAACGGCCCGGACCACCGGCGACCGCCGCCCGAGGTGGCGAGCGACCGTTTCGACTCCTCACTGCGCTCCTCGCTCGAGGAACGGCGGGGGCAACCTGTCAGACGGAGCGAACCCGGGCGAGGTGTCAGCCGCGCAGCGCCACCTGCAGCTGCTCGAGCGCCCAGTCGATCTCCGTGGCGCGGATGACGAGCGGCGGTGCGATGCGCAGCGTCTGGCCGTGCGTGTCCTTCGCGAGTACGCCGCGCGCGAGGAGGCGCTCGGCGACCTCGCGGCCCGTGCCGCGCGACGGATCGATGTCGACGCCCGCCCAGAGGCCCGCCGACCGCACCGCCACGACGCCGTCGAGCTTCTCGAGCCCCTGCCGCAGGTGCGCGCCGAGCTCGCGCGAGCGCTCCTGGAATCGGCCCGACTTCAGCAGCTCGACGACCTTGAGCCCGACGGCCGCGGCGAGCGGGTTGCCCCCGAACGTCGAGCCGTGCTCGCCGGGCCGGATGACGCCCAGCACGTCCTGGTCGGCCACGACCGCCGAGACCGGCAGGATGCCGCCGCCCAGCGCCTTGCCGAGGAGGTACACGTCGGGCACCACGCCCTCGCGGTCGCACGCGAACGTCTCGCCCACGCGGCCGAGGCCCGACTGGATCTCGTCCGCGATGAACAGGACGTTGCGCGCGGACGTGACCTCGCGCACGCGCCGCAGGTAGCCCTCGGGCGGCAGGACGACGCCGCCCTCGCCCTGGATCGGCTCGATCAGCACGGCGACCGTCCGATCCGTGATCGCGGCCTCGATGGCGTCCGCGTCGCCGTACGGGACGGCGACGAAGCCCGGCGCGTACGGACCGAAGTCGGTGTGCGCCTGCGGATCGTCGCTGAAGCCGACGATCGTCGTCGTGCGCCCGTGGAAGTTGCCGCGCGCGACGATGATCTCGGCCGCGCCCGCCGGGACGCCCTTCACGCGATAGCCCCACGCGCGCGCGACCTTGATGCCCGTCTCGACCGCCTCGGCGCCCGTGTTCATGGGCAGCACGAGGTCCTTGCCGCACAGCTCGGCGAGCGCGTCGGTGAAGGACGCGAGCCTGTCGTTGTAGAAGGCGCGGCTCGTCAGCGTGAGGCGACCCAGCTGATCCTGCGCCGCCTGCACGAGCTCGGCGTTCAGGTGGCCGAAGTTCAGCGCGGAGTAGCCCGACAGCATGTCGAGGTAGCGCTTGCCCTCCGCGTCGGTGACCCACGCGCCGTCGCCGGTCGCGATCGTGACGGGCAGCGGGTGGTAGTTGTGCGCGACGTGCGGCTCGTGCGCGGCCGTCACCTCGCACCTCCCGGCTCGCCCGCGGCACCGCGCAGCTCGAGCGTGCAGCACTTGATACCTCCGCCGCCGAGCAGCAGCTCGGACAGGTCGACGAGGATCGGGTTGTAGCCCCGCTCGCGCAGCTGCGCCTCGAAGCCCTTGGCCCGCGGGGAGATGATGACGTTCCGGCCGTCGCTCGCCGAGTTCAGGCCGAACACCGCGCCGTCGGCGTCCGAGACCCGGATGGCGTTCGGGAACCGGCGCTCGAGCTCGGCCCGGCTCGCGTCGTCGAACGCGTGCGGCAGGTAGGCGATGCCCGGCTCGGCGCCGTCCTCGACCACCGGGTCCAGGATCGCGATGGCCGTGTCCAGATGGTAGAAGCGCGGGTCGACGAGCATGAGGCTCACGACCTCGCGGTTGAAGACGCGCGCGACCTCGGCGTGGCTGTCGCCGGTCGAGCGGAAGCCCGTGCCGGCGAGGATCACGTCGCCGGCGAGGAGGAAGTCCCCCTCGCCCTCGTTGACCTCCTCCGGCACCCGGGTGTCGAACCCGTTGGCGCGGAACCAGTCGATGAAGGCCGGCGCCTCGCCCTGGCGCTCGACGTACCGGAACTCGGGGCCGTACGCGACGCCGTCGATCACGAAGCCGCCGTTGGCGGTGTAGACCATGTCGGGGTAGCCGGGCAGCGGGTCGATCAGCTCGACCTCGTGCCCCAGCTCGAGGTACGTGTCGTAGAGCTTCTGCCACTGCGCGACGGCGAGCGCGGTGTCCGTCGGGTTGGCCGGCTCCATCCACGGGTTGATCGAGTAGCTCACCGTGAAGTGCTCGGGACGGCACATCAGGTAGCGGCGGCGGTGTGCGATGCGTTCGGACATGTTGCTCCTCAGCGAAGGGGCGGCGGACGCTGTCCAGAGGCCCGGCGGAGCGAGGGGAACGCCAACGGCACGGGCACGCCGGGTCCATTGTGGCACGCGCTCCCGCGGGGATCCCGGATCGGCTCAGGGTGCGCCGTCGCGTCGCCCGAACCCGCGGGGTCGCCTGCCGCGGTGCGCCACCTGCCGCGGGGCGGCTCAGAAGGTGGGGCGCATCCAGCTGGCCTTGCCCTCGGCGCGCAGCGCGGCGCCCTCGGGCGACTGCTCGGACGGCTCCCCGGCGCGCCGGAGGTCGTCGTGCGCGGCTTCGCGCTGCTCGCGACGCTCGCGCAGGCGCCACATCACCGCGCCGCCGCCGAGCGCGGCGAGCAGTGCGATTCCCGACAGGAGGATGATCGCGTCTCCCGAGATCCCGATGAGGGCTTCCATGGCGCACACGGTACGCCTCCGCCCCGGCTCGCGACAGATGCGTCGCGAGCCGGGGCGTCAGCTCGCGTCAGATGACCTCTGCACTCCAGCGATCCGGGTTGCCGAAGCGGTGAGCCGTGATCGTGATCGCCTGCTCGCGCAGGAACGGCAGCAGCTCGATGCGGCCCGCGGTCGTGACCTCGCCCGCGTACACCGCGAGATCGGGATCGCCGTCGACGCCCGCGGCGAGCGCGGCACGCAGGCCGGCGACGGATTCGGGCGACCCGACCAGGCGCGCGCGGGGCGGGCGCTCGTCGTCCGAGATCAGCTGCCCGACGGGGATCGTGGTCGTACCGGCGGACGGATCCGCGGCCGGATCGGCGGCGGCCGGTTCCGGTGCCCCGCCGACGCGGCGGATCCACTGCTCGTCCGACTCGACGAACACCGGCACATCCAGCTGACCGAGCACGCGCCGCACGGCCGGGGGCAGGCCGACGGGCGCCGACAGCGTGAACCCTCCGCCCGCGCGGATGCCCGCGATCGCGACGCGCAGCACCGCCTGCCAGGTGGCGTCGGCGGTCGCGCGCACCGCGAGCGGCACCGGGCGATAGCGGAACAGGTTGCGCTCGATGCCCAGCTCCGAGACGTCCTTGACCTTGCCGAACTCGCGATCCCACGCGATCGCGTCGGACAGCGCGGCGCGGCGCAGCCAGTCGTACTCCTCGTACGACAGCGACGGCTGGGCCGCCTCGATCAGCGCCACGATGCGGGTGTCCAGGCCGCGCAGGTGCAGCGACTTGCCCGAGGGGCCGCCGGTGGACGAGCGCCACGACCCCAGCCCGATCAGGTAGTTCGGGCCGCCCGCCTTGGTCCCCGCACCGACCGAGGAGCGCTTCCAGCCGCCGAAGGGCTGGCGCTGCACGATCGCGCCTGTGATGCCGCGGTTGACGTACAGGTTGCCCGCCTCGACCGTGTCGAGCCACTGGGCCAGCTCGTCCGGGTCCTGCGTGTAGAGGCCCGCCGTGAGTCCGAAGTCGACGGCGTTCTGCAGCTCGATCGCCCGCGCGAGTGTCGGCGCGTGCATGATGCCCAGCACGGGTCCGAAGAACTCCTCGCGGTGGAAGCGCGATCCGGGCTTCACTCCCGTGCGGATGCCCGGGGTCCAGAACCGGCCTTCCTCGTACTGCCAGCCGGTGTCCCGCAGCGGCTTGGGCTGGACGAGCCAGTTCTCCCCCTCCTCGAGCGTGGTGAGCGCCCAGTCGAGCTTGCCCTTCGGGACCTCGATCACGGGTCCGACCTCGGACAGCGGATCGGACGGCGGGCCGATGCGGAGCGATCGCGTCGCGTCGACGAGCTGGCGCGCGAAACGGCGGGAGCGGGCGACCGGGCCGACGAGGATCGCGAGCGAGGCGGCCGAGCACTTCTGACCGGCATGGCCGAACGCGCTCTTGACGAGGTCGGCGGCCGCCAGATCGAGGTCGGCCGACGGCGTGATGATCATGGCGTTCTTGCCGCTGGTCTCGGCGAGCAGCGGCAGGTCGGGACGCCAGCTGCGGAACAGCTTCGCTGTCTCCCACGCCCCGGTCAGGATGACGCGGTCGACGGCCTCGTGCGAGATCAGCTGGCGGCCGAGGTCGCCCTCCGAGATGTCCACGAGCGCGAGCACGTCGCGGGGGACGCCGGCGTCCCACAGCGCGTCGGCGACGACCGCCGCGCAGCGGCGGGCCTGCGGCGCGGGCTTGAAGACGACGCCCGAGCCCGCGGCGAGCGCGGCCAGCACGCCGCCCGCCGGGATCGCCACGGGGAAGTTCCACGGCGGGGTCACGACCGTCAGCCGCGACGGCTGGAACACCGCCCCCGGCACGCGGTCGAGCTCGCGCGCGGTCGCGGCGTAGTAGGCGGCGAAGTCGACGGCCTCGCTGACCTCGACGTCCGCCTCGGCGAACACCTTGCCGGTCTCGGAGGCGGCGACCTCGATCAGCTCGCCGCGGCGCGCCTCGAGCGCGCGGGCGGCCCGCTGCAGCACCGCGCTGCGCTCGGCCGCGGGACGCCGGCCCCACTCCTCGCCCGCGGCGCGCACGCGTGCGATCACGGCTTCGAGCGCGGACTCGTCGTCGATACGCGCCGCCGCGATCGTCGCGTCACCCGCGGTGGACGACGGGATCCGGGCCAGGATCTCGCGCGACCACGCCCGGTTCGCGGGAAGCGCCGGATCCGTGTCGGGGGCGTTCTGGAAGCCCGGCGCACCCTCGGCGCGCCCGACCTCGCGCCGCGCGAACACCGCGGTCTCGACGAAGTCGGCGTCCGCGACCGCACGGAACTCGTCAGCCGGATCCACCGCCACGGTGTCCTCCGGCGTCGCGAGCGCGGGCGTGTGCGATCCGCGCGCGATGTCGGTCGCGATCTGCGTCAGATCGCCGTCCGCGTCGGAGGCCGCGACCTCCTGCGGCGTCGGCGACGCCGCGCGATCCTGCTTCCGGTTCGCCCCGACCGGCAGCGAGGGATCCGCGGACCGCTCGACCGACGCCACGAAGCGGTCGCGCTCGCGCTCGAACAGGCTGGTGTCCTCCGCCATGCCGAACGCGGCGGACAGGAAGTTCTCGCTCGACGCGTTCTCCTCGAGCCGGCGCACGAGGTAGCTGATCGCCACGTCGAACTCGTCGGGGCGCACGACCGGCACGTACAGCAGGACATGGCCGACCTCGCGCGCGACCGCCGCCACCTGGCCTTGCGCCATGCCGAGCAGCATCTCGAACTCGATCTGCTCCCGCACGTCGCGCTCGCCGGCGAGCAGCCATGCGTACGCGATGTCGAACAGGTTGTGCCCCGCGACGCCGACGCTGACCGCGCGGGCGTGCTCGGGGTGCAGCGCGTAGTCGAGGCACCGGATGTACGACGCGTCGCTGTCGAGCTTCGATGCGTGCGTCGCGACGGGCCAGCCGTGCATCTTGGCGTCGACGCGCTCCATCGCGAGGTTCGCGCCCTTCACCAGCCGCACCTTGATCGGCGCGCCGCCCGCGTCGACGCGCTCGGTCGCCCACGCCGTGAGCCGCTCGAGGGCCGGCAGCGCATCGGGAAGGTAGGCCTGCAGCACGATGCCCGCGCGGTAGCCCTTGAGCTCGGGCGCCGCGAGAAGCCGCTGGAACACCGCGATCGTCAGATCGAGGTCGCGGTACTCCTCCATGTCGAGGTTGAGGAACGTGCCGTGCAGCGCCGCCGACAGGTACAGCGGCCGCAGGCGCTCGACGACGTGGTCGACGGTCTCATCGAACGCCCACATCGACAGGTGGCTCGCGATCGCCGAGACCTTGACCGAGACGTAGTCGACATCCGGGCGCTTCACGAGCTCCTGGATGCCCGCGAGCCGGCGCTTGGCCTCCTGCTCTCCCAGCACGGCCTCGCCGAGCAGGTTGAGGTTCAGCCGCGCGCCGCCCTCGCGCAGCTTCGCGAGCGCGGGGCCCAGCTTCTCGGGCCGGGCGTCGACGATCAGGTGCCCCACCATCTCGCGCAGCACGCGGCGCGCGATCGGCACGGTGGGCACGGGCAGGAACGGCGCGACCGTCCCACCCAGCCGCACGGCCCCGCGCAGGTACCAGGGCAGGAAGCCGGGTACGAGTGGCGCGACGCGGCTGAGGTTGCCCGCCGCCGCGGACGCGCTCTCGGGGCGCATCACGCCGTCGACGAAGCCGAGCGTGAACGGCAGCCCGTTCGGATCCTGCAGCACGCCGGCCAGTCGCGCGGCGGCCGGATCGGCGCTGTCCTTCTGCGCTCCTTCGGGGTCGGGCACGGCCTCGCGCACCCAGCGCTCGGCGAGGGTCACGGCCGCCTCCACGAGGTGGTGGGAGGCGTCGGTGACGGTGGGGTTCGGGTCGAGATCGTCGGCCATGCGATCAGCCTAAGTACCCGGATCCCGGATGGCGACGAGCGCGCCCGATATCCGCAACGGCGTCGCGCTTCGCGGGCCGGACGTGCCTCGCATCCCGAGCACTGACAGGATGAGCGCATGCGCTCGGGGGACGCGCTCACGTATGCGGAGGTCGGCGGCACGCGCCGCGACGACCTCCTCGGCCGCCCTCCGCGCGGATACCGGCCGATCGACCGGCGCGCCCGCATCGGCGACGGCGAGGACGCCTGGCGCGCGGCCGGCGACGCGATCCTGCATTGGGGCATCCAGCGGCGCTCCGGCATCCGGGTGGACGCGGCGGACCGCCCGCTCGCGCCGGGCGACGTCGCGGTCCTGCGCATCGGTCGCTGGCCGCGCGACGTGCCGTGCCGCGTCGTCTACGTGGTCGACGAGTCCACGGTGCGCGGCTTCGCGTACGGCACGCTGCGCGGGCATCCCGAGCGCGGCGAGGAGGCCTTCCTCGTCGAGCGGGACCCGGACGGGTCCGTGTGGGTGCACGTGCGCGCGTTCTCGCGGCCGGCGAACGGGTTCTTCTGGGCGGCGTACCCGCTCGTGCGGCTGATGCAGCACCTGTACACGGAGCGCTACCTGCGGGCGCTCGCGGACGACCTTCCCGCGGGAGCCCGGCGATGAGCGAGCAGACCCGAGCGGGCGACCCCCGAACCACGACCCAGGCGGCGGGGGCGAGGCCCGCACGGCGCACACCTGCAACCTGGATCCGCGTCGCGGCGGGCAGTCTGCCCGCCACCTGGGTGACGGTCGCCGCCACGGGCGCGTTCCTCGGCGCGACCGTGGCCTTCGGCGGACTCGCGGACGCACCGGCCGCCGAACCCGAGCCGCTGCCCGTGCACGCGCCGGGCGACACGCACACGAACGAGCAGTTCGACATCCGTGTCGATCGGGCGGTGCTGATCGACGAGCTGCCGGGGTCGGGCACGTTCCCTGTGGCGGGCGAGCGCGTGCTCGCCGTCACGGCGACCATGACCAACATCACCGACGAGCCGCTGCTCAGCACCCAGTTCGCCGGCGAGACGTTCGTGGCGGAGGCCCTGCCCGACGAACGTGCGGGCGGCGGCGGGCCCGTCACACCGTCGGTCGCCCGCCTCGACGACGCGACGACGAACCCGTACCTGCAGCCCGACGTGCCGGTCGAGGTCGTCGTCACGTGGCCCGTTCCCGCCGACCTGCTGCGCGAGGGCGACTCGCTGCGCGTGACGCTGTCGGACTACGAGCGATACGACTTCGAACGCCTGGGTGGATCGGAGGACGACCACGTCTGGACGGACCCGCGTCCGGCGGCGTACGTCGACCTGCCGATCGAGGACGTGGGTGCCGGTGCGGATCAGGAAGAGGGCAGCGGATGAGCCCGCTGAGTCGCACGCGCCTGCATTCGGCGGGGCGCTGGGCCGTCGGCATCGGGCTCGTCGCCGCCGCATGGGTGGTCGCGGCGCTCGCACCCGACTCCGACTTCGCCAAGCAGGAGTTCCCGGTGGCGGCGTCCGTCGGGGAGCTCGCGCAGGGTCGCAACCTGCAGCTCACGGTGCTCGACGTCGCGGGCGCGTCGGAGCTCTCCGACGCGCACGGCTGGCGCGGTGACGGTCCCTGGCTGCTCGTGACGTTCGAGGCCGAGGCCATGTTCGAGGAGACCGGCGCCTCGCTGGCGCGGATGGACCTGCGCATCCCCGACGGCGAGGGGGGCGACCGCACCTACCGCGCGAGTGAGCGCCCGAACTTGGCGGCGGCGCCGCGCGAGCGTCTCTCGATCGGTCTGCCGAGCACCGCGACCGCGGCCTTCGAGCTCCCGGCGGACGCACTGGAGGACTCCGAGGCGAATCGCCGCGCGGTCGTCGAGTTCGGATTCGACGCCGTGAACCGGCAGCTGGACTCGGTCATCCGACTCGACGTCGACCTCACGGCGCTGCCGTTCGACGCGCCCGCCGACATCGCGGATCGGGCGTGGTCGCGATGAAATGGTGGCGACGGAACGCCCTCGCGCTGGCGGCGCTCGCGCTCCTCATCCCGGGAGCGGTGGTCGTGATCGGAGGGCAGGAGTGGATCACCTACTACGGCTTCCGCCCCATCTCTCCGATCGACGTCCGCGAGGGCGAGAGCGCGGACTTCGCCGGCGCGACCTTCGGCCCCGCACGCGTGTCCGACGGCACCGCGACGCAGCGCGAGAGGATCCCGAATGGCGCGAGGATCCTCGTGGCCGAGATCCCCGTGCAGCCCGGCGCGGAGTCGCCCGGCTGCACGGTCACCCTCCGGGAGACGACGGGACAGCGGCGCCACTGGGAGGTCCAGCCGAACGCCCTCGACCGGACGGGGCATGTCTCCTGCACGACGGAGAACTCCGGGCGCTACGTCGTCGAGGCGCCGTTCCTCGTGCCCGCGGATGCGACGGGGCCGTTCGCGATCGAGCTGGTCGTCGCAGGGCAGCAACCGCGGTTCCTTCGGCTCATCGCGCCGTGACGTCCGCGCCGACGGGCCGGGGCGCACCTGGTGGCAGCGGCGCGCCCGGCGGCACGGCGACGGCCGCGGGTGCGACCGCGTCCGCGGGGAGCGCGCCCGCGCTGCCTCCCGGCACGAGCCGGCGCAGCGTGGCGTCGTACGCGGCGGCGACGACGGCGATCAGCACGGGCTGCAGCAGGATGTCCGGAATCCGCCGCACCGCGTTGCCGACCGCGAGCCAGAACGTCTGGAAGTCCTGCGGGCCGATGATCCGCGTCTGGAGCCACAGCAGCAGCGGTTCGAGCGCCGTCACGATCGCATACAGCAGCACATAGCCGCCGATCAGCACGGGCCCCGCTCGCCACATCAGCACGACCGCGCGCGCGATGGGTGCGAATCTCGAGGTCGCGAGAGTCGACGTGTCCCGCACGACGCGCTTGACGGGTGCCCCGAGTCGCTCGTAACGACGTCGCACGTGCCCGAATCCGCTCGACAGCTCCGGCGCCTTCGCCGCGACCGCATGACCGTAGATCGACCCCGCCACGGCGAGCCAGGCGACGGGCAGCAGGATCACGGCACCGGCCTCGCCGATCAGCCAGATCAGCGCGTCCCACGCCCAGACGATGGGGAACAGCATGTCCGCCAGCCAGACCCGGGCGTCTGCGAGCCACACGATGGCCATCCGACCCTCGACCCAGCCCGTGACGATCCCGACGAGATCCAGCACCAGCATCAGGCTGACCGTCACCCAGAGCGCCTCGAGATACACGCCGAGCGGCGTGAGCCAGCCGATCTTCTTGAGGCGGGCCCGCCCGAGCATCCAGCGTGCGGCGAACGCGACGGCGACGACGGTGAGGGAGACGGGTGAGACGATCAGTTCGCCGGGCACGTAGTCCCATTCCCGGGGTGAGCCGCTCAGGTCCGGGTTCGCGAAGTCGATGTGATCGAAGGCGTGCTCGCTTCGCACAGCGAGAGCGCGCCCGATGAACTCCCACATGTCGTTCTCGAGGTAGCTGTACGCCGTGTAGAACGCGACGAACGGCACGATGCCACCCAGCAGGGCGCGGCCGAAGTCGCGGCGCCGCTCCGCCGAGTCGAGCGGCAGCGGTGCGAGCGCTCCGAGGTGACGCAGACCCTCGCGCACGACGAGCAGCATGGCCACATAGGCCGTCAGCTTCGCGAGCGGCGCGAGCGGCAGCAGCAGCGCACCGCCCAGGTCGCTCCATGCCCCGACGAACCCCGCCAGCTGGATGGCGGCGTAATGCGCGACCACGCCCGCGAGGTACCACGCGAGCAGCGCGGGCCAGTGGGCGGCCAGCAGCCGCCCCGTGGTGGCGAGCATCCCGAGCACGCGCCCACGCTATCGCGCCCGGCGCGCCCGCGATGGGCACGACCGAGGCGTGCACGCCCGCCGCCGGGAGGCCGGTGCCGATAGAGTGCCGCGCGTGGGGGCGAGCGTCACGCAGACGATCCGGCGGGCCGGCTCGCTCGTCGCGCGCGGCGCCGTCACGCTCGGCCGTGGGTTCTGGATGACGGTCGCCGTCCTCGCGCTCGCCGCCGGTGCCGTCTGGCTGCTGGGCGGCTTCGCGCCGGCGCACCGAGACCCCGCACCCCTCGCGGCCGTCGCGCCCGGCGACGCGCACGTCAGCGATCAGGTGACGGTGCGGATCCTGTCGGCCGAGCTCACGGACGATCCGGAGCTGTTCCTCGAGGAGGGCGCCGAGGCGCTGAGGGTGCAGCTCGAGGTCACGAACAACTGGACCCGGCCGCTGGGCACCACGGACGTGATCGACCAGGTGCTGGAGTTCCCGCAGGTGCCCGAGCAGAAGCCCGACCGCACCTCGCGCGCGGACGGGGGTGCGATCGGGTGGCTGCAGCCCGCGGTGCCGACGCCGATCCTGCTGCAGTGGGAGGCCCCGGCGGGCGCGATCGATCCGGATGCCGGCCTGCGCGTCATCGTCTCGGATGGCCGGCTGCGGCAGTTCCAGCTGATCGACGACTCCTGGACGTGGGTCGATCACCGGCCCGCGGCCGAGGTCGACGTGCCGATCGCGGATCGCACGGGAGCGACGTCATGAGCCGCGCCGCCACGTGGCTCACCGCCCTGGGCATCGCGATCGCGGCGTGCGTGGTGAACGCGCTGACTCCGCACGCGCATCTGGCCTACTCCACGGCGACGCACGAGATGCCGTTCGACGTGCCGATGGCGATCGGCGAGACCACGCACGGCCGTACGTTCTCGGCCCGCCCGACGGCGGTGCGGTCCGCCCACACGATCGAGACAGACGACGAGGAGCGGTTCGAGGGCACGTTCCTGATCGTCGACCTCATGCTGGATGCGACGGGGGCGGAGGCGCCGACGCTGCTGCAGGGCGTCCAGCTGGAGACGGACGGACGCACCTACTTCCCCGTCCCGCGCATCCCGGGCACGCTCGAGTCCGCGACGCTGCGCGCGGGTCTGCCCGTGACCGGGAGCCTCGTGTTCGAACTGCCCGAAGACGGGATCCAGGGTCGCGCGCAGCTGCGGCTGTCGAAGGATGTCGTCACGCGCTTCGACGACCGCCTCGTGCTCGACATCGACCTCGGGGCCGTGGAGGTCGCGCCGGTCGAGACCGTCGAGCGATCGGGGTGGGCCGGATGACGGCGCCGCAGCCGTCCGTCCCGACAGCAGCGTCGTCGCGCGCGCGCCAGGCGCTCATCCTGTCGGGCGTGACGCTCGCCGCCGTCGTCACCCTCGCCCTGTCCGGCTGGAGCAGCTACGAGTCGAGCGGCCGCAGCGTGCATGCGATCTCGGTGGCCGAGGGCGCGGGTCACGACGGGTTCGGCGCCGCGTGGCAGCCCGTCGTGCTGCGGGACGTCACGGCACTGCAGGATCCGCTCGATGACCCCCTGCCGGAAGGCGCGCGGCTGCTGGAGGCGATCGTCGCGGTGGACCCGCGGGAGGAGGGCATGCGCTGCGGGATCTCCTCGCTCGCCGAGGCGCCGAGCCGCGCCCTGCTCGAGCACCGACCCGGAGCGGTCCCGCCGCGCACGTGGGCGCCCGAGGCCTTCGCGAGCCTGGCGGACGACGTGGAGCGCACGGACGCGTGCGATCCCGAGTCGTCAGGCCCGGCCGAGCTGCGGGGCGTGTTCCTCGTCCCGGGCGACGTCGCCGACGAGCTGCTCGTCTCGGTCGATGTCGTCACCGACACCGGACGCGACAGGCTGCGCTTCGCCGTCCCCGCTCCCCGCGGCTGACGCGCCGGGACGGGCCGACAGGTGCCCGACCGCGAGGTTGCAGGCCGCGGCGACGAGCGCGATCAGCAGCGGCGTCACGACGAGCGTCGGAAGCAGGGCCATCTGCGGCACGAATGCGTGCAGCACGCTCGAGGTATCGTGCGGGCCGACGAGCCGGGACACGATCCACAGCACGAGCGGCTCGACGGCGCCGATCAGCGCGTAGACCAGGCAGTACGCGGCGAGCACGACGGGTCCGGTGCGGCGCATCAGGCGCAGGGCGCTGCGGAGCGTGTCGGTCTGGTCGACGACCTCGCCCACGACGGTCTCGCCCACGCGGCGCCCGGCGGACGCCGGCCGGGCCTGCTCGTCGAGGGAGCGGCCGTACACCGTCGCCGCCGCGAGCATCCAGGCGATCGGCACGAACAGCGCCTCGAACAGCACGGTCGTGAGCGGCCCGATCGCATCCCACAGCGCGACGAGCGGAGCCGCGATCTCCGCGAGGGCGGCGCGCGCGTCGTCGATCCAGACGCCGAGCTGACGCCCCTGCAGCCACTCCCCCGCCCGGCCGAGGGCGTCGTCGAACGCGTACTCGGTGAAGAACACCCACAGCACCTCGAGCAGCACGGCGGCGCCGCCGATCCACCAGAGCAGCCGCTCCTGGGACCGTCCCCACGCGACCCGCAGCGCGAGGCACACGACGATCACGATCACGGTCGGCACGTTGAGCCCGATCACCCAGAGCTCGGGCGGGTCGCCGCCCCACGCCGCCTGGTGGGCCGCGGCGGCGAGCTCGAGGTAGCTCCGCCAGTCCTGCTCGAGCAGGCCGCTGACGTAGTAGAAGATCGCGAACGGGCCCGCCGCGCCCAGCACCGCGCGCATGAACTCCGCGACGCCGGGCAGGTGCGGATCGACGAGGCCGTCGAGCTCGTCGCGCACGACGAGCAGCATCGCGACGAACACCACGAGCCGGGCCAGCATCGCCAGCGCGAGCACGAAGACCGCGAGGAACGGACTGAAGCCGGCGACCTCGGCCGCGGCGTGCAGCACCAGATCGCGGATCAGGACCCCCGCGATCCACCAGGCGAGCAGCTCCATCCACCGGTGCGCGACGATCCGCCACAGGTCGGTGGCGATGCGCACGGCGATCATGGCGCTCAGGCTAGCGGGAACTCAATCCCAGTCACTCGGCGCGGGTCGTCGCGTCGAGGGCAGCGCCACGTTGCTCGCCCACTCGTGCGTCCAGGCGGGCATCTCGGGCAGCTCGTCCTCGAGCCCGAGCGCCTCGAGCAGCTCGTCCATCGGAACGGTCCCGCCGGAACGGCGCAGGATGCGGCCGCGGATGAGCGCGCTCGCGTAGATCTCGCCGCGCACGACAGCGCGGTGCTCGAGGTAGAGGGCTCGGTCGTCGTGGCCGACCCAGCGCGACTGCAGCTCGAACCGCTGCCACAGGTTCAGCGACTTGCGGAACGTGACGGTCTCGCTCGCGACGACGGGATACCAGCCCTTCTCCCTCATGATCTCGGCGAGATCCGTGCGCACCATCAGATCCCACCGCCCGAGATCGAACAGCGACAGGTACCGGCCGTTGTTCATGTGCCGCAGGACGTCGATGTCGGTCGGCAGCGTCGTGAGCCGGATGCGGCCGACCGCGGTGGGGGCGAGACGCCCCTGTCGCCGACGCCGCCGGCGCGCCTGGAGCATCACGAGAAGGGTTCGCCAGATCACGTTCACGAGCCACGATGCTGGCACGATCCGCCCGCCGCGACCGCGTTCGTTGTGAGGCGGCGACAACGTGACGCGTCGATTTCTTCTGCGGCCTCGTCGGTGCGTAGAGTCCTGCCATGGCAGCCGAATCGCTCACCGACCTGCTGATCCGACCGATTCGCGACGTGGACGCCGAGGCGATGGGGCGCGTCCACGCGAAGGTCTGGCACGAGACCTACGACGGTCTCATCTCGAGCGCCACGCTCGCGAAGGTCTCGCCGCGCCGCATGGCGGAGCTGTGGACCCACTACACGTCGCAGAACGACGAGATCCGGCACGCTGCGGCCCTCGTGAACGGGGAGATCGTCGGCTTCGCGGCCAGTGGTCCCGCCCGTGAGGCGGACGCTCCGGCCCCGCGCGAGTTCTACTTCGTGTACCTGCTCGACTCGTGGCACCGAAAGGGCATCGGTCGCGCGCTGTTCGACGCGGTCGTCGACGACGGCGAGCCGCTGTACCTCTGGCTCGCGGAGCGGTACCCCGGCGCGCGCACGTTCTACGAGAAGCGCGGCTTCCACCTCGACGGCGGGCGCCGCGAAGAGCCGTTCCTGGGCGAGACGCTCGCCGAGGTGCGCTACGTCCGTCCCTGATCGCCCGGTGCTGACGATCTGGCCCCTCGCGGGGATCCCCGAGATCGCCGCGGGCACGGATCTCGTCGACGTGATCGCGTCGGCGATCGAGGCGTCGGAACGCCTGCCCGACGGGGGCGATCCGCTCGTGGACGGCGACATCCTGGTCGTCACGAGCAAGATCGTCTCGAAGGCCGAGGGGCGGTTCGTGACTGCCGACGACCGCGAGGACGCGATCACGGCCGAGACCGTGCGCGTGGTCGCGACCCGCACCTCAGAGAACGGCAGCGTCACGCGGATCGTCGAGAACCGGCTCGGCATCGTGTCGGCCGCGGCCGGTGTCGATGCGTCCAACACCCCGGAGGGGACGGTGCTGCTGCTTCCCGTCGACCCGGATGCGTCGGCACGCGCGCTGGCGGCGGGACTGCGGGCGCGGTTCGGCGTCGACGTGGGCGTACTCGTGTCGGACACGCTGGGTCGGGCATGGCGCGACGGCCAGATCGACCACGCGATCGGCGCGGGCGGCGTGCGGGTGTTCGAGGACCTGCGCGGCTCGACCGACGCGCAGGGTCGCCCGCTGCACGTCACGCTGCCGTGCGTGGCGGACGAGCTGTGCGCCGCGGCCGACCTCGTGAAGGGCAAGGCCTCGGGCATGCCCGTCGCGGTGGTGCGCGGCCGCGCGGACCTGGTGGGCGATCTCGCGCTGCCGGGCGCCCGTACCATCCCGCGCACGGGAGAGCGCGACATGTTCCGCCTCGGCTACGACGAGGCGTTCGCCGAGGGGTTCGCGACCGGGGCGGCGTCGGTCACGTAAGCGCCGGGGACGTGCCGCACGCCCCCCGGGACGCGTCGACCTCAGCGCTGGGTGAAGCGCGGCGCGCGCTTCTCGCGGAAGGCCGCCATCCCCTCCTTCTGATCCTCGGTGTCGAACATCGAGGCGAACAGGTGCTTCTCGAGACGCAGGCCCTCCGCGAGCGGCATCTCGAGGGCGGCGTCGAGGGCGGCCTTGGCGCCGTACAGCGCGGAGAGCGGCTTCTCCGCCATCGCCGCGGCGAGCGCGCCGGCCTCCTCGAGCAGCTCCGCAGCCGGCACGACGCGCGAGACCAGGCCGATCCGCTCGGCCTCGGCGGCGTCGATCATGCGGCCGGACAGGATGAGCTCGGCCGCCTTGTAGTAGCCGACGGCGCGCACGAGGCGCTGCGTGCCGCCGATGCCGGGGATCACGCCGAGCGTGATCTCGGGCTGCCCGAACTTCGCGGAGTCGGCCGCGAGGATCACATCGCACATCATCGCGAGCTCGCAGCCGCCGCCCAGCGCGTAGCCGGACACCGCGGCGATCACGGGCGTGTGCACGTCCGCGAACCCGCGCCAGCCGTCGAAACGCCCCTCGACGGCGATGTCCCGACCGCGCAGGCCCTCCATCTCCTTGATGTCCGCGCCGGCGGCGAAGGCCCGCTCGGATCCGGTCACGACGATCGCGCCGATGCCGCCGTCCGCGTCGAACGCGGTCGCCGCGTCGGCGAGCTCGCGCATCACCTGCGCGTTGAGGGCGTTGAGCGCGTCCGTCCGGTCGAGCGTGATCCATCCGACGCGGCCCCGCGTCTCGGTCCGGATGGTCTCGTACGGGCTGGCCTGGTCAGCGGTGTCGGTCATCCTGCCTCCTCGCGTGCGTCGCACTCCAGCATGCCGCACGCGAAGACCGCACCGGCGGGCGCTCTCGGCCCGCGCTCGGCACCGCCGACGCACACGGGTCCCGTTGAGTGAGAAGCGGGCGGTCAGGGCCCGGGACCCCCGATGGCATGCTCTTAGTGGCTCGTGCCACGGCGGCGTGCCATCCCCCACAGAACCGAGGAGCTCCGGTCGATGAAACTGCTCTCCCTGCTCAGCGTGATCGCCCTCACCGGCGCACCCGCCGTCACCGCCGGCCCGTCCGCGGCCTCCGCGCTGACGTGCCCGCCCGCGGTCGCGAAGGTCACCGCGGTCGCCGCCGAGGTCGCCGACGGTCTCGACCTCACGTCGTGCGGTGCGCCCAAGACCGTCGTGGCCGACGACATCGCCGTCGCGATCCCGGCACCGGGAACCGGCGTCATGGCGATCGGCGTCCAGACGGACGGCAGCGACGCGCACCTCACGGTTCAGACGGACGCGGAGGGCGTCGTCAGCGTCACGGTCGAAGACCATGCGGCGGTGACCGCACCGCAGCGCGCGGCGGCGGTCTCGCGCTGCAAGGACAACGCGGTGCACGTGCAGGGCGTGAAGTGGTACGCGTCGCCCACGTATCGGATCAACACGTCCGAGCGCCGTCCCTCGAACCTCTCGTCGGCGACGTGGACCAACCTGATCACGCAGTCGTGGAGCACCGTCAAGAACGGCACCGACGGGTGCGGCCTCACGCGCGCGCTCGCGGTGCCCGGCAGGATCGGGGCCGCCACGACGGTCGACGCCAACATGAGCGGCAACACCTGCACGAAGCCCGACGCGCACAGCGTGATCGACTTCGGCAACCTGACCGGATCGACGCTCGGTCTCACCTGCGTCGTCTTCAAGACCCACAGCGGTCACGACGAGATCCTGCGCGCCGACGTGCGGCTCGACAGCTCCAGCCGCGCGTGGATCACGAACCCGAAGGGCTGCACGGGCAGCAGGTTCGACGCGCGCTCCGTCCTCACGCACGAGCTCGGCCACGCGGTCGGGCTCGCCCACGCGGTCGAGCGCGGCGGCAACGACCTGACCATGAGCCCGCAGATCACCGCATGCAACGCGTCGGCACGCCTGTTCGGCGCCGGCGACCTGACGAGCCTCTACTCGCTCTACAAGAAGTGAGCCCCGAGATGCGCCGACTCCCCGTCACCCTCACCCTCACGAGCGCGCTGCTGCTCGGCCTCGCCGGATGCGCGGGCGCGACGTCGCCGAGCGCGTCGCAGGCACCGGACGATCAAGCAGTCGTCTCCGAGCAGGCGTGCGCGGCCCCCACGCTGAGCCTCTCCCCCGACCGCGCAGCCCCCGGCGCCGACGTCGAGGTCAGCGGCGACGGGTACCTCGTGTGCGAGGACACGGGTCAGCAGGTCTCGGAGCCGGATGCCGTGTCGGCCGTCGACCTGTACTGGGTGCAGGGCGGCGAGACGATCAACCTGGGCGAGGCCCGGGTCGCCCAGGACGGCACGCTGAGCGGATCCTTCACGGTGCCGGCGGATGCCGAGCCCGGTGAGCTCGAGGTGATGGCCGGCGACGGCCTGCACGTCAGCTCCGAGCCGGCGGCCTTCACCGTCGAGTGACGCCGCCGCGCCTCAGCGGCGCGGACGCATCCGGACGTCGCCGAAGCGCTGCGCGATCGGTGCGATGACGCGGTCGCGCGCCGCGATCCAGCCCCCCGCCATCGCGACCAGCGAGATCACGAAGATCCAGAAGCCGGTCCAGTTCACGGCGTCCTGACCGCCGTACATCGCGTTGAGGTTGCGCAGCGCACCCGTGGCGAGCACGAGTCCCACGTGCACGATCACGAAGCCGACGAAGAACAGCATGGTCGGGAAGTGGATGGCCTTCGCGAGATCCACCGGGAACATCCGGTTCAGGCGCCCGACTCGGCTCGAGGGATCCGTCTCCCGCGGCCAGAACGCGCTGAGCCGCGCGCCCGTCAGGATCGCCAGCGGCGAGGCGAGGAACACGATCGCGAAGTAGGACAGCTGCTGCAGCCCGTTGTAGCCGGTCCAGCCGCTGTGCGTCGGCCAGTCGAGCGAGACGTACTGGATGAGCGCCGACAGCGCGTTCGGGAAGACCTCCCAGCTCGTCGGCACGATCCGCACCCAGTGCCCCGTCGCGAACAGCAGCACGACGAACGCGACGCCGTTGAGCATCCACAGCACGTCGACCGCGATGTGGAACCAGATGGTGAGACTCATCCGGCGCTTCTTGACCCTGCGCGACGTCCACAGCCCGCTGGGCGTCCTCTCGCCGCGGATCCGGATCCCGGATCGGATGATCAGCAGCAGGAAGAAGGCGTTCAGGAAGTGCGTCCACGACAGCCATGCCGGGACGCCGATGCCCTGCCCCTCCGGCATGGGCGCCGCGCCCGGGTACGCGGCGAGGAACGCCTCGACCGGGGCGAGCGACGCGATCCAGCGCGTGAAGAACACGGCCGTGAACGCCAGCACGGCGAGCGTCGCGGCTCCGAAGACCCCGTACACGGCGCGCAGCGGCGTCGGGATGCGGGCAGGGGTCACGAGTAGATCATGCCAAGTCCCACCTCATTGTTCGTTGAGCGACGAACATGGGACCGCGTGGCGCGAGCTCAGCGGGCGAGCCGCACGCGCCGTCGCGGGAGGGGTGCCGCACGCGTGCACCCCTCCCGCGCGCCGGATCAGACCAGGCGCTCCTTGGGCGAGACGCTGTAGGTGTCCTCGGGATCGGTGTTCGCGACGCCCGAGAGCGCCTCGTCGATCGCGGTCATGACATCCGGCTCGAGCTTCACGCCCGACGCCTTGACGGTGTCGGCGAGCTGCTCGGGGCGCGAGGCGCCGACCAGGGCCGCGGCCACGTTGGGGTTCTGCAGCACCCACGCGATCGCGAGCTGCGGCATCGTGAGCCCCGCCTGCTCGGCGATCGGCTTGAGCTTCTGCACGGCCTCGAGCACCTCGTCGCGCAGCAGGCGCTTGATGAAGACCGCGCCGCTCTTCTCGTCGGTCGCGCGGCTGCCCTCCGGCACGGGCTGGCCGGGCAGGTACTTGCCGCTCAGCACGCCCTGCGCCATGGGCGAGAACACGATCTGCGAGATGCCGAGCTCCTGCGAGGCGGGAACGACCTTGCCCTCGATGACGCGGTGCAGCATCGAGTACTGCGGCTGGTTCGACGCCAGCTGGAAGCCCAGCTGCTTCGCGAGCGCGTGTCCCTCGCGCAGCTGCTCGGCGGTCCACTCGGACACGCCGATGTACAGCGCCTTGCCCTGGCGCACGATGTCGGCGAACGCCTGCATCGTCTCCTCGAGCGGGGTCTCGTAGTCGTAGCGGTGCGCCTGGAACAGGTCGACGTACTCGACGTTGAGGCGACGCAGCGATCCGTGGATCCCGTCCATGATGTGCTTGCGGGACAGGCCGGTGTCGTTCGGGCCCTTCGGGCCGATCGGGAAGTAGACCTTCGTGAAGATCTCGAGGCTCTCGCGACGCTGGCCCTTCAGCGCCTCGGCGAGCACCTCCTCCGCGGCGGTGTTCGCGTACGTGTCGGCGGTGTCGAACGTGGTGATGCCGGCATCCAGCGCGGCGTGCACCGTCGCGATCGCGGCGTCGTTCTCGACCTGCGATGCGTGCGTCACCCAGTTGCCGTAGGTGATCTCCGAGACCTTGAACCCGCTGTTGCCGAGGTAGCGATAGTTGACCATGGCATCACGCTATCGGCGTGCGGGCACCGCCGGGCGCCGAGCGGGCATGTCCGTCGCGAACGGGCGGGCGCAGACGAGGCGCGGCGGCCGGATGACGCGGCGGGCGGTCAGGCGGTGGCCGCCGCGGCGGCCTGATCCTCTTCCGTCGCCACGAGCTGGCCGCAGGCGCCGTCGATCTCCTTGCCGCGGGTGTCGCGAATCGTGGTCGGCACGCCCGCGTCGTTCAGGCGGCGCACGAACTCGCGCTGCACGGACTTCTCCGAGGCGTCCCACACCGAGCCGGGGGTCGGGTTCAGCGGGATCGGGTTGACGTGCACCCAGCCGCGGCCGCGGGCGTTGAGCTTCTCCGCGAGCAGGTCGGCGCGCCAGGGGTGGTCGTTCATGTCGCGGATGAGCGCGTATTCGATCGAGACGCGGCGGCCGGTCCTGTCGAAGTAGCCGCGCGCGGCGTCCAGCACCTCGTCGACCTTCCAACGCGAGTTGACCGGGATCAGCTCGTCGCGCAGCTCGTCGTCGGGCGCGTGCAGCGACAGCGCGAACGTCACGGGGATGTCCTCGTCCGCGAGCTTGCGGATGGCCGGCGCGAGCCCGACGGTGGAGACCGTGATGCCGCGGGCGCTCATCCCGAGGCCTTCCTTCTTGTCGACCATGGTGCGCACGGCGTGCATCACGCGGGCGTAGTTGGCCAGCGGCTCGCCCATGCCCATGAACACGATGTTGGTGACGCGCTCGTCCGCGTGCTCGCGGCGGCCCAGCTCGCCGTTCGCGATCGCGCGGTTGGCGCGCACGATCTGGTCGATGATCTCGGCGGACGACATGTTGCGCGTCAGACCCGCCTGACCGGTCGCGCAGAACGGGCAGTTCATGCCGCAGCCGGCCTGCGACGACACGCACAGCGTGATGCGTCCGGGGTACCGCATCAGCACCGACTCGACGAGCGCGCCGTCGTGCAGGCGCCACAGGAACTTGATCGTGTCGCCGTTGTCGGTCTGCAGCCGGCGGACCTCGGTGAGCAGGTTCGGGAGCATGCCGCCGACGAACTCCTCACGACCCGCGGCCGGCAGATCGGTCATCTCGGCGGGGTCGCTCGTCCAGTGCTCGAAGTAGTGCTTCGCGAGCTGCTTGGCGCGGAAGGCGGGCAACCCGAGCTCCTTGACCTTCTCGACGCGCTGCTCGGGCGTCATGTCCGCCAGATGCACGGGCGGCTTGCCGCGCTTGGGGCTCGCGAACTGCAGCAGCGGCCGACCGGACTCGTCCTTCTGCTGCTGCCAGCCCTCGGTCTGGGGACGGACCTGCCGCGTGCCGGTGGCGCGGACGGGGGTGTTCGCGGGGCGCGCGGGCGTGTCGGTCATGCCTCCAGGCTAGGCGACGGCTCCTGCGAGCGCGCTGGTGCGCACCGGTCGCGCCGCTCCTCAGCCCGCGTGAGGGATGTCCACCCATCCGGCGCCGGCCGCCGCGGAGCGCTCGACGGCGTCGAGCACCCGCTGCACGTACAGACCGTCCTCGTACGAAGGCGACGGCATCGTGCCGGCCGCCACGGCGCGCGCGAACGCGACCACCTCGTGCGTGAAGGTGTGCTCGTAGCCGAGCCCGTGCCCGGCCGGCCACCACGCCTCGAGGTGGGGATGCTCGGGCTCGGTCGCGAGGATCCGGCGGAACCCCGCTTCGGCGCCGGGAAGCGTGTGGTCGTGGAACTCGAGCTCGTTCATGCGCTCGAAGTCGAACGCGACCGAGCCGCGCGAGCCGTTGATCTCGATCCGGATCGCGTTCTTGCGTCCGGCGGCGAAGCGCGTGGCCTCGAACGTGGCCAGGGCCCCGCCCTCGGTGCGCGCGATGAACACGGCCGCGTCGTCCACGTCCACGACGCCCGTGCCCGCCCCGGCGACGGCCGCGAGAGATCCGGAGGACGCGACGAGGGGCCGCTCCCGCACGAACGTCTCGGTCAGCGCGCTGACCCCGGCGAGCCGCTGTCCCGTGAGGAAGACGGCCAGATCGATGATGTGCGCGCCGATGTCGCCGAGGGCCCCGGAGCCCGCCTTCTCGCGCTGCAGGCGCCACACGAGCGGGAACTGCTCGTCGACGATCCAGTCCTGCAGGTAGGTCGCGCGGATGTGCCGGATCGTGCCGATGCGGCCGTCGGCGATGAGCTGTCTCATGACCCCGAGCGCGGGGGCGCCGCGATAGCTGAAGCCCACCATCGACTGCACGCCCCTCGCGCGCGCCTCGACGGCGGCCGCGACCATCGCCTCCGCCTCGCCCACCGAGTTCGCCAGCGGCTTCTCGCACAGCACGTGCTTTCCCGCGGCGAGCGCGGCATCGGAGACCTCGGCGTGCAGGTCGCCTGGCACGCAGATGTCGACCGCGTCGATGTCGGGATCGGCGATCGCCTCGCGCCAGTCGGTGCTCCACCGCGGGATGCCGAACCGGTGCGCGAACTCCTCGACGGCCGCCGCGTCGCGGCCGACCACGAGGTCGACTCCTGCGGACACGTCGAAGAAGCGCGGGGCGGTCTGCCACGCCTGCGCGTGGATCCTCCCCATGAACGAGTAGCCGATGAGGGCGATGCGCAGGGCGGGGGCGTGGTGCATGGTGATCAGACCAGTTCCGTGAGCGGGACAGGGATGGGGCGGTCGCACGTGCTGGCGACCTGGACGGTGCGACCCTCTTGGGCGGCGCGGATGAGCGACTCCATGACGTCGAGCACGTGGAAGCCGAGCTCGCCGCTCGCCCGCGGGGCGCCTCCGGTTTCGACGAAATCCTGCAGCGCGATGCCGCGTCCGGCGCCCGCGTAGCCGCCCGACGGGGGCAGGACGACCCAGCCGTCGCCGCCCAGGAGGTTCACCTCCACCTCGCCGTCGAAGTGATTGGGATCGGGAACCACCATGGATCCGGCGGTGCCGTGGATCTCGATCCGCGACGCGCGCGTGGCGACCGCGTCGAAGGACATCACGAGCGTCGACAGCGCACCGGATTCGTGCACGAGCACGCCCGTGACGTGGGTGTCGACATCGACGCCGATGACCTCGCCCGCCCGCGGGCCGGATCCGATCGTCCGCCTGTCACGCAAGCTGCTCGCGGCGCCGACGACCGAGACCACCGGGCCGAGGAGCGTCACGAGCGCGGAGACGTAATAGGGCCCCATGTCGAACAGGGGTCCGCCGCCGGCCTGGTAGTAAAAGTCGGGATTCGGATGCCAGCGCTCGTGTCCGGGGGTCATCATGACCGCGGTCGCCGCGACGGGCCGGCCGATGACACCGCCGTCGACGGCCACCCGGGCGGTCTGCGTGCCCGTGCCGAGCACGGTGTCCGGGGCGCAGCTGGCGACCAGGCCGGCACGGGCCGCGGCATCGAGCACGGCGCGCGCACCGCCGGTCGTCGCCGCCAGCGGCTTCTCCCCGTGCACGTGCTTGCCGGCGGCGATCGCGGCCAGGGCGATCTCGTCGTGCGCGGCCGGGATCGTGAGGTTCAGGACCACGTCCACGTCGGGGGCCGCGAGCAGCTCCTCCACCGGAAGGGCGCGGGCGCCATCGACGCGCGCCGCGACCGCCTCGGCGCGGGCCGGATCCAGATCGGCGGCCGCGACGACGCGCACGTCCGCGAGCCGCGGCAGCGTCTGCAGATACTGCTCGACGATGTGGCCGCAGCCGACGATGCCGACGCGCAGCGGCGCGGTCACCAGGGACGCGGCGCGCAGCGGCGCGGTCGCGACGTCGCTCATCGCGCCGCCCACAGCATGCCGCGCTCGATGATCGTGCGCACGTTCGGGTTCCGCAGCACATCGAGCGAGTGTCCGGGGGTCGCGACGAAGACCCTGCCCTCGCCCCACAGGCGGGTCCACACGGCGGGCGAGGCGATCGGCCGGTGCCACGGGTGATAGGGCTGCGTGGGGTGCGTCGTGGTGGCCAGCACATCGATGAGGTCGTCGTGCAGCACCCAGTACTGCTCGGTGTCCAGATCGAAGTCGTCGAGGCCGGCCATGATCTCGTGCGCGCGACCGAGGTCGGTGAGCTCCACCGTGTGCGGCAGGTAGTTGTCGCGCTCGTCGCCGGGGCGGTCGTCGGGGTGGCGGCCGGGATGCGTGGCGAACTGGCCGCCGACGAGCTGCAGGTAGTCGGAGCTGCTGCGGAACGAGTCGGCGATGCCGCCGTGCCATCCCGCGAGACCGGTGCCGGCCTCGATCGCGGCGCGCAGCCCGCGCACCTCATCGGCCTCGATCGTGCTCATCGTGACGCTCTGCACGACCAGGTCGGTCGCCGCCATCACCGCGGCATCGGCGTAGACCGCCGGGCTCTCCTCGATCCGCACCTCGAACCCCTGCGCGCGCAGGAACGGGAGGAACAGCTCGGTCGCCTCGACCGGGTGATGACCGTCCCATCCCCCGCGCACGACGAGGGCGCGGCGCCGTCCGGCGTCGGGCATGGCTCTCCTTCTTCCTGTCGGATGCTCGCTGTCTGCTGCGGCGCGGCGTCCGTGCCGCCTGTCTATCGCGTCGGATGCGGCGTGCTGTGCGGCACGCCGCCCAGCGCCGCCCAGCTCTGCAGGACGGCGCGCACGGAGGCGTCGGGCTCCGTGTCGACCGCGCGCGCGAGCGCGGTCTCGAACACCTCGTCGAGCCGCACGCTGCGGCCCGTCTCGGCCGACATGACGGCGGCCTCCACCATCGCGAGGCTGTGCACGTTGCGGCGGGCCGCGCCGGACGGCTCGCCGCCCGAGCGCAGGCATGCCAGGAACTCCGCGAGCGAGGCCGCGATCTCCTCCTTCGGCGCGGCGGCGATCTCCCGCTCGCGCAGGCCCGCGGCCGTCTCGACCGAGACGCGTCCCGCGCCGTCCCACGCGACTGAGCCGCGCTCCGCACTGATCCGCCACGAGCCGTTCCACGACGTCTCGAGCCCGGGAGCGCACCAGCTGCCCGTGTAGACGAACCGCTCGCCGTCCGAGAACGTGAAGATCGCGTGCGCGTTCGCGGCGCCGCGATACCAGCTCCACGAGGGGTTGTGCTCCTCGCAGTACACGGACACGGGCTCCGATCCGAGCATCGACCTGGCCGCATCGAACGCATGGATCGCCATGTCGACGAGCAGGACGTGATCCATCTCCTCCCGGAAGCCGCCGAACCGCGGGGCCTTGTAGAACTCCGTGACGACCGTGCCGACGGCGCCGAGGCCGGCGACCTCGGCGCGCAGCGCATCGAGTGCGGCGTAATAGCGGCGCGACTGGCTGATCATGAGCAGCCGGCCGTGCACCTCGGCCGCGGCCGCCTGCCGCAGCGCGTCCGCGACGGTCGGAGCCGCCGGCTTCTCGCACAGCACCGGGAGACCGATGGCCAGCGCTTCGGTGTTGACCGTCAGGTGCGCAGCGGGCACCGTGACATCGATCACGGCATCGGCCCCGGTCGCGGCCGCGACCTCGGCCACGCTCTGTCCGACGACGACGCCGTCGATGCCCCCATCCGCCAGCGCGGTGCGCGCCACGTCGAGGTCGAGATCCACGAGGCCGACGAGCTCGGCATCGGGCTCCGCGGCGATGGTCCGCAGCCAGGCGCGTCCCATCCCCCCGGCGCCGACCTGCACGACGCGGGTGGGCGCTCCGCCCGGCGCTGCGACGGCGTTCAATTGTGCATCGCCCCCTCGTACCCGCGGCCGTTGTAGAAGTCCTCGAGCTCGTAGCGCAGCAGCGTCGGCGTCGCGCGCTCGGGACGCAGCGTCTTGGCCCACTCCACGCCGTTGGCGATCACCTTCCGCACCTCCGCCTGGTGATACACCGGGTAGTCCTGATCGCCGGGGCTGAAGTAGAAGATCTTGCCGTAGCCGCGGCGGTAGGTCATGCCGCTGCGGAACACCTCGCCGCCCGTGAAGGTCGACAGGAAGACCAGCTCGTCGGGGGCGGGCACGTCGAAGAACTCGCCGTACATCTCCTGCGCCGGGATGAGGAAGGGGTGCGGGATGCCCCGCGCGATCGGATGCGTGGGATCGACGGTCCAGACGATCTCGCGGTCGTTCTTCGAGCGCCACCGCAGCGTGCAGGTCGTGCCCATGAGCTTGCCGAAGATCTTCGACCAGTGGCCCGAGTGCAGCACGAGGAGCCCCATGCCCTCGAGGACGTGCCGCTGCACGCGCTCCACGACCTCGTCCGCGACCTCGGAGTGGGCGGCGTGACCCCACCACACGAGCACGTCGGTCTGCGACAGCAGCTCCTCCGTGAGGCCGTGCTCCGGGTCGTCGAGCGTCACGGTGCGGACGACCGCGCGTTCGCCGAGGTTCTCCTCGATCCCCTCCTTGATGGTGGTGTGCATCCCGTCCGGGTAGATGTCGCGCACCTTCTGCTGCACCTGCTCGTGGCGGTTCTCCCCCCACACGACGACGCGGACGGGGTATTCGGGGGCGAGCGCCGACATGGCGTCCTCCTTCTGTTCAGAGCTGTGGGATGTCTGGGCGAGCGAGGCGGTCATTTGACGGCACCGCCCATCGCGCCGGCCGCGATGTAGCGCTGCGCGACGAGCAGCAGCACGATCGCCGGCAGCGACGACAGCACGGCCGTGGCCATGACGGCGCCCCAGTTCGAGACCTGCGTGCCGAGGTACTGGTAGATGCCGAGGGTCACGGGACGCAGCTCCTCGGTGGTGGTGAGCGTGAGGGCGAACAGGAAGTCGCTCCACGCGAACAGGAAGGCGAACAGCCCGGCCGTGATGAGGGCGTTCTTCGCGATCGGCAGCGCGATCGACCAGAAGGCCCGCACGGGCCCCGCCCCGTCGACGCGGGCGGCCTCGAGGATCGATGGATGCAGGTTCATCATGAACGCGCGCAGGACGAGGATCGCGAACGGGATCGAGTGCGACGCGTCCGCGAGGATGAGGCCCACGACCGTGTTGAGCAGTCCGAAGTCGTTGTACGCCGCGTACAGCGCGTTCGCGATCACGATCCCGGGGATCATCTGCGCGATCAGGATCACGAGCAGGGCGATCCCGATCCAGCGGTACCGGAACTGCGCCAGCGCATACGCGGCGGGCGCGGAGATGACGAGGCAGACGATCACGGATCCGACCGACACGATGAGGCTCGTCACCAGGTTCCCGCCCTGGTCGGCGAGCGCCTGCTCGTAGCCCGCGAAGCTCGGGTTCCAGGGGATGAGGCCCGCGTTGAGGGTGTTGCCGGACGGCTGCAGCGAGGTGTTCACCATCCAGTAGACGGGGAACAGCATGATCGCGAGCAGCACGATGCCGACGGCCGTCGACACGCGTCCGCGACCGGTGCGCCGATCGTGACGCCGCGCGGCCTTCTGGTCGACGGTGATCAGGGCGGTTGTCATGTGCTTCGGTCCTTTCCGATCACTCGTCGACGGCCTTGCGGTTCGACCGCAGGTAGATGAGCGCGAACACGAGCGAGAGCAGGATCAGGATGTTGCTGAAGGCGGCGCCGACACCGAACTCGAAGTCGATGAACGACGTCTGGTAGGCGCGGATCGCGATGGTCTGCGTCGCGTTCGCCGGGCCTCCGCCGGTGAGGCCGAGGATCACGTCGAGCACCTTGAGCGTGTACACGACGCCGAGCACCAGGACGACGCTCATCACGGGCCGCAGGTTCGGCAGCGTGATGTGCCAGAACGCCTTCCAGCCCGTCGCGCCGTCCAGCGAGGCCGCCTCGTACAGCTCCTCCGGGATGTCCTGCAGCCCGCCGTACAGCAGCGTGACGTTGAAGGGGATGCCGACCCAGATGTTGACGAGGATCACGGCGATGAGCGCCACGTCGGGGCTCGTCAGCCACGGCACCGCTCCGACGCCGACGGCTCCCAGGGCCTGGTTCAGGATGCCGCTGTCCTGATCCAGGATCGCGCGCCAGGTGGCGCTCGAGACGATCAGCGGCAGCAGCCAGGGAAGCAGCAGCATCGCCCGCAGGAAGCCGCTGAGCGGGAACCGGCGGCGGAAGAAGACCGCCAGTCCCATGCCGATCACGAACTGCCCGACCAGCGAGCCGAGCGTGAACAGCAGCGTGTTCGCCATCGCGGGCCAGAACAGCCCGCTGGTGACGGCGGTCACGTAGTTCTGCAGCCCCACCCAGGGCGCCTCGCCCGTGAAGAAGGTCTTGGTCGTGTAGTCCTGGAACCCCATCAGCACGTTCTTCACGACGGGATAGCCGAAGAACAGCAGGATGTAGATCGCGGCGGGCACCACGAACAGCGCCTTCACGACGTCCTCGCGACGCATGCGACGTCGCCGCGAGGGCAGCACCATCGTCATCGACGTCAACCGCGCGCGGCCTGCTCGAGCGCGTCCGCCGGCTCCGCCTCGCCCGTGATCGCGAGCTGCACCGCGTTGTAGATCACCGTCGCGACGGTGGGCCATTCCTCGCCGAGCTTGCCGGTGCGCGAGCGCGCGTCGACGACCTGCTGCGTGAAGGCCTCCATGGAGGGCACCTTCTCGACGTAGTCCTCCACGAGCGCGGTCCGCGTGGGCACCATGAAGCGCGCCTCCGCGATCGCCATCGAGTTCTCCTCGTTCGTCATGCACCCGATGAACTCGGCCGCCTTCGACTGGCGTGCCTCGTCGCCCGTCTCGGGCACCGTGAGCACCTCGCCGCCGAGGGGCGCCACGGGCGTCTGGCCGTCCTCGTTGACGGGCACGAGCACGGAGCCCCACTCGAAGTCCGTGTCGGCGAGCGCGGGGATCTGCCAGGGGCCGTTGACCATCATCGCCGCCTTGCCGGCGACGAACTGATCCTTCACGTCGGCCTGCGACCAGTTCACGACGCCCTCCGAGGCGGAGCCCTCCTGGACGAGGTCGACCCACAGCTGCAGCGCCTCGGCGACCTCCGGCGTCTGCAGATCCGTCTCGTCGCCGCCGTTCGTCCACATGAAGGGAAGGAACTGCCAGGCCCCCTCGTACGTCGCGATCGCGGAGAACGCGACGCCGTACCGGTCGCCCTCGGTGAGCGCGGCGGACGCCGTCTTCAGGTCCTCCCACGTCTGGGGCGGCTCGATGCCGGCCTCGTCGAGCAGCGTCTTGTTGTAGAAGATGCCGAGCGTGTTGACCGCGGGAGCGAGGCCGTAGACCTCGTCCTCGTAGGTGGCGGCGTCGAGGATGCCCTGCGCGAAGCCCGCGGTGTCGACGTCGAAGCGGCTGAGGGGCGCGAGGCCGCCGGTCGCGGCGATCTCCTGCACGTCCGGGTTGTCGAGCATCAGCACGTCGGGAAGCGTGCGGGAGGACGAACGCTGCAGCACCTTCTGGATGAGGTCCTTGCCGGGCACGGTCTCACGCTCGACGGTGACCTCGAGCTGCTCCGCACAGCGGTCGATCGCCTCCTGCATGATCGTCTTGTCGGGCTCGTTGTTCCAGTAGTCGAGCATCGTCAGGGTGTCGACGTCGCCGCCGCCGGCGGCTCCTCCCCCGGTTCCGCCGCCCGCGCACGAGGCGAGCGCGAGGGGAAGCGCGGCGAGCGCGGCGGTGGTCGCGATGGCGCGAGAACGGCGCATGATGACTCCTTCGTCAGGGTGCGTGATCCGGTTCGGAGCGTTTCCCCGCGACGCTCTCCGCCTGCGAGGTTAAACGCTTAAACTGCGATGGCTGGAAGTCTGCACGGCACCCGCCCGCCGTGTCAACACCCCGGGACCGATCCCGCCGCACGGCGGCCGTACGATGCAGCGAGGAGGAGCCATGGTGACGATGCGCGATGTCGCGGCACGCGCGGGCGTGTCGGTCGCGACGGTGTCCTTCGTCGTGAACGGCAGCAAGCCCGTGCGCGCCGACACCCGCGAGCGCGTCGAGGAGGCGATGCGCTCGCTCGGATTCCGGCGCAACCCGGTGGGTGCGGCACTCGCCCGTCGCGGCCACACGCGCATCGTCGCGCTGCTCTACCCGGCACTCGAGCGACCCCTGACGCCCACCGCCGTGGCGTTCTTCACGAGCGCGTCGCGTCGGGCGCGCGAGCGCGGGTACGACCTGGTGATGTGGCCGATCGGCAACGACGCCGAGCAGGTCGACGTCCTCGCCCGCACGGGCCTCGTCGACGGCGTGCTGCTCATGGAGGTGCAGCTCGACGACCCTCGCGTCGACGCCCTCCGCGCGGCGGACGTGCCGTTCGCCCTGATCGGACGCACGGCGGATCCGGACGGGCTCGCGTTCGTCGACATCGACTTCCCCGCCTCGGTGCTCGAGGCCCTTGATCGGCTCCGCACGCTCGGCCACTCCCGCATCGCCTTCGTCGCGGGCAGCGAGCCCGGCTACCACCATGCCGCGCGCACGCGCGCCGAGGTCGCCTACCAGGACGCGATGCGGGCGCACGGCGTCGAGCCCACCGTGATCCACATCTCGGAGGAGCCGATCGCCGGGCGCGCGCTCGGGGCGGCGTTCGCCGTCGACCATCCCGACACGACCGCCGTCGTGCTGCTGAACGAGCACGCGGCCGCCGGCTTCCTGATCGGCCTCGCCGGCGCCGGCACGGCCGTGCCGCACGACCTCAGCGTCATCTCGATGGGCACCTCGGCGTACATGGCCGGCATGGGCGAGCCGCGGCTGACCTACATGCGCGCCCCCGGCCCCGAGCTCGGCGAATGGGGCCTCGACGCGCTGCTCGAGCGCATCCTGTCGCCGGATGAGGCGCCGCAGCAGCGCCTGCTCGCGTGCGAGTTCGTGCCCGGGGACACGGTCGAGCGCGTGCTGACGAACCGCTGATCGGGGCTCGGCGGACCGGCGAGCCCGCCGAGACGCACCCGGCCGATCCGGTTCAGCGGATCGCGACGGCCGTGCCCGACACGGTGATCCCGCCGTGGGCGGGGATGTCGACGAGCAGGATGCTCGGGCGCCCGACGTGCGCGCCCTGCTGCACGACGATCCGGCTCGGCGCCTGCGCACCGAGCACGTCCCGGACGTAGGCGCCGAGCGCTGCGGCGGCGGACCCGGTGGCCGGGTCCTCCGTGATCTCGCCCACGGGGAACAGGTTGCGCGCCTCGACGGCGTCCGGCGCGTCGCCGAACCGCACGACCGTCACCGTCCCCGCCCAGCCCGCGCGATCCATGAGCGCCCGCACGGCCGCCGGATCGAACGAGAACCCGTCGAACAGCGCGCGTCCGCGGATCGCCACGATGGGGTGCGCGTTGCCGGCGAAGGCCTCGCGCAGCGGCCAGCGGGCGTCGAGGTCCTCGCGCGCGACGCCGATCAGCTCCAGGAGCTCGTCCGCCACGCCGGGGTCGAGCGCGCGCACGGACGGCTCCACGCTCGTGAACGACGCGAGCGGGGTCTCCTCGCCCGGCTCGGTGCCGATCACGACCTCGCCGACCGGCGTCGCGAAGCGGAACGCGCCGGTGCCGCGCCGCTCGGCGAGGGCCACCGCGAGCGCGATCGTCGCGTGCCCGCAGAACGGCACCTCGGCGGTCGGCGAGAAGTACCGCACCGCGACGTGGCGCTCGTCGCCGCCGAGCCGCGGGTCGATCGCGAAGGCCGTCTCGGAGTACCCGACGGCGGCGGCGATCCGCTGCATGCCCGCATCGTCGAGGTCGCGCGCATCGAGCACCACGCCCGCCGGGTTGCCGCCCGCGGGGGTGGCGGCGAAGGCCGTGAGCCGCAGGATCTCGGGGTCGGCGGTCGCGGTGTGCGTCATGCGTTCATTCTCCGCGCTCGCCCGGCCCGGAGATCCGCTTCTGCTAGACATGGCCGGGTGATGAGTGAGACGACGCGGTTCCACATCGAGATCGGCACGCGCAATGCCAGCCCGGACGGCGCCGAGAAGGCGGCCCGCTTCGCGGCCGAGAGCGGCTTCGGCGGCCTCCAGCTGACCGAGACGCAGCACGATCCGTTCATCGGCTGCGCGCTCGCGGCGCGCGAGGCGGCGCGCGCGGGACGGCCGATCCGGGTGTCCACCGCGATCGCGGTGGCCTTCGCGCGCAACCCCATGACGGTCGCGATGGCCGCCAACGACGTGCAGCTCGCGGCCGAGGGGCGCTTCGCGCTCGGTCTCGGCTCGCAGGTGCAGGCGCACATCGAGAAGCGCTTCTCCATGCCGTGGTCGGCGCCCGCGCCGCGCATGCGCGAGTTCGTCGGCGCCGTGCGTGCGATCTGGCGCACCTGGGAGACCGGCGAGCGGCTGAACTTCCGCGGCGAGCACTACACGCACGCGCTGATGTCGCCCGTGTTCGACCCGGGCCCCAACCCGCACGGCTACCCGCCGATCTGGCTCGCGGGCGTCGGCGCCGCCATGACCCGCCTGGTGGGCGAGGTCGCCGATGGCTTCGTGGCGCACGCCTTCACGACGCGCGAGTACCTCATGGAGGTCAGCGTCCCGGCGCTCGCGAAGGGCCGCGAGCGCTCCGAGCTCGCCGCGCCCGTGGAGCTCATCGCCCTGCCCTTCGTGATCGCGGGGCGGGACGCGGCCGCGCGCGCCGCGCAGGAGGCCGCCGTCCGGCAGCAGATCGCGTTCTACGGCTCGACGCCCGCCTACCGGGGCGTGATGGAGCTGCACGGCTGGACCGAGACCGCCGACCGGATGCACGACGCGTCGCGCCGCGGCGAGTGGCGCGAGATGGCCGCCCTCGTCGACGACGACATGCTCGACGCCTTCGCGGTCGCGGGCACGCCCGCCGAGGTGCGCGACCGGCTCGCCGACCGCTTCGCGGGGCTCGCCTCCACGGTGTGCATCAACGCCCCCGAGACCGCGGACCCGGCCGACGTCGCGGCGCTCGCCGGCTGAACGGACACTTCTGCCCATCCTCCGCCCGCTGAGCGGGAGGAACGGCGGCGCCCACATAGACTCGGGACCACTCATGCCCGAGTCGAGGAGGACCCCGATGAGCACCAAGACCACGCCCGAGACCGAGGCGCCCCGCTGGCGGGTGATCGGTCCCGGCCTCGTCGTCGCCGCGACCGGCGTCGGATCCGCGGACATGGTCGCGACCCTCGTGGCGGGATCCAACTACGGCTACATGCTGCTGTGGGCCGTCGTGCTCGGCGTGATCCTCAAGATCGTGCTCGTCGAGGGCGCGGGACGCTACACGGTCGCCACGGGCAGGACCATCTTCGAGGGGTGGCGCACGCTCGGCCGCTGGCCGACCTGGTATTTCGCGCCGTACATCGTGATCTGGGGCTTCGTCTACGCCGCGTCCGCGATGAGCTCGACTGCGCTGCCGATCGCGGCACTGTTCCCCGAGGGCAGCTTCGGAGCGCAGGTGTGGCCCTGGGCGATCGGCACCGGCATCGCGGCCTTCCTCATGATCTGGTTCAGCCGGTACCGGATCTTCGAGCGGATCAGCGCCGCGCTCGTCGGCCTGATGTTCGTCACCATCGTGATCCTGGCGATCATCGCGGCCCCGAACTTCCTCGAGACGATCTCGGGCCTCGTCCCGATGATCCCGAGGGCGGCGTGTTCAACACGCTCGCGCTGGCCGGCGGCGTCGGCGGCACCATCACGCTCGCGGCCTACGGCTACTGGCTGCGCGAGAAGGGATGGGACAAGCCGAAGTTCCTGCGGGTCATGCGCATCGACAACACCGCCGCGTACATCATGACGGGCATCTTCGTCATCGCGATGCTCATCGTCGGTGCCGAGGTGGTGCGCGCCGCCGGGGTGTCGCTCGCCGCCGGCGACCAGGGTCTGCTCGAGCTCGACGGCGTGCTGCGCGAGCGCTACGGCGACTTCATCGGCGTGTGGTTCCTCGTCGGCTTCTGGGCCGCGGGCTTCTCGTCCGTGCTCGGCGTCTGGAACGGCGTCTCGCTGATGTTCGCCGACTTCATGGGCAACGTCACGGGCAAGGGCTCGGCACACCCCGACTCGCAGGCCGGCGGCAAGTGGTTCAAGGTCTACCTCGTGTGGCTGACCTTCCCGCCGATGCTGCTGCTCCTGCTCGACCAGCCGATCTTCCTGGTGCTGCTGTACGGCTTCCTCGGCGCACTGTTCATGCCGTTCCTCGCCCTGACGCTGCTGCCGATCCTGAACACCGATCGCGTGCCGCGCGAGTACCGCAACAAGTGGTACCTCAACGTGGCCCTCGGCATCACGGCGCTGCTGTTCGTGGTGCTGGGCGTGTACCAGGCGGTGCAGGCGATCGGGAAGGCGTTCGGCTGGGCCTGAGCCGGCCGTCGACTCGCGGGCCCTCGGCGATGCGCCGGGGGCCCGCGGCGTCTCCCGGCGGAGGATGATCGCATGTCGCTGAGGTCGTCGATTCCGTCGGGTGACGTCGCCGTGCCGGATCGCGTGCGTGCCCTGGCGGGGAACGCCGTGCCGGTGCCCGTCTGGCGCAATGAGATCGGCGGTCTGACGTTCCGCGTCGGCGCGCTGTACGTCAAGTGGGGCCCGCGGAACCTCGAGACGTCGATGGCCGAGGAGGCCGAACGGCTCGCGTGGGCGGCACGCTGGACGCCCGTGCCCGAGGTACGCGATCACGGCGAGACGGACACCGAGGAGTGGCTCGTGACGTCCGCGCTCGAGGGCGAGTCGGCCGTCGCGCCCGCATGGGTCGCCCGGCCCGACGTGGCCGTGCGCGCGATCGCGGCGGGGCTCCGCGCGCTGCACGATGCGTTGCCGGTCGAGGAGTGCCCGTACGACTGGTCGGTGCCGACGCGGCTGGCCCGCGCCGCGGCGCGCGGCATCGAGGTGCCCGCCGAGCTGCGGGACCCGCCTGTCGTCGACCGGCTCGTGGTGTGCCACGGCGACGCGTGCTCGCCCAACACGCTGCTCGGCCCGGACGGCCGTTGGATCGCTCATGTCGACCTCGGCGCGCTCGGCACGGCCGACCGCTGGGCCGACATCGCGGTCGCGACGATGAGCCTCGGGTGGAACTACGGCCCCGGCTGGGACACGACGTTCCTCGACGCGTACGGGATCGATCCGGATCCGGTCCGCACGGCGTACTACCGCGCGCTCTGGAACGCCACCTGATCCTGCGGGAGGATCGACGCATGGCGAGGATCGTGCAGGCGGTGCGGGCGGCCATCGCACCGCTCACGCGCACGCGCGTCTTCCGCACGGTCGGGCCCGTCGTCCTCCCGGCGGCGGAGCGGGCCCTGCGCATCGCGACCGGTGGGCGCACGCAGGTGTCCGGCCTGCTCGTGCCGTCGCTGACGCTGCACACCGTCGGCGCGCGCACCGGCGGCTTCCGCGCGAGTGAGCTGATGTACACGCCCGACGGCCAGGGATCCGCCCTCGTCGCGGGCACGAATTTCGCGCGCGGGCGGCACCCCGCCTGGACGCACAACCTGCTCGCGCACCCGGAGGCCGAGATCACGGTGCGCGGCCGGCGCTACGCGGTGATCGCCGAGCGGATCGACACGGATCCGGAGGCGCGCGAGGCCGCCTGGGAGCGGATCCAGCAGCAGTGGCCCGGCTATCGCGGCTACGAGCGCGACTCGGGCCGTCAGGTGCGGCTGTTCCGCCTGCGGCTGGTGCGCGAGCTGGAGTGACGCGCGGGCTGCGCTTCGGGTTGGGATCCGCTGCGGCTGCGGGTTCTTCGTCGTCAGCGGGGGCCCGGTTCGCTCCTTCGTCGCTCACCCCCTACTGACGACGAAGAACCCTCCGCCTCGCTGTGCCGCGCGCCTGTCGGCCACCCCTGGTTGCGGCGAGGATGAAGTCAGAGACCGAGGATCCAGGTCCAGGTGCCGGCCCACATGGCCGTCGCCATGGCGGCCGCGGCGATCAGCGCTGTGATCGCGACGATCACGGCATCCGCCGCGGTCAGCCGCGACACGCGCGCCCACGTGCGGCGGCCGGAGGCGCCGAAGCCGCGCGCCTCCATGGCGGTCGCGAGCTTGGTGCCGCGGCGGATCGCCAGCACGAACAGCGCGAACGTCTGCCCGGCGAGCCGGCGGATCCGCCCCCTGTCGGCCACGCCGCGCGCACGTCGCGCGTCGCCGAGCTCTCGCCAGTCGCCGATCAGCAGTCCGACGAGCCGCAGGGCGGCGAGCGCGCCGAGCACGAAGCGCGCCGGTACCCGCGCGAGCTGGGCGAGCGCGTCGGCCAGGTCGGTCGGATCCGTCGTGGCGAACAGCACGACGCTCGGCAGCGCGATCGCCATGACGCGCAGCAGGATCGCCAGTGCGAGGGCGATGGATCCGTCGCTGATGCGCAGCAGTCCCCACTCGACGTGCATCTGCCCATCCGGACGTCCGTAGAGCAGGGTGCCCACGGCGGCAATTCCCGCCGCGAGCACGATCGGCCACAGCCGCGGCCACAGCTGCCGCCACGGCAGGCGCGCGAACGGCAGCATGAGCGCCGTCAGCGCGAGCGCCACGCCCGCCGACACCGCATCGATCGAGAGGATCAGCGCCACGCCGAGCACGAGCGTCGCGGCGAGCTTCGCGAGCGCGTTCACCTTGGACAGCGGGCTGTGCCGCGCGTCGATCACCACGAGGCTCATGAGCTCACCTCGGCGCGCGGGGACCCGAGGCGCAGGATGTCGTCCGCCAGCGCGTCAACGAGGGGACGGTCGTGCGTGACGCAGACCACCGCCGCTCCCTGCGCGCGGACGTCGTCGAGCAGCGCCGCGAGCTCTCGCCAGGTGCGCGCGTCCTGCCCGTACGTCGGCTCGTCGAGCACGAGCATGCGCGGCCGGGTGGCGAGCATCGCGGCGACCGTGAGCCGGCGCTTCTCCCCGCCCGAGAGCGTGAACGGATTGACCCCCGCCAGGTGCGCCAGCCCGAGCCGCTCCAGCAGCGGCTCGATGCGCGCCGCCACCGCCGTGTCGTCGAGCCCGAGAGCACGAGGACCGACCGCGAGTTCGTCCCGCACCGTGGCGGTCAGCAGCTGGTGCTCGGGCGACTGGAAGACCGTGCCGATGCGCGTGAGCAGGTCGCGCGACGACCACGCGAGGGGCGCATCGCCGGCCGCGGGCGCGCGGCCGCGGCGCCGGCGGGCCGACGGCTCGCCCGACCCGGCGAGCGCGGCGGTCGCCGCGAGGGTCCCCCGCAGGGGCGGAAGCAGCCCCGCGACCGTGAGCGCCAGCGTCGACTTTCCCGCGCCGTTGGGGCCCGTGATCGCCAGCAGGCGTCCGCTCCGCACGGTCGCGTCCACGTCCGAGGCCGCGAGCACGGCGTCCGCCCCGCCCGATCGACGGCGTCCGACGCCGAGCCCGTCGGCGATCAGCAGGTCCTCGGACGCCGCAGAGACGGGTGTGCGGGGCACGCTCGGAGGGACGCCCGGCACCCACACCCCGGCCGCGGTGAGGGACTCGGCATGACCGCGGAACACCTCGTCGGGACGGCCGTCGGCGACGACGGCGCCCCCGGCTCCGAGCACCACGACGCGGTCGACGTGCGGCGCCCAGGCGTCCACGCGGTGCTCGACGACCACGAGCGTGGTGCCGGAGGCGGCCACGGAGCGGATCACCGCGTCGCGCACCTCCTCCACGCCGTCGGGGTCGAGGTTCGCGGTGGGCTCGTCGAGCAGCAGCAGCCCCGGTCGCATGGCGAGCGCGCCCGCGAGCGCGAGGCGCTGCTTCTGTCCGCCGGACAGGGCCGACGTCGACCGGTCGAGCGCGACGTCGAGGCCGACCGCGGCGAGCGCGGCCGGCACGCGCCGCCAGATCTCCTCGCGCGGGACCCCGAGGTTCTCGCACCCGAACGCCACGTCGTCGCCCACGCGCGCGAGCACGACCTGCGCATCCGGATCCTGCAGCACGAGCCCGGCGCGACCGCGGGCGTGCGCGGCGGGGATGCCGTCGATCACCAGCTCGCCCTCGGGCTCGCCGTCCTCCTCGTCGCCGAGCACGCCCGCGAGGCCGCGCAGCAGGGTCGACTTGCCGGATCCGCTCGCACCGAGCAGCAGCACGCGCTCGCCGGGCTCGAGGCGCAGATCCACTCCGCCCACCGCCCAGCGCGACCGTCCCGCGTGGCGCCACCCCCAGCCGCGCGCCTCCACGCGCGCGGGGGCGACGTCCGCGGCTGTCACGCTTCGGATGCGGCGCTTCGCGCGCGGAACTCCCGCCCGGCGGCGAACCGGTCGAGCGCGCCCGTCGCGGCGAGGGCGCGCACGATCACCCACGACAGGACGCCCGCGATGACGACGCCCGAGACCACCGCGGACCCGAAGTAGACCGCGCGGGCCTCGACGGCGAGGGCCGCGACCGACGAGAAGTTCGTGTCGAGCACCGCGACCGCGATGCCGGCGAAGGCACCCGACAGCAGCGCGCCGAGCAGGCGCCAGTTCGCGTACAGCAGCACCGCGAAGCCGAGTTCCGCGGCGACGCCCTGCACGAGGCCCCACACGAGCGTGAGGAACGCCCACTGCGTGCCGAGCGCCATCGAGACGACCGCCGCGACGACCTCGGTGAACAGCGCGGCGCCGGGCTTACGGATCACAAGGCCGCCGAGCACGCCGGCGAACAGCCAGCCGCCCGCGAGCAGGCCGGACAGGCCGGGCGTGAAGGCGAGCAGGCTGTCGAGCCCGGGCCAGGCGAGGCCCCAGAGCCAGAAGACGACGCCGGCGGCGACGCCGATGACGCTCGCCACGACGATGTCGACGACGCGCCACGTGTAGCGGCGGCTCGTCCTCGCGCTCGGGGCGACGGAGCGGTGGGTGGACGTGTTCATCTCTCTCCTCCCTGCGCCGGCATGATCCGGATCAGGTTCGACGGTCGAAGCGCGGGTCGCTTCCTCTCAGCCCGGCTCGCCGGACTCCCGTGGGTGTGAGGAGATTCTAGGCCGGATCCGGCGCGCGCGCCGACCAGAGGATCTACGGGATCTCTCGGGGAACGGCGGGTACCGTAATCGGGTGGCGATCGACGAACTCCCCCCTCGCGACGCTCTCGATCCGAGCGCGTCCGGCGACGCGGCGTCCGCGACGCCCGTCCGCGCCGCGTCACACGTGACCGCGGATGCGTCCGAGGACGCCCTCGAGCCCACGCAGGCGTTCGACGTCGCCGCCCTGATCGCGCTCGAGAAGGGCGCCGTCCGTCGCGCGATGTCGGCCGAGGAGCTCGAGTCCCTGCCGATGCCGGGCGGCCGGCGCGAGCGCCGCGAGACTGCCGCCGTCGCGCAGGCCCTCGGGCTCGCGGTCCCGGCCGCCGACGACGAGAAGCCGGCGCCGGCTGCGCCGGCCGAGCCCACCACGGCGGCGCTCGCCTGGGTCGACCCCGCCACTCTGTCGACCCCCGTCGCCGCGGACACGCCGCGCGTGTCGGCCCAGGTTCCCGCGGCGGCGGATCTGCTGCCCCCGCGCCGCGACCGCCGCGCGGGCCTGATCGCCGCCCCGCTGATCACCGCGGGCGCATTGGCGCTCGCGTACGTGGGCGGGTGCGCGCTGTGGCCGCTCGACAGCGTGGCGCCAACCGTCTCCGCGGCCACCGTGACGCCGAACCCCGGACATCCGCTCGGCGTGACCTGGCCCACCGAGGGCACCGCCGCCGTCGGCGCGGAGGGCCTCGGGACGATCGCCGCGCTCGATGCCGAGACCGTGCCGATGGCCAGCATCGCCAAGCTCGTCACGGTGATGATGATCCTCGAGAAGGCGCCGCTCGCCGTCGGCGAGGACGGCCCGTCCTACTCCTTCACGGCGGAAGACAACGCGCTGTACTGGCAGTACCGCTACGCGAACGAGTCGGCCCTGGATGTGCCGATCGACGGCACCCTCACCCAGCGGCAGATGATCGAGGGCATCCTGATCGGATCCGCCAACAACTACATCGACCGTCTCACGACCGAGCTCTGGGGCTCGAAGGACGCGTTCGTGCTCGCGGTGCCCGAGTGGCTGCAGGCGCATGGGCTGACGGGGATCACGATGGTCGACCCGAGCGGCATCTCCCCGCAGAACACCGCCACCCCGGCGGCGCTCGTGAAGCTCGCGAGCGTGTCCCTGGCCGATCCGGTCATCTCGGAGATCGTGGCGATGCCGGAGATCGAGCTGCCGGGCGCCGGCAGGGTCGAGAACACCAACCCGCTGCTGGGCGAGCCCGGCGTCGTCGGCATCAAGACCGGAACGCTGCTCGAGGGCTGGCAGGAGCAGTGGAACCTGCTCACGGCGAAGGACATCACGATCGACCAGACGACCGTGCGCGTCTACGCCGCCGTGCTCGGACAGTCGAACGCAGAGCTGCGCGAGAGCGTGAGCCGCGGTCTTCTCGATCAGGTCGAGAAGTCGCTGCAGCCCGGTCCGTCCGTCGCGGCGGGCACGACGGTCGCGACCGTCACCACCGAGTGGGGCGAGGACGCGGAGGTCGTCACGACGAGCGACGCCTCCGTGGTGCTGTGGGACCGCGGCACCGCGGCGATCGAGAGCGAGTACGACATCGAGGTGAGCCTGCTGGACGGTGCGGAGGTCGGCGAGCTGACCGCCACCGGCCCGTTCGACACCGCGAGCGTCCCGCTGGCGATCGAGGGCGATGTCACCGGACCGGATCTCGGCTGGCGCCTCACCCACCCGCTGGACCTTTTCGGGCTGCAGTAGCGCCGCGCGACGCGCTGCACCGATCCTGAGATCCGCACCGATCCGGACGAATCCGCGGCCGGAGATCCGGATGCGTGCAGATCTCCGGATCCGTGCCGTCGCCGATCCGTCTCAGCGGCGGACGAGGTGCAAGCCCTGCGCGATGGCGGTGAGGATCAGCTCCTCGACCGTGGCCCAGTCGTCGAGGATCTGCCAGTGCCCGATCCGAATGACGTGGTAGCCCATGAGCCGAAGTCGCGCGTCGTGCTCGTTGTCGATGAGGCGCTGGGCATCCACGTGGTGCCCGCCATCGATCTGGATGACGAGCCGATCACCGATGAGCAGGTCGACGTGATGCCCCGCGAGTGAGGCCTGGCGCCGCATCGGCAGCTTCGTCCAGCGCAGGCGTGAGGAGACGATCGTCTCGCCGCCCGCGTCCGCGAACGGCTTCGCATCCCGGAGCAGACGTCGCGCATCCGGCGGCAGCGCGAGCCCGCGGAGCGTGTCGACGTCGACGAGCTGCTGGCGTATCGCGGACTCCCACGCGGCAAGGCCGTGCTCGTACGGCTGGCACGTCGCCGCGATCACGAGCGCGTTCACGAGCCGGTCCTCGAGCGCGTCGGGGGCGCGCGGCACGGTGGGAACGGCCCAGTGCACGTGCGCCGCGGTGCGCGCGGCCAGGGTGCCCTTCGGGTGGATGGCGACGTGTGGCGCGGGCACCGGCAGCGTCCAGACGCCGCGCCGCCGGAGCAGCGTCACGCAGCTCAGCACCACGCCGGCCTCGGCCGCCCTGCGGAGATCGGCGTCCGCCGTCGGCAGCGCGAGCCATCCGATCCTCACGCGCTCCACCGCCCCGCACGCGATCGCTGCCGAGAGGCGATGACGCGTCACGCCCCGCTTCATCAGCGTCTGGAAGCGTGCGACACCACCCAGCTGCACCAGTACGGTCACGGGATCCATGCCGCGAGCATGCCGCGCGCGCGGCCCATGGACAGGCCGTCCACAGGTGATCCGATCTTCCGGCGTCAGACGACGCCTGTGGACGAGCGACCCCGCTCACCCGCGTCCTGCACGGACCCCGGAGATCTGCACCGTTCCGGGTGGATTTCCGGCCGGGCGTCCGGATGCGTGCAGATCTCCGGATCCGTGCAGCGGGCAGCGCGCGCAGGCGCGGCGCGCCGACCCGCGGGCCCCGCCGCCGGGCACCGACCCCCGGGCTCAGGCCCGGGGGTCGGCGTCGGTCGGGGCGCCTGCGGCCGCGGGGACGTCGACCGCCGCGGTGTCGGTCGCGACGTCGGTCGCCTGCGCGGCGTCGAGGTCCACGGCGGCGTGCTCGAACTGCGACTGGTACAGCCGCCAGTAGGCGCCCTCGCGGCCGATCAGCTCGTCGTGCGTGCCCTGCTCGACGATGTCGCCGTGCTCCATGACCAGGATGAGGTCCGCGTCGCGGATGGTCGACAGGCGGTGCGCGATCACGAACGACGTGCGGCCCTCGCGCAGCGCCGCCATCGCGTGCTGCAGCAGCTGCTCGGTGCGGGTGTCGACCGAGCTCGTCGCCTCGTCCAGGATCAGCACGCTCGGCTGCGACACGAACGCGCGCGCGATCGTGATCAGCTGGCGCTCACCGGCCGAGACGTTCGCGGCGTCCTCTTCGAGCACGGTGTCGTAGCCGTCCGGCAGGGAGTGCACGAAGCGGTCGACGTAGGTCGCCTTGCCCGCCTCGATCACCTCCTCGTCCGTCGCCGTCTGCCGGCCGTAGCGGATGTTCTCCCTGATCGTCCCCGAGAACAGCCACGGATCCTGCAGCACCATGCCCGCACGCTCGCGCACGTCGTAGCGCGTCATCTTCGAGATGTCCTGCCCGTCGAGCAGGATGGCGCCGCCGTCGAGCTCGTAGAAGCGCATGATCAGGTTCACGAGCGTCGTCTTGCCCGCGCCCGTGGGGCCGACGATCGCGACCGTCTGGCCGGGTTCCACGCGGAAGGACAGATCCCGGATCAGCGGCTGCTCGGGCGTGTACGAGAACGAGACGTTGCGGAACTCGATCACGCCGCGGCCCTCGGGCGCCTTCGGCGCGTCCTCGGCGTCGTCCTCCTGCTCGGGCTCGTCGAGCAGCTCGAACACGCGCTCGGCCGACGCAGTGCCCGACAGCACGGCGCTCGTCATGCCGCCGAGCTCCATGAGGGGCTGCGTGAACTGCTGCGAGTACTGCACGAACGCCTGCACGTCGCCGATGCGCAGCTGACCGCTCGCGACCATCAGGCCGCCCAGCACCGCGATGCCCGCGTACGTGAGCGATCCGATGAACTGCACGCCCGGCATCATCAAACCCGAGAAGAACTGGGCCTTGAACGCCGCATCGAACAGCTCGTCGTTCTCCTTGCCGAAGGCCTCCTCGTTCGACTTCTCCCGGCCGTAGACCTTCACGAGAGCGTGTCCCGAGAACGCCTCCTCGACGCGCGAGTTCAGGCGGCCGACCTTGGCCCACTGCGCCTGGAACGCCTTCTGCGAGCGCGGTCCGATCACGCCGAAGATCACGGCCATGAGGGGCAGCGCCACGAGTGCGACGAGCGCGAGCTGCCACGAGATCGTGAACATCATGATCAGCACGCCCACGACGGTCAGGATCGAGGTGACCGCGCCCGACAGCGACTGCTGCAGCGTGTTGGTCATGTTGTCGACGTCGTTCGTGACGCGCGAGATCAGCTCGCCGCGCTGCACCTTGTCGAAGTAGGACAGCGGCAGGCGGTTGATCTTCGCCTCGATCCGCTCGCGCACGCGCCACATCGTCTTGACCATGATCACGTTGATCACGTAGCCCTGCAGCCACTGCAGCAGCGCCGAGACGACGTACAGCATCAGCACCCACCGCACGACGACCGCGAGCTGGGCGAAGTCGATGCCCGCGCCGAGCTCGAAGTGCTTCATGGCGGCGATCGTGTTGGCGAAGTCGGTCTGGCCCGCCTGGCGCAGCGCCTCCACGACCTGCTCCTGCGTCGTGCCGACGGGGAACTGCCCCGCCAGCACGGTCGACATCGAGCCCTCGAACACGATGTTCGTCGCCTCGCCGAGCACGCGCGGTGCGATGATCGCCAGCACGACGCCCGCGGCGCCGAGCAGCATCACGAGCCCGAAGACCCACTTGTAAGGACCCAGCAGGCCGATGAAGCGGACGAAGCTGGGCCCGAGGTTCTTCGGCTTCCCCGGCGGCGGGGCATCCCAGTCGCCGGCCTCGCGACGGGCCTTCTCCGCGGCCTCCGCCTCGATCCGCGCCTGCTCGTCGATCTGGTTCCCCTCCACCGCACTCATGCCTGCACCCCCAGCTGCGAGTCGACGATCTCGCGGTACGTGTGGCTGCTGGCGAGCAGCTCGTCGTGCGTCCCGATGCCGGCCATGCGCCCGCCTTCGAGCACGACGATCCGGTCGGCGTCCGTGATGGTCGACACGCGCTGCGCGACGACGATCTTGGTGACGTCCGGCAGCTCTCGCCACAGCGCCTGCCGCAGCCGCGCGTCGGTCGTGAGGTCGAGGGCAGAGAACGAGTCGTCGAACACCAGCACACTGGGCCTGCTGACGATGGCGCGCGCGATCGCAAGGCGCTGCCGCTGCCCGCCCGACACGTTCGTGCCGCCCTGCGCGATCGGCTCGTCGAGACCCTTCGGCTTCTCGCGCACGAAGTCCGCGGCCTGTGCGATCTCCAGGGCCGCCCACAGCTCGTCGTCCGTCGCCTCCTCGCGGCCGAACCGCAGGTTCGACGCGATCGTGCCGTTGAACAGGAACGGACGCTGCGGCACGAGCCCGATGCCCGCCCACAGCGCCTCGAGGTCGGCCGTGCGCACGTCGACCCCGTGAACCCTGACCGTGCCGCCCGTCGCGTCGAACAGTCGCGGGATCAGGTTGACGAGCGTCGTCTTGCCCGCCCCCGTCGACCCGACGATCGCGACGGTCTCGCCCGGCGCGGCGCGGAAGCTCACGCCCGTGATGACCGGCTCGTCGGCGCCCGGGTAGGTGAAGGAGACGTCGTCGAACACGACCTCGCCGGGCGTCGGCATGTCCGACACCGGCGCATCCGGCCTGGTGAGCGACGACTCGACGCCGAGCACCTCGCCCACGCGGTCGGCCGACACCGCGGCGCGCGGGATCATGATCGTCATGAACGTCGCCATCATCACGCCGCCCAGGATCTGACCGACGTACTGCATGAACGCGAACAGCGTGCCGATCTGGACGCGCCCGCTGTCGACCTCGAACGACCCGAACCACACCACGGCGACGACCGTGACGTTCAGGATCAGCATCACGAGCGGGAACATCAGGACGAACAGCGAACCGACCTTGCGGCTGACGAGCGTGATGTCGTCGTTCGCGCCGCGGAACCGCTCCTCCTCGATGCGCTCGCGCACGAACGCGCGCACGACGCGCACGCCCGTGAGCTGCTCGCGCATGATGCGGTTGATCGCGTCGAGCTTGGTCTGCCACTGACGGAACAGCGGCACCATGCGCCAGATGATGAGGCCGGCCGCGAACAGCAGCACGGGGACCGCGACGCCGATGATCCAGCTCAGGCCGACGTCCTGACGCAGCGCCATGATGATGCCGCCGATCGCGAGCATGGGCGCCTGCACCAGCATCGTGGCGCCCATCATGGCGAGCATCTGCACCTGCTGCACGTCGTTCGTGTTGCGGGTGATGAGCGAACCGGCTCCGAACTGGGACACCTCGCGCTCGGAGAACGAGCTCACCTTCTGGAAGACGTCGGCGCGGATGTCGCGACCGGCGCCCATCGCCGACCGGGCGGCGGCCGCGGTCGCGATGATCGACGCCACGATCTGGCCGAACGAGACCGCGATCATCACGAGACCGGTTCGGAGGATGTAGCCCGTGTCGCCGTTGGCGACGCCCTCGTCGATGAGGTCGGCGTTCAGGGACGGGAGGTAGAGGGCGGCCATCGCCGACGCGAACTGGAACACCAGCACCGCGACGAGCAGCCATCGGTAGCGCGTCAGATATCGGAAGAGGAGCTTGCCGAGCACGGGGGCCTCCACAGTGGGACTTCCTCGCGCGGATGCGCGCGAGGACGGATAGACTCTGCCACCCCGCTCGGACATTCCACCAGCGCGCCCGCCTTCTGTCCGCTGTCGGCGGAACGGCCGTGTCGGCGCGGATCTCCGTCGTCAGACGGATGCGGAGCGCCCCCAGGCGTGCCGTCCTTATCAGTCCCACCCCGCTGGCGGGAGCCCTCGGAGCAGGTCACGACGGCGCGGTAGCGTCGGCGCATGACCGCGCGCACCCGGTCGCCGCGCGACCCGTCGCGCGAGCGCACCGTCATCCTCAACCAGCTCCTGCTGGGGCTGGTGACGCTGTTCGCCGCCGGCCTCGTCGCGGCATCGGACGCCTCCCGCGATCTCGGCGCGCTGGCCGTGGGCGTCACGATCGTGCTGCTCACGAGCGCGTTCACGGTCGTGGTGCGATGGGACAGGCTGCCGACGTGGGTGCCCGCGATCGTCCCGGTCACCGACATCGTCGGCATCAGCGTGCTGCTGGCCGCCCAGCCGACGAGCGGCGTCGAGCTGCTGTGGGCGTTCCCCGTGCTCTGGGTCGCGCTCAACTACGGCCTCGCGCTGACGATCTCGCTGTGCGCGGCGGTCACGATCACGTACCTGGAGATCCTCTCCCGTGCCGGGCTCCCGTTCGACACGCGGGGTGCGCTGCTGCCCCTCACGATCGTGGCCCTCGCGACGTTCGGGCACATCCTGTCGCGACGCTCCGGCGCCCAGCGCGCGCTGCTCGCCCGGCAGTCGCGCACCCTCCGGGCGGCGTTCGAGCGCGCACGCACTCAGGAGGCCCTCGTCAGCGAGGTGCTGCAGTCCGTGGACTTCGGCGTCATGCGGTTCGGGCCGGATGGGCAGGTCGCGGTCACGAACCCGGCGCACACGCGCCTGTACGGCGAGCCGGACGCACCGCTGTTCCGCGCCGACGGCGTGACCCCGCTGACACCGCAGGAGCGCCCGCTCGCTCGTGCTCGTCGCGGTGAGACCTTCGAGGGGCTCGACCTGTGGCACGGCGGGTTCGGCACGGGCCGACGGGCCCTGCAGGTCACGGCGCGGCGCGTCCGCTCGGACGGCGATTCGGGCATCCTCGTCGTCTCGCGCGACGTGACGGCCGAGCGCACGGCGCTGCGTGCCCGCGACGACCTCGTCGCGTCCGTCTCGCACGAGCTGCGCACGCCGCTCACCTCGATCATCGGGTATCTCGACCTCGCGCTCGACGACGAGCTGCCGACGTCCGCGCGCCGCAGCCTCGAGGTCGCCGAGCGCAACGCCAAGCGCCTGCTCACGCTCGTGGGCGACATCCTGTCGGCGTCCGCCGACCCGGCCGCCGACCTCGACGCGCGGATGCGCATGGCCACCACGGACATCGCCGCGCTCGTGCGTCACGCCGCGGAGGCCGCCGCGCCTCGTGCCGCCGAGCGGCGCATCTCGATCGACACCAAGGGCGTCGAGCCCACGACAGCGCACGCCGATGCGAGCCGGATCGGGCAGGTCGTGGACAACCTGCTCTCGAACGCGATCAAGTACGCCCACCAGGACGGGAACGTCTGGATCGGATGCGCGAACGAGGACGGTCGCGCCATCATCGCCGTGCGGGACGACGGACCGGGCATCGCGCCCGCCGAGCAGGGGCAGCTGTTCGAGCGCTTCTACCGCGCGGACGCCGTGCGCCGCTCGAGCGTGCACGGCAGCGGACTCGGCCTGGCCATCAGCCGCGACATCGTGCGCGCGCACGGCGGCGACATCCACGTGCACAGCGCCGTCGGGGAGGGCGCGGCGTTCGTCGTGACCCTGCCCGCCGGCGCGCCGGCGCCCGCTCTCGCGACCACGCCCGCATCCGATTCCCGCGGCCCCGAGGAGGAGCGATGATCTCACTCGACCTGTTCACCACGTCGTTCGTCACCGCCGTGGTGATCGTCGCCTCCGCGACCGTCTTCCTGCTCGAGACCGTCGTGCGGCGCGAGAGCGGATCCGGGCGCTACTGGGCGGCGGCGTACGTCGCGGGCATCCTCGTCATCTTCTCGTACGCCGCGTGGACGGTCGACCGCGGGCTCTGGATCGCCGTGGCGATCGGCAACGCCGGCTTCGTCGGGCAGCTGGGTCTGATGTGGCTCGGCTGCCGGGTGTACAACGGACGGCTCGGGGTCGCGCACCGGCTCGCCGTCGCGGCGGTCGTGCTGCTGACGCTGGCGGTCTCCATCGCGCAGCGCCAGATCGGCGACTGGGCCGGAGCGCCCGTGATGTTCGCGGGAATCGCGCTGTTCGCGCTGCTCGGGGCGCTCGAGACGCTGCGCGGCGCCCTGCGCGAGGTGTTCGCGGCGTGGGGCCTGACCTTCGTGCTGGGCGCGGCGGCCGTGTACTACCTCGGGCGGACGCTCGTGTTCCTGGTCGCGGGGCCCGAGAGCGAGCTGTTCACGGAGTGGTTCGGCACCGTCATGACCTCGCTCGTCACGATCGCCCTCACGATCATCGCGGTCGTCTCCACGTCCGTGCTGCGCGTCGTGTCCACCGCCTCCCCCGCCGTGCCCGGAGGCACGGCCGCGGGGCGAGACGGCGCGGCCCTCCTCTCGTCCGACACGTTCCGCGCGGTCGTCGAGGACCTCGCCGGACGCAGCGAGCGCGCGGGATCGCCGCTGGCGGTCGTCGCCATCCGGATCGCGGAGGTCGCCGAGATCGGCACGGCGTTCGGGCACGGCGCCGCGGAGCTCGTGGAGTCGAGCTGGCAGGACGCCGTGCGCCGGCACCTTCCACTCCACGTCGTGGGCGGTTCGCTGGACGAGTCGACCGCCGCCCTCGTCCTGCTCGCACCGGACGCCGCGGATGCCGCCGCCCACGGCGACGAGCTGCGGCAGGGCCTGATCGACGACCTCGCCGGCCTGGAGGACGCCGTCCTGCCCGCCATCGGCGTCGGCTACGCCCTGGCCTCGGACCACGGCTACGACGCGAACGCGCTCCTGTGCGCGGCCGCCGACGCGGCGCGACGCTCGGCCGCGGACACGGCGATGCCCGTCCTGCAGGCCACGCGCTGAGCCGCCGTCGCCGCCGCTGCGCGGGTCAGGCCTCGGACGCGTGCAGTCCGGCCGTGAGGCGATACCCGACGCCACGGACGGTCTCGATCCAGCGGGGATGCGCCGCGGATTCGCCGATCTTCCGGCGCAGGTTCGCCATGTGGACCTCGATCGCGCGCAGATCGTGATCCGTCACGAAGTCGCTGTGCCGGTCGCCGCGCAGGGCGAGGGTGAGCTGCTGCTTGGACACGACGCGCGAGCCGGCGGCGAGGAGCTCGTTCAGCAGGTCGAACTCGGTGCGGGTCAGGTCGAGCGGCGCGTCGTCCGCCATCGCGGTGCGCATGCCGGGATGCAGCCGCAGCCCCCGGTGCTCGAGCCAGCCGTCCTCCTCGACGGATGCTTCCTGCTCGACATCCGCCGTCATGCTCGACACGCGAGGGCGGCGCAGCATGGCCTCGATCCGCGCGCGCAGCTCGCGCGGACGGAACGGCTTGGTGACGTAGTCGTCGGCGCCGGCCTGCAGACCCTGCAGCACGTCGATCTCCTCGGATCTCGCGCTCAGGATGACCAAGTATGTCGGACTGATCTCGCGGATGCGCTTGGCCGTCTCGAAGCCGTCCATGCCCGGCATGCTGACGTCGAGCGTCGTCACGACCGGGTCGAACTCGCGCACGAGCTGCACCCCCTCGGCCCCCGTGGGCGCCGTATGGACCGCGAAACCGCCCTGCGTGAGCACCTCGGAGAGCAGACCGCGGATGTCGGGGTCGTCTTCGATCACGACCGCGACACGTGGCTCCTCCATCGCACCGCTCCCCCCAATTGGAACAGCCGTGAGGATATCGCAGAAGATGCGCCGGAACGGCCCGACTTCCCGTAGCGCGACGGGAGCGGGATTCTCCTGATGACCTGCTATTTCGATATTCCGAAAGGTCACCGCGTCGCTGACGCCCGCCCACGGCGCTCGACGGCTTCCCGCCTTCTGCTCCGCCGAGACCCCTCGGGAGGCGGTTCCGCGACGCGCCTGCTGCGCGCACGCTCCACCGCGCCTGCGGTGATGAGCCACCCTGCGTAGGCGAACAGCCCTCCCGCCGCTGCCGGCACGAGCCAGGCGCGCGCCTTCCCGCTGATCGCCTGGTTCGCCCATCCGATCCAGGGCACGGCGTACCAGACGGTGCCGCGGATCTGCACGGGCATGACGGGCTCGGCGTCCGCCGTGTCGTTCGCGTCCCCCTGCGTGAGGAAGCGCAACTCCCCCGACGTCGAGTCGGCGACGCGGCCGATCACCCGATGGGTCACCAGCACGGCCTTCCCGGACTCGAGCTGATAGGTCACCACATCGCCGATCGCGATCTCCTCGACGGGCGTCGGCTTCACGATCACGAGCGTGCCGGGCGGCAGCGACGGCCGCATGGATCCGGTCAGGATCGTCAGCGGCACCCCGCCGACCGCGGCAGGGACGCCGATCACGAGCACGCCCAGGGCCAGCACGAGCACCAGCACGCCGATGCTGATGCCCTTCGTGACCGAGCGCAACGCCTCGCGGGCGCGACTCACGCCCGGCGTCGACGAGCCAGCATCAGCAGCAGCCATCCCGCACCTCCGATCCCGAAGCCCAGGATCATGACGGCGAGCGTGCCGATCGCACCCGTCGCCGCGAGCCCGGCCGGCGCGGTCGAGGCGCCCGGTGCGCCCGAGGCGTCCGGCGCGGGGGAGGCGTCCGGCGCGGGTGCGGCCGGTGGGATCGCGCCCGCATCCGGGGGAACGGTCGGATCTCCGGGACCTCCCGGGTCCGGCTGGCCGGGCACCGTGATCGCCTCGGTGGGACAGCCGTCCTCGGTGAGCGCGGCGGCGTCCGCATCGGTCAGGCCGAACCAGAGATCGAACATGACCTTCTCGTTCTGCGCCTCGTCGCCCGAGAGCGACGCGTCGAGGTCGACCGTGAGATCCAGGACCGCGCTCGCTCCCGGCGCGAGCGCTCGCGCGGGGACGACGGCCGCGCACGACGGCACCTCGGCGATGGGCGTGCGCGGAAGACCTCGGCCACGGTCGTCCACGCCCGCGACGTGGAACCCGCGCTCCCCCGCCTCGCTCTGGGCACGGATGTTCTTGACCACCACGACGAGCACGCCCGCGCTTTCCCGCACGTTCCGGACGCGGACGGTCGTCTCCGTCGACTCACCGGGGACGAGGTGGATGCCGTCCGCGAAGACCGCCGTGGGGGCGACGGCGGACCAGCGGGATCCGTCCGTCGAGAACTGCAGGCCCTGGCCGAGGGGGTCCGCCGCCCCCGCGGGAGCGGCGAGCAGCACCGCCGCCGTCAGCGCGAGAAGGGCGCCCATCATCGCCATCCGCAGGAGACCGCCAGCTGGCCGCCGCTGCGCGCGATGTGGAAGGTGCCCTTGGCGGTCGTGGTCCACGGGCTGCCGGCGATCTGCTGCTCGACGTACACCCAGGTGTTGCCGACGCCCCCGCCCGCGCCGCTGACGTATGAGGCCAGGTTCTCTCCCGCGTCGTAGACCCGGACGAACGTGTTCCAGCCGTCGCTCAGCCCGTCGTTCGCGCTCGGCACGAACGAGCGCTTCGTGTCGGGGGTCGATGCGTTGGCCAGCAGCGCCCGATAGTGGATCTCCTGCTGATAGTCCTTGTTGGCCGCGAAGCCGAACTCGAGGTACTGACCGATCCGCGTGCAGCTCATGTCCTGGACGGGCGTGATGGGTGTGCCCTGGAGCTCGAAGACGAACCGCTGGGCCTCGGTGTCCCTGCACGCCGCGAGCACGAGCCGGCGGGGGTTGGTGTCGGTCGACTGCCACAGTCCGTCGCCGACCGTGACGCAGTGGCCGGGGAACGCGACGCTCTCGATGCGGTACTGATCGCCGGCGATCCCCACGATCTTCCAGCGCTGCGCGCTCGTCTCCGCGCTGCGCGTCTCCAGCGTCTGGGATCCGCTCAGCGCGGTCCAGCGGGGAGCGATCGCGTCACTGTTCGTGTTCTGGGCCCACGAGATGGCGAACGTGCCGTCGGAGGCGCGGAACATGCGCCACTGCTCGGCGTAGCCGCCGCACCCGGTGTCGCGGGCCAGGTAGTGCGTGTCCACCATCGGGAACCGCTGCACGCAGATGCCCTGATTGCGGATGAGGTAGCGCCCGGAGCTGTCCGTGAAGAACAGCAGGCTCGATCCGACCGACTGGGTGAACGAGACGCCGGCGGCGGACTGCGTCCACGCGCCGTTGCCGTACGCGAGGCGGGACTGCAGGGCGAGCTCGGCCGACTGATTCGCGTAGGTCGAGGCGTCGTTCGAGCTCATCGAGGTCTTCACACACAGCACGACGGTCCTGCCCGCGGCGACCGCGCCAGTGAAGGTGAAGGGCGTCGACGTCGACAGCCTGCCGGTGGCCGGTGAGGACAGGGTCGTCGTCGGCGTGCACTGCTCGGCGGAAGCCACGGCGGCGATGGCGACGCCGATCGCGCCGGGAAGGCCGGACACGGACGCCGAGTTCGCGTGCACGGTGAGCGTGTAGGAGCCCTCGCGGCTTCCCGTGTTCGCGATCGACACGGCGCCGGCCGCGGTCAGGCTGCTCGCGCTGTAGGTGGTCTTGAGCGGCGTGCGCTCCGGGGCGGGGTGCACGGTCTGCGCGATGCCGACCGTGGCGGCCTTCGCGGTGCCGGAGACCCGGTCGCCCGCGCTCCAGTAGCCGGAAGCCGTGCCGGCCCCCGTGAAGGTGAGGAAGACGGCGAGTGCGGCGATCAGGAGCCGACGGCGGCCGGCGCGCTTCACGACGTCACCTGCATGCCGTCGAAGGTCAGCGTGAAGGCGGCCGAGGTCCCGGGCCGGAGCGCCGAGGTGGCTCGCACCTCGACGCACACCGTGACGTCGTCCCCGGCGTCGTCCGTCGGGATCGTGACGAGGGGCGCGGGCGTGGCGCCGAGGGCCCGCACGGCGAGCTGCGTCGTGCAGCGTCCGACCGCGACGCGCAGCTCATATCCGGCCACGGCGTTGACGGCCGCCTTCACCGCGAGAGGCACATCCCCCGTGTTGCTGAGCGTCAGCGGCTGACGGACGGACTCGCCCGGCAGCATGTTCGACCACGGATTGTCGCTGTGACCGGGCGACCACTGCGCATCGAGCCCCACGGAGCCCGTCTCGACCGTGCCCGCGCCGAGGGTATCCGAGTCCGACCACAGGGCGTAGCTGCCGCCGACGCCCGACAGCGAGAGGAACATCAGCACGACCGCGCCGAGCGCCGTTCCGACGAATCCGCGGAGCCGCTGCGCGCGTCGTGCCCGCACGCGCCGCAGGCGGCGGGGCTGCGTGGCGAGGCTGCTCGGGTGCGACACGGCGTTTCCTGTGGCTCGACGACAAGAGGAAGGGGAAGGAAGGGGCGCGATGCGCCACGGTGCCCCGCTCACTCAGTGAGACGGGGCACAAGGCCGAGGCGTCAGTCGACGGTCTGCGTGGCGACGAAGGGGAGGTCGCCCAGGTCGATGGCGGCGTTCTGGGCGTCGTTGTCGCCGGCGCCGGCGTCCTCGAACGTCACGGTCACCGTGACGGGGATCGAGTAGGTGCCGGCGCCGTCGAATGCGTAGCCGTCCGTCGCCGCGGTGAGAGCCGCGCCCGTCGGCACGGTGGCGCGGGCGATGTCGGCGGTGAAGTCGAAGGAGAACTGGTCGAGGATGTCGGCCGCGTCGACGCCGGCGGGCAGCGCCGAGGTCACGGTGTCCTGCGCCTGCTCGGCCACCGCGGCCTTCAGCGCCGCCGTGTCCAGCGTGATGAGGCCCGCGATGTTCTCACCGGAGGTCTCGAGCTTGAGGGTCGCCTCGTAGGTCGCCTCGTCGCCGGGCACCCAGCGCTCGATCCGATCCGTGCCCCAGGTGCCGTCCGCGGCCGTCAGCGCGAGCTGGCCCGCGTTGACCGCCACGCCGTCGAGGTCGGCCGAGTCGTTCCAGTAGGCGAGCGATCCGACGCCGCCGAGGAGGAGGACGATTCCGGCGGCGGCCGCGATCGAGCCCTTTGCAAACTTGTTCACGAGGTTCTCCAGTGAGGTGGGGAGCGAGACGAAAATGCGCACCACGAACACGCCGCGGGACGACGGCGTGTGCGTGGTGGCGTCGGCGTCGCTCGCTTCGGGTTCGAGCGCGCCGTCGCGGCGGTGGCCTCGACTCTGGGCAGCCTCCGCCAGGTCATGAACATACGGATGAATACTTAGGCGAGGGTCAAGTTCGTCCTAAGGACTGCTTTGGATTTGTCCCCCGAATGGGGGACAAGCCTTGTCCCCCATTCGGGGACGGACGGTATCCGGGTATCTCCCGCTCAACGGGACGTCACGCCGCGCGCGGCCCACCGCGGCGGCGGGTCGACGCGCCGCCCGCGCCCTATCCGAACAGCGGGTGCTCGGGCTCGTACGCGAACGCCTCTCCCACGATCTCAGGGTCGACGTCGGCGAGCGCGGCCGGCGTCCAGCGCGGGGAGCGATCCTTGTCGACGAGCTGCGCGCGGATGCCCTCGACCATGTCGGGCTGCGTCTGCATGAACCAGGACACGAGGGCGAACTCCTGCGAGAGCGCGTCGCGCAGCCCGCGCATCACCCGCGAGGAGCGGATCGCCGCGAGCGTCACGCTGAGCGCGACGGGCGAGCGCTCGGCGAGGGCGGCGAGCGCCGTCGCCGGGCTCACCTCCTCCCCCGCGGCGACGCCGGACGCCTCGAGCGCCCGCAGCCGGTCGACGATCTCCGTGACGGTGTCGGCCGAGAAGGCGTCGTCGATCCAGCCCTGCGCCCGCTCGATCGGGCCCGGCTCGAGCGTCTCGTCGAACAGCAGGATGAGCTCGGTCGGCGTCGACGGGTCCGCGCGGGTCGTGAGAGCCTCGCGGATCGACGGCAGGCGCGAGGCCGGTGCGAAGTGATCCGCGAACCCCGCGTGGATGGCATCCGCCGGTCCCATCACCCAGCTCGTCAGCGCGAGGAACTCGCCGATCCGTCCGGGTGCGTGTCCGAGCAGCCACGATCCGCCCGCGTCGGGCGTGAACCCGATGCGCGTCTCGGGCATCGCCAGCTTGGACGTCTCGGTGACGATCCGGACGTGCGCGTGCCCGGCGATCCCGATCCCGCCGCCCATCGTGACGCCGTCGGCGAAGACCACGATCGGCTTGGGGTACTCGTCGATGTACGCGTTCAGGGAGTACTCGTCGCGGAAGAACGGCTCCGCCTCCACGACCAGTCCCCGCGAGATCGCCTCGTACAGGCGACGGATGTCGCCGCCCGCGCTGAAGCCCCGCTCGCCGGTGGCGTCGAACAGCACGACCTGCACATCCGGATCCGTCACCCAGGCGTCGAGCACGCCCCGGATCGCCTGGAGCATGCTGCGCTCGAGTGCGTTGATCGCCTCCGGCCTGTCGATCGTGATGGTGCCGAGACCGCCCTCTCGGCGGGCGAGGATGCGGGGATCCGACGTCGGGAAGGTCACGGGTCCACCGTAACGCCGGTGCGCACGCGGCCCCCTCGGCGCGTCGGGATCGGGGAGCGGACGGTCGGGATCCCCATGTTCTGCGGGATGTCCGCCAAGATAGGTGGGATGACGCGGCGCACTGACGCCCGCGTCGCACAGACTTTTTCACCCACGAGAGGGAGCGGATGACCGACGGCAAGGTGCTGGAGTTCCGCGGGGTCACCAAGATCTTCGGTGACGTGGCCGCGGTGTCCGACTTCACCGCGCGCGTCGAGCCCGGTGTCGTCACCGGCTTCGTCGGCCCGAACGGCGCGGGCAAGTCGACGACCCTGCGCATCCTGCTCGGCGACATCGCTCCCACGCAGGGAACGGCGTTGATCGGCGGTGTGCCATACAAGAGGCTGTCGCAGCCCCGCCGCGAGGTGGGCGCGCTGCTCGAGAACCAGCAGTACCGCCCGCGCCGCACGGCCGAGCGCCACCTGATCGCGACCGCGCGGGCGATCGGCGTGCCCGCCTCGCGTGTGACCGAGGTGCTGGAGGTCGTGGGGCTGGGCGCCGTGGGCGGCATGCGCATCGGCGGCTTCTCGCTCGGCATGCGTCAGCGCCTGGGCGTGGCGGAGGCGCTGCTGGGCGACCCCGGCGTGCTGATCTTCGACGAGCCCGCCAACGGCCTCGACCCGGAGGGCATCCGCTGGATGCGCATGCTGATGCGCCGCCTCGCCGACGAGGGCCGCACGGTGCTGATGTCGTCGCACGTGCTCAGCGAGGTGCAGCAGGTCGCCGACAACATCCTGATCATCTCGAACGGTCGCCTGCTGTTCAGCGGCGGCATCGAGCAGCTCGCCGACATCGATGCGGTCGTGGCCGTCGACTCCCCCGACCGCGCCGCGCTGCGCGATGCGCTGCGCGCACGGGGCATCGAGTTCGAGCTGCGCCGCTCGGGAATCAACGTCACGGGCGTCACGACCGCCGAGATCGGCGCGCTCGCGGCCGAGGCGGGCGTGCCGCTGTCGTCGCTCACGCTCAAGCAGCAGAGCCTGGAGGACGTGTTCCTCAAGGTCGTGAGCGGCACGTGGGAGGGCCCCGCCAGCGAAGCGGCGGCGGCCGAGCCGGACGTCGCCGGCGGGACGGCGGACAACGCGCCGGACGTCGCCGGCGAGACGGCGGACGACGCGCCCTCCGAGGCGGAGGCGTCGGGAAGCGAGCCGACGCCGACGGATGCGCCGGCCGAGGGGCAGCCGGAGGAGGCGTCCCAGGCGCAGGCGGACTACACGCCCACCCAGGCGGACGTGGCGGTCGATCGCGCGGAGGCCTCCCCGGACGCCGAAGCGGACCAGCCCGGGGCGGGCGAGGCCCAGGCCGAGACGGTCGACGAGCTGCCGTTCGCGCCCACGACCGTGGACGCCGTGGTCGTCGACCGGCAGACGCTCTCGGAGCAGCCGAAGACTCCGGCCCCGTCGTACGGCGATCCGCTCGCCTTCCTGACCCGGCCGCTGTCCGAGATCGAGAAGGACGTCGTGGCGGCCGAGACCGAGCTCATCGCCGCGTCGCCCGAGGGCGAGCAGCCCACGCCCGGCTGGGTGCCCGCGCCCGAGTACATCCCCTCCCCGCGCGAGGAGGACGCCGACGACCCCGATCGGCTCGAGGCCCCCGACTCGGTCGTCGACCTGCCGGACGGCGACGACCGCACGGATGTCGCGGCCGACGGACTGCCCGGGTCGGCCGCGCTGACCGAGCAGCTGCACTCCTCGGACGACGGCGTCTCGTCCACTGCGGGCTTCGCCGCGGTCGGCGTGGGCGTCGCCGCGTCGCCCGAGGCGGAGGACGCGTCGGACGACGACGCGGCGGGCGGCGAGGCCCCCGACGCCGACTCGGCCGAGCCCGAGCACGAGGCGGACGCGAGCGCCGAGGGCGAAGCGCCCGGGCACGACGGCGAGCACCACGAGCAGCACGAGCAGTACGAGGGCGAGCACCACGAGCACCACGAGCACTCTCCCGACGAGCACCGCGGCTGACCCCGCGTCGAAGAAGAGCCCGGCCGATCGGCCGGGCTCTTCTCGTCTCAGGCCTCGACTTCGCCGTTCTCGAGGCGCAGCGCCTTCGCGAGCGCGTGCCCGTGGCGGGTCGACAGGATCAGGCGCGTGAAGCGCGCATCGCCGTCGAGGTCGATCACGACCCCCGGCCGGCCGTGGCGGATCGCGACGAAGTCGTCGCCCTGCGCCGAGCGCCACGTGCCGAGCGAGAGCAGGCGAGGCAGCTGGGTGCCGGGCGCGCGCACGCCGCGCACCCAGGTGAGCGGATCGTCCGTCAGCTGCAGCCTCGTGATCGCCGCGCGTTCGATCCGGATGTCCCCGCGCCGCCCCGCCAGCAGTCGCTCGACCCGCGTGAGCACGATCTCCAGCTGACGCGTGTCGAGAAGCAGAGTCACCATAGATTCCATCCTGCCGTCCGCGTCGCGTGATCCACCTCACAGGAGAGCAACGATCGGGCGGCCCCCCCGACGCCGTCGCGGTGCGAGACTGAGTCGGTGACCCTGCTCGATCCGGATCTGACCACACTGGAGTCGGCTCTCGCCCGTGCCGAGGCCGGCGGGCGGATCGGCGTCGACGAGGCCGAGGTGCTGCTCGCGGCGACGGACGACGCGCTGGAGCGGCTGCTCGACGCCGCCGCGCGCGTGCGGGACCTGGGGCTCGAGGCGATCGGCCGCCCCGGCGTCATGACATACTCGCGCAAGGTCTTCATCCCCCTCACGACGCTCTGCCGTGACCGGTGCCACTACTGCATCTTCGTCGACACCCCGGGACAGCTGCTCAAGCAGCACAAGCCCACCTACATGTCCCGCGAGCAGGTGCTGGCGGTCGCGCGGCAGGGCCAGGCCCTCGGCTGCAAGGAGGCGCTGCTCACGCTCGGCGACCGGCCGGAGGACCGCTGGCCCGAGGCCCGCGCCTGGCTGGACGAGCACGGGTACGGCTCGACGCTCGAGTACGTGGCCGACATGGCGCGCGCGATCGCCGCGGAGACGGGCCTGCTTCCCCACCTCAACCCGGGCATCATGACCGCCGACGAGCTGGCGATGCTGCGCCCGGTGGCGCCGTCGATGGGCGTCATGCTCGAGACCACGTCGCGCCGGCTCTACGAGGAGCCGGGACAGGTGCACTACGGATCGCCCGACAAGGATCCCGACGTGCGGCTGCGGCTGCTCGAGGACGCGGGGCGTGCGCGCGTGCCGTTCACCACGGGCATCCTCGTGGGCATCGGCGAGACCCTGCGCGATCGCGCCGAGTCGCTCGTCGCACTGCGGGAGATCCAGGATCGGCACGGCCACCTGCAGGAGGTGATCGTGCAGAACTTCCGCGCCAAGCCGCGCACGGCGATGCAGGACGCGCCCGACGCCGACCTCACGGAGTACATCGCGGCGGTCGCGGTCGCACGGCTCGTGATGGGCCCGGGCATGCGCATCCAGGTGCCGCCGAACCTGTCCGACCCGCAGGAGTTCGGCCTGCTCGTGCGCGCGGGTGCCGACGACTGGGGCGGCGTGTCACCCCTCACCGCCGACCACGTGAATCCCGAGCGGCCGTGGCCCCATCTCGACGACCTGGCGCGCTTCACGGCCGACGCCGGGTTCAGGCTGCGCGAGCGGCTGACCGCGCACCCGCCGTACGTGACCGATGCGTGGCTGGATCCGGCGATCCGGACGGCGACATATGCACTCGCGGGGCCCGACGGGCTGGCCGTCGTCTCCGACGAAGGGGCGGTGATCACCCCGGTCGCCGAGCGGAGCGGGGAACGAGCCGAGCCGGCGGCGCCCAGCGCCGCCTCGGCCTTCACCCGCCTTCTCAGCCGCGCGGCATCCGATCCGGCCTCGCTCGAGGACGGCGAGTGGGAGCTGCTGCTGCGTGCGGAGGAACGCGAGGTCGACGCCCTCGCCGCGACCGCCGACGACGTGCGGCGGTACACCGTGGGCGAGGCGCTCACGATCGTCGCGAACCGCAACGTCGCGTCGACGCACTTCCGACGCGCGCCCTCCAGCGAGCCCGACACGTACGACCTCGCGACCCTCGCGGACATCGCACGCGACGCGGTCGGGCTCGGCCTCACGGAGATCTGCGTGCAGGGCCTGCTTCCCGTGACCGAGGACGCCGCGTCGTACCTCGACATCGCCCGCAGCATCAAGCATGCCGCTCCGGGCATGCACCTGCACGCGTTCCGTCCCCAGGATGTCGCCGACCTCGCCGACCGCTCCGGGCTCGGCCTCGCCGGCGCACTGGCGGCCATGCGGGAGGCGGGAGTCGACACCGTCCCGGGCACGGGCGTCAAGGTGCTGAGCGAGCGCGTGCGCGCGCGGATCGCCCCGGGCGACCTCGAGATCGACAGGTGGCGCGAGAACATCACGGCGGCCCACCGCGCCGGGTTCCGGTCGACCTCCGTCCTGTTCTACGGACACGTCGAGACGGCCGCCGAGCGGATCGCGCACCTGCGCGAGCTCCTCGGGATCCAGCGCACCACCAGGGGGTTCACGGAGTTCGTGCCGATCCCGCTGCCCGAGGCGCTCGGCGGCGGCGTACCGCTCGTCCCACAGCGTGCTCCGCTCGACGAGCACCGGGCGATGGTCGCGGTGTCGCGCCTGATGCTGTCGGGCGTCATCTCGCACATCCAGATCCCGTGGACCCGGCACGGCGTGCCGACCTCGATCGAGCTGCTGCGCTCGGGCGGCGACGACCTCGGCGGCACGCTGCTCGACGGTCGCATCCTGCCCGGCGCCGGCGTCGAGCGCGGAGCCGAGCTGCCGCTCCCCCAGGCGCGGGAGATCGCGCGCGGCCTGTTCCGCCCGTTCCGTCAGCGCTCCACGACCTACGGCGACGTGCCAGCGCGCAGCGGGATGACGGCCATCCGCACGACCGGGAGCCGCGGATCCGCAGGGATCGGCGAGACCGAAGGGGAATCCGGATGAATTCGCCTTCGGATCCGCGGATCCCTTCGGACTCGCCGCGGCATGTCGAGGCGGTCATCGTCGGGGCCGGTTTCGCCGGCATCGCGGCCGCGCTCGCCCTGCGCTCGGAGGGCGTCACGGATTTCGTGATCCTTGAGCGGGCCGACTCCGTCGGCGGCACCTGGCGGGACAACGTGTATCCCGGCGTCGCATGCGATGTGCCGGCCCACCTGTACGGCCTGTCGAGTCATCCGTGGCCGGAGTGGTCGCGCACGTTCGCTCCGGGCGCCGAGATCCGCGCCTACCTCGAGCGGATCGTGCGGAACGAGGGGCTCGAGCGCCACCTGCGGCTCGGCACGGCGATGACGGCCGCCGAATGGGCGGGAGACGCCTGGACGGTCCGCTCGGCCCAGGAGGACTTCCGGGCCTCCTCCCTCGTCCTCGCCGCCGGGCGCCTCACGGAGCCGCTGATTCCCGACATCCCCGGCCTCGCCGACTTCCCGGGGCCGGTGTTCCACTCGGCGCGCTGGGACGAGCGCATCCGCATCGAAGGGGCGCGCATCGCGGTCGTCGGCACCGGCGCGAGCGCCGTGCAGCTCACCCCCGAGCTGGCGCGTCGCGGGGCGTACGTGACCCTGTTCCAGCGCACGCCGGCCTGGATCGTGCCGCGGCGCGACCGGGCCTACTCCCCCGTCGAGCGCACGTCCTGGCGCGACGATCCGGGAGCCCTCGCCGCGCTCCGCGACGAGCTGTACGTCGAGGGCGAGGCGCGTTACGCGTCGCGCTCGGGCGACCCGGTCGCCGCGGCCGAAGCGCGGGAGCTCTCGCTCGCGCATCTGGCGCGCCAGGTGCCGGATCCCGTCCTGCGCGCCGCGCTCACGCCCGACTACGCCTTCGGCTGCAAGCGCGTGCTGCTCAGCGACGAGTTCTATCCCGCGATCGCGTCGGGCGCCGTCACGCTCGAGCCCTCGGCCCTCGCGGCGGTCGACGACGACACGCTGGTCGCCGCGACCGGCGCCCGCCACCGGGCCGACGTCATCGTGCTCGCGACGGGATTCGAGGCCGCGCGACAGCCGTATGCACGACTCGTCACCGGAGAGCACGGCCTGACGCTCGACGAGCACTGGTCCGGCGGGATGACATCCGTCGGATCGACGCTCGTGCACGGCTTCCCGAACCTCTTCGTGCTGAACGGACCCAACGCCTCGCTGGGCCACAACTCCGCCGTGCTCATCATGGAGCACCAGGCGGCTTTCGCCGCGTCGCTGATCTCGGCGCAGCGTCCCGTGCGCGTCTCGCTCGACGCCGAGGCCGCCTACACGGCCGAGATCGCCGAGCGCGCGGCCGGCACGCCGTGGGTCGTGGGCGGATGCCGCAATTGGTATACAGATCCCCGATCCGGTCGCCTGACCCTGCTCTGGCCCGGCACCGTCTCCGACTTCCGCGACCGTCTCGCCCGCGTGCGCGACGACATCCTGCATCCCGCCCTCACGCCATGACCCGTTCAAGGAGCACGACATGACAATCCCGATGCGCTTCGGCTACAAGGCGTCGTCCGAGCAGTTCGGGCCGCGAGAGCTGCTCGACTACGCCGTCCTGGCCGAGGAGATGGGCTTCGACTCGGTGTTCCTGTCCGACCACATGCAGCCGTGGATGCACGACGGCGGCCACGCCCCCGCGGCGCTGCCCTGGCTCGGCGCCGTGGGCGAGCGCACGCGGCGGGTGCTGCTCGGCACCTCGGTGCTGACCCCGACCTTCCGCTATCACCCTGGCGTCGTGGCGCAGGCGTTCGGCACGCTCGGCGCGATGCACCCGGGCCGGATGATCCTGGGCGTCGGCACCGGCGAGGCCCTCAACGAGGTCACCCTCGGCCTCGAGTGGCCGGAGTCCCCCGAGCGCTTCCAGCGCATGAAGGAGGCGATCACGCTCATCCGCGAGCTGTGGACCGGCGAGCGCGTCACCTTCGAGGGCACGTACTACTCGACGAACAACGCCACGATCTACGACCGCCCCGAGACGCAGGTGCCCATCTACATCGGCGCGTCCGGCCCCGCCGCCACGCGCCTGGCCGGTCGCATGGCGGACGGCTGGATCACGACGAGCGGCAAGGATCCGTCCCTCTACAACGACACGCTCCTGCCCGCGTTCGAGGAGGGCATCCAGAAGGGCCACCGCTCGCGCGACGACGTCGACACCCTGATCGAGGTGAAGGTGTCGTTCCGCCCCGACCTCGACAAGGCCAGGGAGAACACACGGTTCTGGGCGCCGCTCGCCCTGAAGCCCGAGGAGAAGACGGGCATCCACGACCCGATCGAGATGCAGCGCCGGGCCGAGGAGCTGCCGATCGACCGCGCCGCGTCCCGCTTCATCGTGTCGGACGACGTCGAGCAGCACATCGAGGCGATCGCCACCTACGTCGAGCTCGGCTTCCGCCATCTCGTGTTCCACGATCCGGGGCACGACCAGGAGGCCTTCCTGCGCCTGTACGGCGAGCAGGTGCTCCCGCGCCTGCGCGAGCGGTTCCGTTGACCGGGAGCTGGACCGTCGTCATCCCCGTCAAGGGATCGACCGGCAAGTCGCGCCTCGCCCACCCCGACCGCGCCGGGCTCGCCTCGGCGATCGCGCTCGACACGATCGACGCCGTATGCCGTGCCGAGCATGTGGGCGCCGTGGTGGTCGTCACCTCGGACGGCGAGCTGGCGCTCCAGGCCGTGAGCGACCCCGGCGGAACGGTCCGACCGACCGTGCGCGTGGTGCCCGACCCCGGCGACGGGCTCAACCCCGCCGTGGCGGCGGGGCTCGCCGCCGCCGATCCGACCCGGCCGCGGGCCGCGCTGCTCGGCGACCTGCCGGCGCTGGATCCGGCCGATCTCGACGCGGTGCTCGAGCGCGCGGCGGCGCACGAGCGGGCCTTCGTCGCGGATGTCGAGGGCACGGGCACGACGCTGCTGACGGGACGGCCCGGTGCGGCGCTCGCGCCCGCGTTCGGCGCGGATTCCGCCGCGCGCCATGCGGCGGCGGGCTTCACGTCCCTGCCCGTCCCCGAGGCGTCCACCGTGCGCCGCGACGTCGACACCGCCGCGCAGCTGCGCGAAGCGGCCCACCTCGGCCTCGGTCCGCGCACGTCTGCGCTGCTGTAGGGGCCGCACCCGCTCCGGCGGCGGCGCGAGCGAGGCGAGCCGGCCGGCGGCGGGCGCGGCGCGCGATCAGAGGGTCACGCGCAGCGTCCGTACCTCGAACGGCGTCAGAGCGAGCCCGACCGATCGCCCGTCCACCAGCTCGACGGGCGAGCCCAAGTCGTCCTCGATGAGCGACACGGTCCTCACGGACGACACGGCGCGACCGAAGCCGAGCGTCGCCGCCGTCCGGCGGCCGTAGGGCTCATAGACGCGCACGATGAGATCCCCCGAACGGTCCGCGGCGAGCTTCACCGAGGACACGAGCACACCGTCCGTGGCCTGCACCACCGGCGCGACGGGTGCGCCGGTCACCGCGCGCGGCGGCATGTTCATCGCGATGCCCGCGGCCGTGGCGGCGCGGATGTCGGCGCCGATCACGAACGCGTAGCGGTGCGTCTGCTCGCCCTGATCCGTCTCCGGGTCCGGGAACCGCGGTGCGCGCAGGAGCGACAGTCGCACGGTCGTCGTCACGCCCTGCCGGGGCGTGGAGTCCCGCGTGACGTCGTAGCCGTACGTCGAATCGGTCGTGAGCGCGACGCCGAAGCCCGGCTCCTCGACGTGCACGAAGCGGTGCATCGCGGTCTCGAACTTCGCGGCCTCCCAGCTCGTGTTCGTGTGCGTCACGCGCCTGGCGTAGCCGAACTGCGTCTCCGCGGCGGTGTGCTCGGCGTGGATGTCGAGCGGGAAGGCGACCTTGAGGAACTTCTCCGTCTCGTGCCAGTCCGTGGTCTGCGCGAACTCGAGCGCGCGCGATCCGGCACGCAGCGTGATCCGCTGCGTGAGCGCCGATCGCGAGAAGCGGCGCGACACGATCACCGAGACGGCCTCGGCGGACTGCTCGACCGTCAGCGATTCGACGGCGCGCAGATCCTGGGCGCGATTGCGGTAGTAGCGGTCGACGTCCCACGCGTCCCACATGTTCGGGAAGTCCTGATGCAGCTGCAGCAGATTCGCCTCCGCCCCGGCGGGGATCGCGTCCCGTCCGGTCGCGAGATCGACCGCCGACGTGAGCAGACCCTCGTGGCTGATCGCAACCCGCACGAGCGCGTTCTCCAGCACGTGGCCGCCGTCTCCCGACGAGATCGACACCGATCCGTCCGGAGCCGCGGGTGCCGACGCCCCGAGCGCCGCGACGCCGGCCTGCGCGATGGGCGCCGCATTGAACACGACGGTCTCGGATCCGTCTGCTGCGAGCGCCGCCAGGGATCGCTGGATGAGCGCCTCCGCCGCGGCGATCACACGCGCGTACTGCTCCACCGCCTCGCGGTGCACCCACGCGATCGAGGTGCCCGGCAGGATGTCGTGGAACTGCAGCAGCAGCACCTCCCGCCACAGCGCGTCGAGGTCGTCGTACGGGTAGGCCTCCCCGGTCCAGAACGCGGCCGACGCCGCCCACAGCTCCGCCTCGACCAGCAGGTGCTCGCTGCGGCGGTTGCCCTGCTTCATCCGGTGCTGGCTGGTGAGTGTGCCGCGATGCAGTTCGAGGTAGAGCTCACCGACCCACACGGGCGGCTGCGGCAGCTGCTGCGCCGCGCGGTCGAAGAACGCGTCCGGATGCTCCCACCGCACCTTCGCCGATCCCTCGAGATCCGCCAGGCGCCGGGCCTTGCCCGTCATCTCGCGCGTCGTGCCGCCGCCGCCGTCTCCCCAGCCCACCGGCGCGATGGACCCGTTCGCGAGACGCGCCTCGCGGAACTGGCGCGAGGCGCGCGCCACCTCCGACCCCGACAGCTGCGAGCTGTACGTGTCCATGGACGGGAAATGGCTGAGCACCCGCGACCCGTCGATGCCCTCCCACGCGAAGGTGTGGTGCGGAAACCGGTTCACCTGGTTCCAGGAGATCTTCTGCGTGAAGAACCACTGGAAGCCCGCACGCCGGATCAGCTGGGGCAGCGCGGGCGAGTAGCCGAACGAGTCGGGCAGCCACACGCCCTGCGGGCGAATCCCGAACTCCTCCTGGAAGAACCGCTGACCGTAGAGGAACTGCCGCGCGATCGCCTCGCCCGTCGGCATGACGGTGTCCGACTCGACCCACATCCCGCCGAGCGGCAGGAACCGTCCCCCGGCGACCGCCGCCCGCACCTTCTCGTACACCTCGGGGCGGTGCTGCTTGAGCCACGCGTACTGCTGCGCGCTCGACATCCCGTAGACGAACTCGTCGGTCTCGCCGATCAGGTCCGTCATGGACGATGCCGTACGTGCGACCTTGCGGATCGTCTCGCGCACGGGCCACAGCCAGGCGGAGTCGATGTGCGCGTGGCCGATGGCCGAGATCTCGTGTGCCGACGCCTCCGCCGGCGACGCCAGCGCGGGAGCGAGCGCCGCGCGCGCCGCCGCCGTCGTGCCGGAGAGGTTCTGCAGGTCGAGCACGTCGAGCGCGTCGTCGAGCGCCTGCAGGATGCGCATGCGCCGGGGGGCGGACGGGGGAAGCTCGGCCTGCAGCTCGAGCAGCACCTCGATGTCGAGCCCGAGCTCGAACATCTCGGCATCGAACACCGCGAGGTCGACGTGCCGGGTCGTGTACAGCCGGCGCGGCGACGACGTGCGGATGTCGCCCTCCTGGGTCGGCAGGAAGGGGTGGTAATCGAGCAGCACCGGGTTGGAGGCGGCTTCGATGAAGAACTCGACCCGTTCGCCGCCGGCCGCGACATCCGCGATCCGCACCCACTGGTTGCGGGGATTGAGTGACTTCACCGGCGTCCCGTCGGACAGGTACACCAGGCCCTCGCACTGGAAGCCGGTCATGTTGACGTCGAAGCCGAGGTCGACGACGGCCTCGACGCGCCGGCCGGCCCACTCGGGCGGCACGGTGCCGCGCACGCGGAACCAGGTCGTCCCCCACGCGGCGCCCCACGGCGAGCCGACGGTGAACGGCGCGTACTCGAGCGCGAACGCGTCGGCCGGTGCGATCGGCTCGCCCGGCAGCTCGTGGAACGCGACCTCGAGCGGCAGGCGAAACGCGTGCACCGCCGGCAGGATCCGCTCCTTCAGCACGCGGGTCGCGCGCCCGACGCTCAGCGGGATGTCGTCATGCATATGCGTGATCCTCCGGATCGGCCGACGGGCGGGCAGTGATGCCGGGTTCGAGGATGTCAGATGAAGCGGTCGTTACGCGGGCCGACAGACCGGTACGAGCGGCCCGCGGGTCGGGGTCACCGCCCGGCCGCTCAGCCGGCCCGCTCTCCTGCCGCGATCGCGCCCAGCACCGCCGCGCGGATCGACGCGAGATGCGCGCGCATCGCCTCGGCGGCCGCCTCGGCCGATCCGGATGCGAGCGCCTCGACGATGCGCTCGTGCTCCTCGACCTCCTGCTTCGGCGTCCGGAAGCGCCGCATGCCGGTCAGGATGTGATGTGCACGCGAGGTCTCGTCGAGAGGCCGGGAGATCGCCTCCGCGAGCCGGACGTTGCCCGAGGCGGCCGCGATCGCGCTGTGGAAGACGCGCGCGTCCTCCACCGCCTCGAGCGGCTCGGCACCTGCCCGGTCGTTCTGCCGGCGGATCATGCCCCGCAGGTCCTCCAGCTGGTCGGGCGTGATGCGCGCGGCCGCCTCGGCCGCCGCGTGCGGCTCGAGCAGGTCGCGCAGCGTGAGCACCTCCTCGACGTCGCGCAGCGCCATGGGGCGCACGAGATAGCCCTTCTTGGGCAGCACCACCACGAGTCCCTCGCTCGCCAGCCGGCCCAGCGCCTCGCGCACGGGCGTCTTCGACACCCCGAACTCCTCGGCGAGACGGGGCTCGACGATCATCGAACCGGGCTCGAACGCTCCGATCAGGATGCGGGCGCGCAGGTCGTCGGTCAGTCGATCCGTCAGCGATCCAGCCACGTCGCCCTCCGTCGCCTCGTGAGTCCGCCCGTCCGCGGGAACACAGTCATATCATCCGCGAGGCCCCGGCGCGGCGACCCGATCGTTTCGACTCATGGCCGACGGCTCGACCGCCGGCGCAGCACGGCGAGCGGCGCGGGCAGGCGGCGCGGCGGCCAGCGGCGCGGCGGCCAGCGGCGCGGCGGCCAGCGGCGCGGCGGCTCAGCGCAGCACGAGAGCCGCGGCACCCACCAGCGGGCCCTCGTCGCCCAGCGCACTGCGGACGACGCGGGTCGCCTGCGCGTACGGAAGGACGGCCGTCCGGGCCAGCGCCGCGGCCACGAGATCGACGTAGTCGTCCGACACCCGGGAGAAGCCGCCGCTGATCGCGATGACCTCCAGGTCGAGCAGGGTCGAGGCGTTCGCGAGACCGAGGCCGACGGTCGCGGCCGAGCGCTCGATCGCGGCGCGCGCGATCCCGCCGCCGGCGGCGGCGTCGCGCGCGATGTCCTCCCCCGTCTTCCCCGCCCAGCCCTGATCCTGTGCCCAGCGAACGCTCGCCGGGCCCGACGCGATCTGCTCGAGCGTGAGGTCGCCGATCACGGTCTGGCCGAGATGCCCGGCATTGCCGGTCGCGCCGCCGATGGGCGTGCCGTCGATCACGATGCCGCCGCCGACGCCGGTCGACACGACGATCGACAGCGACGCCCGCGTCCCCGCGGCGGCGCCGATCCACGACTCCGCGAGCGCGAGACATCCGCCGTCGTGGCCCAGCCGCGTGCGAAGGTCGTCGCGTCCGGTGACGTCGGTCGCGACCCGGTGCGCCGTACCGGCGAGGGCGTACCCGTGCAGCTGCGGCATGTTGACGGGGTGGATCGCACCCGAGACGCGGTCGATCGGGCCCGCGCTGCCGATCCCCACGCCGGCGAGCTCGGCGTCGGCGGGCAGGTGAGCGAGGGCGTGCGAGGCCGTGGCGGCGATCGCCGCGTCGAGGTCGTCCGCCGTCGCGGCGGGTCCCGTGGGACGGCGGTTGCGGCTGGCGGCGAGGACCGATCCGTCCTCCGCGACGAGCGCCGCGTCGAGCTTCGTGCCGCCCAGATCGAGGGCGAGGGCGTAGCGCGGCATGGCTTCTACGCGGTCACTGCGGGTCGAGGCCGAGGTCGGTCAGCCCGACCGCCGCACGCCACTCGAGACCCTCGGCCTCGATCGCTGCCTGCGCGCCGGTCGAGCGGTCGACGATCACCGCGACCGCGACGACCTCCGCGCCCTCGCGCCGCAGCGCCTCGACGGCCTTGAGGGCCGACTGACCGGTGGTCGAGGTGTCCTCGACCACCACGACGCGCTTGCCCTTCACGTCCGCGCCCTCGATCTGCCGGCCGCGGCCGTGATCCTTCGGCTCCTTGCGCACGACGAACGCGTCGAGCGGACGATCCGTGCGCGCCGACTCGTGCATCACGGCGTTCGCGATCGGATCGGCCCCCAGCGTCAGCCCTCCGACGGCCACGACGTCGGGGATGTCGGCGATCAGGTCGAGCATGATGCGCCCGATCGCGGGGGCCGCGCGGTGGTCGAGCGTGAGCTTGCGCATGTCGACGTAGTAGGTGGCCTTCTTGCCGCTCGAGAGCGTGAAGTCGCCGTGGAACACGGCCTCGTCCTGGATCAGGCGGATGAGCGCCTGGCGGTCGGCGTCGAGTTCGGGCGTGGATGCGGCCATGAGGGCAAGTCTAGAAGCGGCCTCAGCGGCGGGCGAACGCAGAGCGCGGCGTGCACGTCCGAGCCCCGATCTAGGCTGGAGTCCATGCGGCTTGCCACCTGGAATGTGAACTCGATCCGCGCCCGCGTGGGACGCATCGTCGCCTTCGCCGAGCGCGAGCACATCGACGTGCTGGCGATGCAGGAGATCAAATGCAAGCCCGAGCAGTTCCCCTACGCGGAGTTCGAGGCGGCGGGCTATCACGTCGAGGCACACGGCCTGAACCAGTGGAACGGCGTCGCCATCGCGAGCCGCGAGCCGATCGAGGACGTGGAGTATGCCTTCACCGGCATGCCCGGCTTCCTCAAGGACCACGACGGGCCCGATGCGCCGCAGGAGGCGCGCGCGATCGGGGCCACGGTCGGCGGAGTGCGCGTGTGGAGCCTGTACGTGCCGAACGGACGCTCGCTGCACGACCCGCACTACGTCTACAAGCTGCACTGGCTGAAGGCGCTCGAGGAGCACACCCGGCAGGCGCTCGCGGCGCAGCCCGACCTGCCGCTCGCCCTGGTCGGCGACTTCAACATCGCCCCGACGGACGCCGACAACGGCGATCCGCAGGTTGTCGAGGGCGCCACGACGCACGTCTCCCCCGCCGAGCGCGCGGCGTTCGCCGCGCTGGAGTCGGCAGGCGTGAGCGACGTCGTGCGGCCGCTGGTGCCCGAGGGCTACACGTACTGGGACTACAAGGCGCTGAAGTTCCCGCGCAACCAGGGGCTCCGCATCGACTTCATCCTCGGCTCCCGCGCCCTGGCCGACGCCGTGACGGGCGCCGCGATCCACCGGGATGAGCGCAAGGGCGACGCTCCCAGCGACCATGTTCCCGTGGTCGTCGATCTCGACTTCCCGGCCGCGGACGAGGACGACGACGTCCCGATGATCTTCGGCTGACGCGCGACCCTCAGGCGGCGCGAGCGCCGGGGTCGATGTGGAACGTGGCGGCGAACCGCTCGAGCAGCACGGGATCGCCGTCGACGACGACCACGTGCCCCTGCTCGATCGCGTCGAAGGGCGCCAGCTCCCCCGAGATGACACGTCGGATCGCGGGGCCGGCGGCGATCCGGATGTCCGGCTCCCCCTCGGGCAGCACGCCGCCGACGGGCGGCGCCGCGGGAGCGATCTGCCAGACCTCCAGCGTTCCTTCGGCGACACGCGCCCCGAGGGTCACGGGTCCGACGCCCAGCTCGTATGTCGTCGACGGCATGTCGGCCGCCGCCACCGGCTGGAACGCCGTGCGCAGCGCCATGGTGAGCGAGTCGGCGGTGACGACGTCACCCTCCGCCGGGTCGCCCATGCGCTGGAATCCCCAGCGTCCGAGCGCGAGCACGATCGGCTCGAGCTCGCGCCCGTAGGGGGTCAGCTCGTAGACCAGCCCGCATCGCGGGATCGGCACGCGGCGCACCACCCCGCCGTCCTGCAGCTCCTTCAGGCGGGTGCTGAGGATGTTCGTGGGAATCCGGGGCAGTCCCTGCTTCAAGTCGGTGTAGCGCCGCGGCCCGACGAGCAGGTCGCGGATGATGAGCAGCGCCCACCGCTCCGCGACCAGCTCGACCGCCGTCGTGACGCCGCAGTACTGCCCGTAGCTGCGCGTTGCCAACGACTCAGGCTCCCGACGACTCCGCCATGAAGGCCTCAGGGCCCTTCTCCGCCGCCACCGGGTCCATCCACAGGAACTCGATGATGTTGCCGTCGGGATCGGCGAGGCTCACCGAGTACATGAAGCCGTAGTCCTGCGGGTCCTTGTGCTCGGAGCCGCCGGCGTCGAGCACGCGCTGACGGATGGCGTCGACGTCCTCGCGGGACTCGCGGCTGAGAGCCGTAATCACCTGGGCCGCGCCAGCGGGGTCGACGACCGCCTTGTCGGTGAACGTGCCGAAGTACTCCTTGGTGAGCACCATGAAGAAGACGTTGTCGTCCCACTTCACGCAGGCCGCGTTGTCGTCGGTGAACTCGGGCACGATCTCGGCGCCGAGCGCCGCGTAGAACTCCTTCGCCTTCGGCAGGTCGGCGGTGGGGAGGTTGACGAAGATGTTGGTGGGCATGACGTTCTCCTGCTTCTCTGCTGCGGCGCGGATGGAGCGCGCCGGATCGGGGATCTGCGTCGCCGGTTCGATCTCGCCCTCCGGCCTGCTCATGCTTGCAAAAAACAAGTAGAGGTGTCAAGACGTCGGTACGGACGATGTCCGTCGCGCGGGGGAGGTCGCTCGGACGCGGAGTCCGTACCGTGGGAGGATGGCGCTTCTCACGCGTGAACCACGCACGACCGGAGGCCTCCCGACCGCGCCCGACGCGGCGCCGCGGGCGCGTCCGACACACCGGGAGCTGCGCGCGGACGTCGTGCTCGCCGGCGCTCTGTTCGTGGCGGCCATCCTCAGCGTCGCGCTGTCGGCCTTGTCGCAGTTGTTCAGTTTCCGCGACGATGCGGGCGCGTGGCCGCTGCTCTTCGCCGCGCTGACGACCCTGCCGCTCGCGGTGCGTCGGCGCTTCCCCGTCGCCGTCGCCGTGACGATCTCGGGTGCCTACTTCGCCGGCACGTCGCTCGAGCTCGCGGAGCTGTATGTCAGCCAGGTGACCGTGTTCGTGGCGTTCTACACGATGGGCGCGTGGATGGACGACCGGCGTCGCGCGGCCTGGGCCCGCTGGCTGATCATCCTCGGCATGTTCATCTGGATGCTCGTATCGACATATCTCGGCGCGGTGAACCCGAGCGAGAACATGCCCGACACGGCCGGGGCCTTCTCGCCCTACGTCGCGTACATGCTCATCCTCTGGCTCGTGAACGTCGCCTACTTCGGCGGTGCGTATTACCTCGGGGATCGGGCGTACGCCGCCGCGCGGGATCGCGACGCCCTGCGCCGCCGCACGCGCGAGCTCGAGGAGGAACGCGAGATGTCCGCCGCGCAGGCCGTCATGCTCGATCGCGTGCGCATCGCGCGCGAGCTGCACGACGTGGTCGCGCACCACGTCTCGGCCATGGGCGTCCAGGCCGGCGCGGCGCGCACGGTGCTCGATCGCGACCCGGATGCCGCCCGAGGAATACTCGCGGCCGTCGAACAATCGGCGCGGGGCGCGATCGACGAGCTGCACCTGCTGCTCGACACGCTGCGTGCGCCCGAGACGGGCGACGAGCAGGCCTCGACGCTGCGCCTGGAAGGACTCGCATCGCTCGCGCACGAGATGACCGCCGCGGGCACGCCGACCACCTTCACGGTGGTGGGGGATCCGGTCGACGTGCCCGAGACCGTGCACGTGAACCTGTATCGCATCGCGCAGGAGGCGCTGACGAACGCGCGGCGCCATGCCGGTCCGGACGTCGCGGCCGACATGCGTCTGCGCTACGACGCCGATGCGGTGGAGCTCGAGGTCGCGAACACGGGGCGCACGCGGCCTGCGGCCCGCCCCGGCCTCGGCCAGCTCGGCATGCGCGAGCGCGCGATCGCGTCGGGCGGATCGCTCGAGTTCGGCCCGCGCGATCGCGGCGGCTACCTCGTCCGCGTCCGCGTTCCGATCAAGACCGGGAGTGCCGCATGAGCCCGCGCGTGATGCTCGTCGACGACCATGCCACGATGCGCATGGGTTTCCGCATGATCCTGCAGGCCTCGGGAATCGAGGTCGTGGGGGAGGCCGGCACGGGTGCCGAGGCCGTCGCGGTCGCGCGTGAGGTGTCTCCCGACGTGATCTTGATGGACGTCCAGATGCCCGGCATGGACGGCATCGAGGCGACCGCCCGCATCCTCGAGCACGACCGTGCGCCCAAGATCGTGATCGTGACGACCTTCGACCGCGACGACTACCTGTTCGCGGCGCTCGACGCCGGCGCGAGCGGCTTCCTGCTCAAGAACGCCGGTCCCGAGGAGCTGGTCGCCGCGGTGCGCGTCGCCGCCGCGGGTGACGCGCTGCTGGCGCCCGAGGTGACCCGCCGCGTGATCGAGCGCCACGCGCCGTCCGCCGCGGCGCCCCAGGCGCCGGATCCCGGCCTGACCGAGCGCGAGCGCGAGGTGCTGCGGCTGCTGGCCGACGCCCTGAGCAACGCCGAGATCGCCCAGCGCCTCTTCATCGGCGAGGCCACCGTGAAGACGCACGTGTCGAACGTCCTTCAGAAGCTCGGCGCGCGGGACCGCGTGGCGGCGGTCGTGTACGCGCATCGCCACGGCTTCGCCTGACGGCATCGACTCGCGCCTCGACGCCGCGGGTCCGCCGCACGGGGGAGAACCAAGATCCGCCCGGCGGGGGAGTCGCCCCCGAGCCCGGATCCCTAGCGTGGGATCCATGGACGAAAGGGATCGCGGATGCTGACCTTGAGCGGGATCACGAAGAGCTACGGCGAGAGGCGGGTGCTGGACGACGTCTCGTTCGACGTCGCACCCGGCCGGCTCACCGGCTTCGTCGGCGGAAACGGCGCCGGCAAGACCACGACCATGCGGATCGTGCTGGGCCTGTTGGCACTCGACGGGGGAGAGGTGACGCTGAACGGCGCGCGCCTCGACGCCGCCGACCGCCGCGGCTTCGGGTACATGCCCGAGGAGCGCGGCCTCTACCCGAAGATGCGCGTGCTCGAGCACATCGTGTACCTCGCGCGCCTCCACGGGATCTCGAAGGAGAACGCCACGACCCGCGCCACCGAGCTGCTCGAGCAGCTCGGGCTGGGGGAGCGGCTGAACGACAACATCGAGGCTCTGTCCCTCGGCAACCAGCAGCGCGCGCAGATCGCGGCGGCGCTCGTGCACGACCCCGAGGTGCTGATCCTCGACGAGCCGTTCTCGGGACTCGACCCGCTCGCCGTGGACGTCGTCGCCGCCGTGCTGCAGGCGCGTGCGGCGGCGGGCGTCTCCGTGCTGTTCTCGTCGCATCAGCTCGATGTCGTCGAGCGCCTGTGCGACGACCTCGTCATCATCGCGGGCGGCACGATCCGGGCGAACGGCTCGCGCGATGAGCTGCGCGCGCGCCACGCGTCGCGCCGGTTCGAGCTGATCTCCTCGGCGGACACCGGCTGGCTGCGCGACGAGCCCGGGGTGGACGTCGTGCAGTTCGACGGCGGCTACGCCGTGTTCGACGCGGCCGACGACCAGGTCGCGCAGCGCGTGCTGCGCGGCGCCCTCGAACGCGGCGAGGTCGCGGCGTTCGCGCCGCAGCGCCCGTCGCTCGCCCAGATCTTCAAGGAGGTCATCCAGTGAGCACGACGACTGCTTCCGCTCCGGCGCCCACGCGCCAGCGCCCCGAGGCGACGCTCTCGACCCCGCAGGGCGTCTGGCTCGTCGCCGAGCGCGAGATCGGCGGCAAGCTCCGCAGCCGGTCCTTCCTCATCTCGACAGCCATCCTGCTCCTGCTCGCCCTCGCCGGCGTGCTGTGGATGGGCTTCCAGGCCGGCTCGGCGGGCACGACGCAGATCGCCGCCACATCGGACGTCGCCGCGCAGCTTCCCGACACGGACGGCCTGGAGGTCACATCGGTCGCGGATCGCTCGGAGGCGGAGGCGCTCGTGTCGGACGGCACGGTCGAGGCGGCCCTGCTCGCCGATTCCGCCTCGCCCACCGGCGTGCTGATCATCGCCGACCAGGAGGCGCCGGATGCGCTCGTGTCGCTCCTGTCGGTGGCGCCCACGATCGAGCTGCTCGATCCGGAAGCAGATGACGAAGGACCGATGCGCTACATCCTGGGCATCATCTTCGGCGTCGTCTTCATGGGCGCCGCGATCACATTCGGCTCCCCCATCACGATGAGCGTGATCGAGGAGAAGCAGACGCGCGTGATCGAGATCCTGATCTCGGCGATCCCCGCGCGCGTGCTGCTGGCAGGCAAGGTGCTCGGCAACGCCATCCTCGCGATCGGGCAGATCCTGCTGCTGATCACGGTCGCCGTGATCGGTCTCGTGGTCACGGGCCAGACGGACGTGCTGCAGGGCCTCGGCACGCCCATCGTGTGGTTCGCGGTGTTCTTCCTGTTCGGGTTCCTGCTGCTCGCGGCGATGTTCGCTGCGGCCGGATCGCTCGTCTCGCGCCAGGAGGACTCGGGACCGACGCTCACGCCGGTGATGTGGCTGACGATGATCCCGTACTTCCTCGTGCTGTTCCTCGGCGAGAACCCCGTGGCGATGGCGATCATGTCGTACGTGCCGTTCTCGGCGCCCGTGGCCATGCCGATCCGGCTGTTCTTCGGCGACGCGATGTGGTGGGAGCCGCTGGTGTCGCTCGCGATCATGCTCGCGACGTGCCTCGTGGTGATCGCGCTCGGCGCGAAGATCTACGAGAACTCGCTGCTGCGGATGGGCGCCCGCGTGAAGCTCTCGGAGGCACTGAAGGGCTGATCCTCTCAGCGATCGAAGGCGCGCGTCCTCTCCGGAGGGCGCGCGCCTTCGTCGTTCCCGGCATCCCGGTCGATTCACGGGAATACAACCGCGGGCTCGGGGTTGGACTCCCCCGAGGGCAACGGCGCCCATGAACCTCCACCCCAGCAACAAGGAGACCCGCATGGGCGCTGCCACGTTCGACCGCACCGCGATCACCGACCACCCCGTCCTCGACGTCCTCGCCGGACGCTGGAGCCCTCGCGCCTACGACGCGACCGCTCCCATCGACGAGCAGAAGCTCTCGAGCGCGCTTGAGGCCGCCCGCTGGACGCCGTCGGCGAACAACATCCAGCCCTGGAAGTTCATCGTCGCGCGCCGCGGCACCGCGGAGCACGCCGCGATCGCCGAGACGCTGATGGGCTTCAACCAGGCGTGGGCTCCGGCCGCCGCCGTGCTGCTCGTCGCGATCGCCGTGACGCACGACGACGAGGGCCGCGAGCTCCCGACCGCGCTGTACGACCTCGGCCAGGCCGTCGCCCACCTGTCGGTGCAGGCGCACCACGACGGCCTCGTCGTGCACCAGATGACCGGCTTCGACCCCGCCGCCGTCGCCGCACACTTCAACCTCGCGCAGAACGAGCGCCCGTTCACGGTCACGGCGCTGGGCGAGTTCGGCGACCTCGACGCGCTTCCCGAGGCGCTGCGCGAGCGCGAGACCGCCCCGCGCACGCGCCGCCCGATCGCGGACTCGCTGATCGTCAACGCCTGATCCGTCGCGGCCGCCGTCGCGGTCGAGACGAGACGAGAGGGCCGGTGGGATGATCTCCCGCCGGCCCTTCGTCGTCCCCGCCGAGGGCGCAGTTCCGGCTAGCGTCGATCGCAGCGGCAGCGTCCGCGGCGCGACAGGAGGACCATGCCCCAGGCAGAGCAGATCACCGACTCCGTGACCTACCACGGCGAGGGCGCCGTATGGCACGACGGATGGGGAGGGCTCCGCTTCGTCGACATGCTCGCGGGCGACGTCCTCTCGCTCGACGAGGCGAGCGGTTCGGTGCGGCGGCTCCACGTCGACTCGCCCGTCGCCGCGCTGCTGCGGCCGCGCACGTCGGGCGGCTTCGTCGTGGCGACCGAGCGCGCATTCGCCGCGTACGACGCGCACGACCGCCGCGAGTGGGTCACGCCCGACCTGTGGGACGGCCCCGTACGCTTCAACGAGGGCGGCGTAGACCCCCAGGGGCGGCTGCTGGCGGGCCAGATGGCCTACGACCAGTCGCCCGGCGTCGCGGCCATGTGGCGGCTGAACCCGGATCGCACGGCCGAACGGCTGTTCGGCGGGCTGACGGTGTCCAACGGCCTCGGCTTCAGCGCCGACGGCACGCGGGCGTACTTCACGGACACCGAGACGGGCCGGATCGACGTGTTCGACGTCGCCGAGGACGGCGAGCTGCGGGATCGGCGACCGTTTGTGTCCGTGCCCGAGGACGCCGGTCACCCCGACGGCCTGTGCGTGGACGTCGAGGACGGCGTCTGGACGGCGCTGCACGGGGGCGCGGCCGTGCGCCGCTACGACGCCGACGGCACCCTGAGCGAGGTGATCGAGGTGGGCGCCCGGCAGGTGACCTCGTGCGCGCTCGGCGGCCCCCACGGCACCACGCTCTTCATCACGACGTCGCGCGAGGGCCTGGAGCCGCACGAGGAGCCGGTCGCCGGCGCGCTGTTCCGCGCGGAGGCCGGCGTCCCCGGCGTGCCAATCCGCACCGTGGACGCCTGAGAGCCCGCGGCCCCGGCGGGATCAGTCCTCGACGATCTCGGCGTCGATGACGTCCTCGTCCTCGTCCTCGTCGGGCTGGGGAGCCTGTCCCTGGCTCGTCACCACGAGCTGAGAGCCGTCCGCGGGCACGTCCACCCGCACCGTGTCGCCGTCGCGCACGCCCCCCGAGAGGATCGCCAGCGCCAGCCGGTCCTGGATCTCGGTCTGGATCAGGCGCCGCAGCGGACGCGCGCCGTAGATCGGGTCGTAGCCGCGGTCGGCCAGCCAGGCGCGGGCGTCGGGCGTGACCGCCAGCGTGAGGCGGCGGTCGGACAGCCGGCGCTGCAGCAGGTCGACCTGCAGCTCCACGATCTGCGCGAGATCGTCGTGACTGAGCGCCTGGAACATCACGATGTCGTCGAGCCTGTTCACGAACTCCGGCTTGAACGCCTGCCGCACGAGCTGCAGCACCTGCTCGCGCTTCGAATCGGCGGACACCGTCGGATCGATCAGGATCGGCGAGCCGAGGTTCGACGTCAGGATCAGGATCACGTTCTTGAAGTCGACCGTGCGTCCCTGCCCGTCGGTCAGCCGGCCGTCGTCCATGACCTGCAGCAGGACGTCGAAGACCTCGGGATGCGCCTTCTCGACCTCGTCGAGCAGCACCACGCTGTAGGGGCGGCGGCGCACCGCCTCGGTCAGCTGGCCGCCCTGCTCGTAGCCGACGTAGCCGGGCGGGGCGCCGACCAGGCGCGACACCGAGTGCTTCTCGCCGTACTCGGACATGTCGATGCGCACCATGGCGTGCTCGTCGTCGAACAGGAACTCGGCGAGCGCCTTCGCGAGCTCGGTCTTGCCCACGCCCGTCGGGCCGAGGAACAGGAAGGATCCCGTGGGCCGGTTCGGGTCGCTGATGCCGGCGCGCGAGCGGCGCACCGCATCGGAGACGGCCTTCACGGCGTCCTTCTGCCCGATCAGCCGGCGGCCCAGCTCGGCCTCGAGGTGCAGCAGCTTCTCCGTCTCGCCCTGCAGCAGGCGCCCGACGGGGATGCCGGTCCACGACGCGATCACCTGGGCGATGTCGTCGTCCGTGACCTGCTCGTTGACCATGCGCGGCTCCTCGCCCTCGGCCTCCGCCTGCTTCTCCGCCTCGGCGAGCTCCGCTTCGAGCTGCTTGATGGTCTCGTACTGCAGCTTCGAGGCCTTGGCATAGTCGGCCTCCCGCAGCGCGCGGTCGCGCTCGGTGACAGCCGCATCCAGACGCTTCTTCAGGTCGCCCACGCGGTTCAGGCCACCGCGCTCGCGCGCCCAGCGCTCCTCGAGCGTGCGCAGCTCGGCCTCGGATGCCGCCATCTGCTCGCGCAGCCTCGCCAGACGCTCCTTCGAGGCGGGATCCTTCTCCTTTTTGAGCGCAAGCTCCTCGAGGCGCATGCGGTCGACCTGGCGCTTGAGCTGGTCGATCTCGACGGGGGAGGAGTCGATCTCCATCTTGAGGCGGCTCATCGCCTCGTCGATCAGGTCGATCGCCTTGTCGGGGAGCTGTCGGCTCGGGATGTACCGGTTCGACAGCGCCGCCGCCGCGACGAGCGCGCCGTCCGTGATCGTGACCCCGTGGTGGGCCTCGTAGCGCCCCTTGAGCCCGCGCAGGATCGCCACGGTGTCCTCGACGGACGGCTCGCCCACATACACCTGCTGAAAGCGGCGCTCGAGCGCCGCGTCCTTCTCGATGAACTCGCGGTACTCGTTCAGCGTCGTGGCGCCGATCAGGCGCAGTTCGCCGCGCGCGAGCATGGGCTTGAGCATGTTGGACGCGGCGACCGATCCCTCACCGCCGCCCGCGCCCATGAGCACGTGGAGCTCGTCGATGAAGGTGATGATCCGGCCCTCGGACTCGGTGATCTCCTTCAGCACGTTCTTCAGCCGCTCCTCGAACTGGCCGCGATACATCGCTCCCGCCACGAGGGCCGACATGTCGAGGCTGATCAGGCGCTTGTCCTTCAGGCTCTCCGCCACGTCGCCCGCGACGATGCGCTGCGCGAGGCCCTCGACCACGGCGGTCTTGCCGACGCCGGGTTCGCCGATCAGCACCGGGTTGTTTTTGGTGCGGCGCGTGAGGACCTGGCTCACGCGCCGGATCTCCGAGTCCCGCCCGATCACGGGGTCGAGCTTCCCTGCGCGCGCCTGCTCGGTCAGGTCGATGCCGAACTGCTCGAGCGCGCTCTGCTGCTCCTGCTTCTGATCCGTCACAGCCTCTCCTCACATCCCGGGCGAAACCTTCTGGGCGAACGCGTCTACAAACTTGAGTCGCGCTGGCTCAAGTTTAACAGGATGATCGCGCCCCGCGGAAGAGCATCCCCCACGCGGGGGACCGGCGCTAGCCTGACCCCGTGACCCGTCCCGCCGAGCCGCCGTACGACCCGCCGCCGTATGCGGCGCAGGGCCTCCCGCCCGCCTCGCCGCCGGTGCGCGGCGGCGCGCCGGTGATCGTCGCGGCGGTCTGCGCGGGTGCGGTGATCCTCACCGTGTTCGCCGAGCTCTTCGTGCAGGCGGCGGTGATCGCCTCCGGCGACTTCTCCACGCTCGGCCTCGCGAGCCTGCCCGTGCGTCTGATGGCGACCCTGCTCGGCATCGGCGCAATCGTCGCCGGCGCGATCGCGGTGTCGCGGCGCGTGCGCGTCGTGCTCGCGGGCGTCGCGATCGGCGTCGGCATCGTCCCCGTGCTGAGCGCCGTCCTCAGCATCGTCCAGTTCGCCGGCCGCGCCGCGATGGCCGTGCTGTGAGGAGCGGACGATGACCTTCACTCCCGCTCAGCCCGCGGAGCGCCGCCCCGATGGACCCAACGTGCTGGCGGTCGTCGCGCTGGCACTGGCTGCCCTGGTCGCCGCGGGGGGCGCCCTCAGCTCGTACCTGCCGATGCTCGTGGACCGGCTGCCGCTGCCGATCTCCTCCCTCGCGACCGTGATCGGCGTGGGCTCGCTCATCCTGATGCTCGTCGGGGCGGCGTGCGCGATCATCGGCCTCCGCCATCCGCGCAAGCTGCTCGCGGCGATCGCCCTGGGCTACTTCGTCGTCACGCTCATCCAGACGGCGCTGTGGAGCGGCGTCCTGCCCGTGCTCGTGCGCGTGTACACCGGCTGACCCGTTCGCCGCCGGCGCTCGCGAGGGTTCAGGCGGCCGCGCTGCCCGCGACCTCGCGTGTCTGCGCGACGGGCGGACAGGCGAAGCGGGCGCGGTACGCCGTGGGCGTCGTGCCGAGCACCCGGGAGAAGTTCTGACGCAGCACGGCCGCCGATCCGAAGCCGCACGCGTCCGCGATGCGGTCGAGGCCCCACTCGGTCTCCTCGAGCAGGCGCTGCGCGTGGATGATGCGCTGCCGCGCGAGCCATGCCGCGGGCGTGGTGCCGTAGTCGGCCTTGAACCGCCGCGCGAACGTGCGGGGAGACATGTGCGCGCGATTCGCGAGCTGCTCGACGGTGAGGTCGCGGTCGAGATTCTCGACCGCCCAGTCCGCGACCGGTGCGAGCGACAGGCCGCTCTGATCCGGCATCGGCTTCAGAATGAACTGGGCCTGCCCGCCCTCGCGCTGCGGCGCGACGACCATCCGGCGCGCGATGCGGTTGGCGGCCTCGGCTCCCAGCTCCTGGCGCAGCAGGTGCAGGCACGCGTCCAGTCCCGCGGCGGTGCCCGCACTCGTGATGATGCGCCCGTCCTGCACGTAGAGCACGTCCGGATCCACCTCGATGCGCGGGTACATCCGGGCCATGGTGTCGGCGTACAGCCAGTGCGTCGTCGCGCGGCGCCCGTCGAGCACGCCGGCCGCGGCCAGGACGAAGGCGCCGCTGCAGACGCTCAGGACCCACGCGCCGCGCTCGACGGCCGAGCGGATGATCGCCGCCACGCGCGTGTCGATCCGGCCCCAGGCCGACTTCGGCTGCGTGGACACGACGACGATGTCGGCCGTCTCCGCGAACTGCAGGTCGTCGGGGACGTTGACCGAGAAGCCGAGGTTGGAGGTCACGGCGCCGGGCTCGGGCGTGACGATGCGGAAGTCGAACTTCTCGATCCCCTCGGCCGTGCGGTCGAGGCCGAACGCCTCGCACGCGACGCCGAACTCGAACGGCGCGAAGCCCTCCTGCACGATGCACGCGACGGTTCTCATGGGGCTCCTCGGGACGGGGCGGACACGTGGCAGTTTTCCTGCGAGATATGACGATCCTGCCACTGTTGGCAGGATCAGCACAAGCGCAGGATGACTGCCATGTTCATTCTCATCCTCTTCGCAATCCTCTCGATCGCCGCCATCGCAGCCACGCTGCACGAGGTGCGCATCGACGGCTACGGCCGCGTGCACACCGACGCCCTGCGCGTCCCCGAGCGCGACTGAGGCGCTAGCGGGCCACCCGCTCGTACACCAAGACCATCGCCGCCGTGCGGGACGACTGCCGGAACTTCGCCGGCATCTCCGGATCCGGCGCGGGCGCGGTGCCCGCCGCGATGTCGGCCGCGGCTCGACGCAGGGTGGCGGCGAGCGCGCGGATCCGTCCCGGCTCGTCCGCGGGCGCGTCGACGCGCCACACCCCGGTGCCGATCTCGTCCGCGATGTCAGGGTCGCTGATCACGGCCGGCGTCCCGAGCGACGCCGCCTCGAACGGGGTCATGCCCTGCGTCTCGAATCCGATGGACGTCTGCACCAGCGCGTCCGCCGCCGCGATGCGCCGCAGCACCTCGTCGTACGGCAGCTTGCCCGCGAAGCGCACCGCGAGACGGTGCTGCGCCACGAGCTTGCGCGCCGCCGCGAGCTGCGCACCGCCGCCGATCACCTCGACCTCGCAGGCGACATCTGCCTCGGCGAGAGCCTCCAGGAACGGCAGCAGGCGCTTCTCCGGGCTCATCCTGCCCAGCCAGACGAACCGCGGGACACCGGGGGCGCGGACGTCGGGCGCCTCGGCGCGCACGCGGTCGAGGAGGTCGTCGTCGATCCCGTTCCACACCACATCGACGGGGGAGAACACGCGGTGCGCCTCCAGGCGCCGCGCGAAGTGGCCGGAGGGAGCGGTCACGGCCTCGGCTCCGCGCGCGAGGCCGCGCAGGTACGCCCACCCGTCCACGCCCGTCGGCGCCCCGCCCGCGCGACCACGCAGCGCCGCGCGGCGCCATCCGTTCAGCGCACGCAGCACGAGACCGGGAAACGGCGCGGTCGCCTCGATCCCCACGTCGACGCGGTTGTGCATCGTGTGCACGACGGGCAGCCCGTGCCGGGCGGCATAGCGGTAGCCGAGGAATGCGCCCCAGAAGTCGGCCTGCACGTGCACGAGATCCGCCTGCGGTCGCCGCGCCATCTCCGCGTCCACGACCCGGTCGGCGGCGCGTCCGGGCCAGGAGAGCGCGTACTCCCGGTCCGGGGTGACGGGGATCGACGGCAGATCGAGATAGCCAGGGTCGTCCGCCTTGATCGCGGCGCGGGCGCCATGCCGGCGGGGCGCGACGATCGTCACGGTGTGCCCCGCCCGCTCGAGGTACCGGCGCTGCAGGCGCGTGGACACCTGGGCGCCGCCGAGCGTCTCGACGTGCTGATCCGCGAACATCACGATGTGCACGCGCGGTGCTCCCGATCGCTAGGCCGGCTGCGCTTCGCCGCGGCGATCCAGGAGGACATGCGGCGCCGCGCCGCGATACAGCGCCTCGAACGTGTCGAGCGTGCGGTTGATGTCGTGCACGAGCACGCCCTCGAGCGATGCGCGCTGCAGACGCAGGCGCTCCTCGGGGGAGGCGGTGAGCACGGTCGTGAGCTTCGCGGCGAGGTCGTCGGCGTCGCCCGGCTCGAACAGGTATCCGTTCTCGCCTTCGTGCACCAGGTGCGGCAGCGCGACGGCGTTCGCGGCGACGATCGGCAGACCCGACGCCATCGCCTCCATCGTCGCGATCGACTGCAACTCGGCGATCGACGCGATGGCGAACACGCTGCCGCGGGTGAGGGTCGCGCGCAGGTGGGCATCGGTCGACAGGCCGTGGAACGTCACCCGGTCCTGCACCCCCAGCTCGGCGGCGAGGGCCTGCAGCGCGTGCTCCTGGTCGCCCTGCCCGACGAGGTCGAGCTTCGCGTCCAGTGCCGGGTCGAGCTTCGCCAGCGCGCGCAGGATCACGTCGACCTGCTTCTCGGCCGTCATCCGGCCGACGAACACGATCCGGTTCTCCGCGCGCGGCTCGAGGTCAGCGCTGTACTGCGTGCGATCGATGCCGCAGCTGATGGGGATGACCCCTGGCATGTCGATCGCCGACTCGAGGAAGTCGGCCGCGCGACGCGTCGGCGTCGTGACCGCCGACGCGAGGCGGAAGGTGCGCGCCGCGTCCTTCCACGCGAGCTTCACGAAGAGGTCGTTCGCCCAGTCCGGCAGCGCCGTGTGATCCAGGATGTTCTCCGGCATCACGTGATTCGTGGCGACGACCCGGATGCCGCGCTTGCGCGCCTCGCGCGCGAGCCCGCGCCCGATCACGATGTGCGACTGGATGTGCACGACATCGGGCTTGACGCGGTCGAGCACGCGCCGCGCGTGGTGCTTGGCGCGCCACGGCCACACGAAGCGCAGCCACTCGTGCCACCACAGCCGCACCGACGGCAGGCGGTGCAGCGTCATGGCCTCGCCCTCGATCGTCTCGGTGCGGTTCGGCTCGTCGGCATACCGCCTGTTCGGCGCGACGACGTGCACGTCGTGGCCGCGCTGGACGAGACCGGCCGCGAGCCGCTCGGCGAAGCGCGCGGCGCCGTTGATGTCGGGCGCGAAGGTGTCGGCCCCGATCAGGATGCGCAGCGGGCTTCGGGGGGCGTCGGGAGCGGGGGAGTCTGTCACGTTCGGCCTCGCAGTGCTGTTCGTGGCGGCACCGTCTCTCGGCACGGGATCGGGCACGAGGCGACGGGAAGTCGAGAGCCGAGCCTAGCCGAACGGGCGCGCGCGCCCCGGAAGGCGTGCCGGATCAGCCCTGCGCCGCCCACCACTCGCGCAGGCGCCGCTCGGCCTCGTCGGCGCCGAGCACGCCCTCGTCCAGGCGCAGGTCGAGGAGGAAGCGGTACGCCTTGCCCACCTGGGGCCCCGGAGTGATGCCGAGCACCTCCTGGATGCGGTTGCCGTCGAGCTCCGGCCGGATGGCGTCGAGCTCCTCCTGCTCGCGCAGGGTCACGATGCGGGCCTCGATGTCGTCGTACGCCGTCGCGAGCCGCTGCGCCTTGCGCCGGTTGCGCGTCGTGACGTCGGCGCGCGTCAGGATGTGCAGGCGCTCGAGCTGCGCACCCGCGTCGCGCACGTACCGGCGCACGGCCGAGTCGGTCCAGGCGCCCTCGGCGTAGCCGAAGAAGCGCAGGTGCAGCTCGATCAGCGTCGTCACCGCGTCGATCGTGTCGCCGTCGAACCGCAGCGCCTGCAGGCGCTTGCGCGCCATCCGCGCCCCCACGATGTCGTGGTGGTGGAACGTGACGACGCCGCCCTTCTCGAGCTTGCGGGTGCGGGGCTTGCCGATGTCGTGCAGCAGCGCGGCCAGGCGCAGCGGGACATCCGGATCCTTCCCCGGGAAGCGCTCGTGCTCGTGGTCGATCGCCTGGCGCAGCACCGTGAGGGAGTGCTCGTACACGTCCTTGTGGTGATGGTGCTCGTCCACCTCGAGGCGCAGCGCCGACACCTCCGGAAGGAACTCCTCGATCAACTCCGTCTCGACGAGCACGCGGATGCCGGACACCGGATCGTCCGTCGCGAGCAGCCGCGTGAGCTCGCCCTGGATCCGCTCCGGGCTCACGATCGACAGCGTCTGGCGCAGCGCCTCGATCGCGGAGAGCGTGCCGTGCTCGACCTCGAAGTTCAGCTGGGATGCAAAGCGCGCGGCGCGCAGCATGCGGAGGGGATCGTCGCCGAAGCTGATGCGCGGGTCGATCGGAGTGCGCAGGACGCCGGCGACGAGGTCCTCGACACCGCCGGTGGGGTCGATCAGCTTGACCTCGGGCACGCGCAGCGCCATGGCGTTGACCGTGAAGTCGCGGCGCACGAGGTCGGCCTCGAGCGTGTCGCCGAACTCCACGGCGGGCTTGCGCGTGACGCCGTCGTAGCTGTCGGCGCGGTAGGTCGTGATCTCGACCTGCTCGCCGCGCACGCGGGCGCCGATCGTGCCGAACGCGCGGCCGATGTCCCACTGCGCCGAGGAGATCGGCGTGATGATCCGCAGGATGTCGTCGGGACGCGCGTCCGTCGTGAAGTCGAGGTCGTGCGTCGCGCGGCCGAGCAGCGCATCGCGCACCGGACCGCCGACGATCGCGAGATCGTGCCCCGCGTCGGCGAACGCGCGGGCGAGCGCCGACACCACCGGCGAGGCCGCCAGGTCGCCGAGACGCGCGACACCGTCGGCCATGTTGAGCATGGGTTCCAGTCTAGAGAGGCCGCGTCGTGCCGAGCCGACCCCGCGTCGCCACGGGTGGGCCCACCGCTAGCCTGGCGGGATGACGGCGATCCTGCTCGCGCTCGCATCCGCCGCCGCATACGGCGTCTCCGACTTCTTCGGAGGACTCTTCTCGAAGCGCCACAGCGCCTGGACCATTGCGTTCTGGGGGCAGCTCGGCGCTCTGCTCACCGCGGGGCTGCTGGCGCTGTGGGTCGGCGGCCGCCCCCAGCCGCCGGATTTCCTGTGGGCGGGCGTGGCCGGTGTCGGGTCGGCGCTCGGCACGGCGTTCCTGTATCGCGGACTGGCCGGCGGCCGGATGAGCGTAGTCGCCCCGATCTCGGCCGTGGTGAGCGCAGCCGTGCCGATCGTCGTCGGCGTCGCGACGGGGGAGCGGCCGGCCGCTCTCACGTGGGTCGGCATCGCCGTGGGGCTCGTGGCGATCTGGCTCGTGGCGCGGGCTCCGGATCCCGCGGGCGGGACGCGCGAGGGCGCGGCGGCATCCGTCCGCGACGGCGTGATCGCGGGCGCGGGCTTCGGCGCCTACTTCGCCGCGATCGGTCAGGTGCGCGAGGAAGCCGGCCTGTGGCCCAACGCGGCGAGCATGGTGGTCGCCGCGTTGGTGCTGCTCGGCGTCCTGCTCGCCGTGCGCGCACCGCTGCGGCTGCCGCCGCGTCGCGCCGGTCTGGCGCTGCTGCCCGGCGTTCTCGGCGCGGTCGCGCTCACGCTGTTCCTGCTCGCCTCGCAGGCGGGCCTGCTCACCGTGGTCGCGGTGATCGCGTCGCTCTACCCCGCCGCGACCGTGATCCTCGCCGCCGCCGTGCTGCACGAGCGCATCCACCGCGGCCAGGCCGTCGGGCTCGCCGCGTGCGCGGCGGCGGTCGCGCTGGTCGCGGTGGGGTAGCCGCGCCGGCGCAGGCTCAGGCGAACGTCAGGAATCCGTCGACGAGCAGCTCCCGCACGCGCGGCAGCAGCTCGGCGCGCAGGGCGGATCCGTCCGCCTCCAGCAGGTCGGCGATGGCCGCGATGAGCGGGCCCACCGGCAGGTCGCCGTCGCACGCTCCCACGAGCGCCGCGAGCCCCGGATCCGCCTGGATGGCGCGGCCGAACCCCGCGCCCTGGCGCAGCTCGATCACCTGCGGGTCGCCCATGCCGGGCAGGTGGTGCCGTGCCTCCGTGACGTCCGCGGCCGCGCGCAGCGTCGCCGCGGCGAGCGCGTCGTCGTCCATGTCCGCCAGCCGGTCGTGCGCAGCGAGCGCCTGCGCGAGGTGATCGCCGAGCCCGCCCTCCGAGGGAATCGGGTGCGTCACGCGCTCGTAGCGGGCAAGAGCAGGCGCGCCGGTCGCGCGGCGCAGCAGCACGTAGCCGAAGCCGATCGCCGTGACGCCGCGCGCGGAGAAGTCGTCGAGCCACGCGGCCAGCAGCTCGTCGTGACGCGGCGTGCCGGGCGTCGTGCCGCCGTCGCGGATCCACATCTCGGCGTACTGGATCGGATCCAGCTGCTCGCGCTCGACCACCCACGCCTCGAGCGGCACGGGGGAGGAGGCCACCCACGCGCGCACGCGCTCCAGTCCGTCGACGCCGTCGCGGGTCTCCCAGTTGCCGAGCAGCTGCGCGGTCCCGCCGGGGCGCTCGGGCCCGCCCTCCCGCAGATGCGCACCGACGCCGCGCACGACCTGCTCCACGAGCGCGTCGCCCACCAGCCCCCGTCGCGATACTCGTAACCGGGCACGCCGGCCGCACGCGGCGTGATGACGAACGGCGGATTGGTCACGATCCTGTCGAACGTCTCTCCCGCCACGGGCTCGAACAGGCTGCCCAGACGCGTCTCGATGCCCTCGTCGTGGTTGAGCAGCGCGTTCAGCCGCGTGAACGCCAGCGCCCGCTCGGACAGGTCGGTCGCCACCACAGACGCGGCGTACCGCCGCGCCCGCAGCGCCTGGATGCCGCATCCCGTGCCGAGATCCAGCACGCGCTCCGCGGGTGTCGGCAGCTGCAGCGCCGCGAGCGTGAGGGAGGCGCCGCCCACCCCGAGCACGTGGTCCTCGGCCAGCGCGCCCCCTCCCATGGCGATCTCGTCGAGGTCGCTCGCCAGCCACCACTCGCCGGCTCCCTCGCTGTCGAGGTACGACTGGGGCCGGATGATGGCGCGGGGCACGACGGGATCGGCGCGCTCGGCGAGCCCGAGCGCGTGCAGCCCGTCGGCGCCGAGCGTCGGCAGCGCGGCGTCGACCGTCGCCCGCGGCTGCGGCATGCCGAGCACGAGCAGGCGGCCGAGCGTGGCGAGCGCATCCTGTCGGTCCCCGAGACCGCGCAGCGCCGGGACGCGCAGGCCGCGGCCGATCGCATCGTCCGCCTCGACGCCCCAGGCGGCGCGCAGGGCTTCGGATCGGAAGCGCGCCGCGCGCAGATCGGTCGCGAGGGCGGCGCAGAGCTCGGCGTCGGGGTGCGGTGTCACGCTCCCATTCAACCCCGCGCATCCGGCTGTCGCCGGGTTCAGGACGGCAGGACGGCGCCCGTCCGCTGTGCGAACAGCCTTCCAGCGAACTCTTAACCATCGGATCTGGCACTCTCACCGCCAGAGTGCTAATTCATATAGCGAGTCCTCACGACTCAGGTCTGAAGCGCCACGAACAGACAAGAGGAGGAGATCACGATGGCGATGTTCTTCGACCCGTTCCGCGAGTTCGACCGCATGGCCGAGCAGCTGTTCGACCGTCAGGGTCCGCGGCTGATGCCGATGGACCTCTACCGCGAGGGCGACCACTACGTCCTGAGCGCCGACCTCCCGGGGATCGACCCGGGCAGCGTCGACATCGACGTGGACGGCCAGCTGCTGACAATCCGCGCGGAGCGCACGGCGCGCAGCGCCGAGGGAGTGAAGTGGATCACGCGCGAGCGCACGACGGGATCGTTCCTGCGCCAGCTCAATCTGGGGCAGGGCATCGACACGGCCGGCATCTCGGCGACGTACGACAACGGCGTGCTGAGCGTGCTCATCCCGATCACCGAGAAGGCGAAGCCCCGCAAGGTGGAGGTCCAGCGCTCGGTGACCGGCGCGCAGGACGTCACGCCCGAGCTGACGAGCTGACGCCCGTGCCGCGCTGAGCCGATCCACGGGGGATCCGGATCCGTCCGGGTCCCCCTTCTCATGCCCGCCGTCCGCATGACGCAGGATCGGCACGTCCGACACGCCGGGACACGCCGGCGCCTCGGCGTGTCGGCGCCATCGGCTCCTGCGTTGTGCGGATGACGGAGCACGCGAAGGCGGACCCGGTGGGTCAGCTGTCGCGCCGCGCGCCCTCCGACGGCACGACGGCGAAGACGTGCGGCGCCGTGTAGCCGCGGTCGGCGAACGCCCGCGCGGCGGCGTCCGCCACCGCGTCGGCAGCGCTCGCCTCGACGAGCGCGATGGCGGAGCCGCCGAAGCCGCCGCCCGTCATGCGCGCGCCGATCGCGCCGGCCCCGAGCGCGGCCTCGACGGCCGTGTCGAGTTCGGGGACCGAGATCTCGAAGTCGTCGCGCATCGACGCGTGCGACGCCACGAGCAGCTCGCCGATCGCGCGCGGTCCGGACGCGCCGAGCGCCCCCACGGTGTCGAGCACGCGCTGATTCTCGGTGACGATGTGCCGCACCCGGCGGAACGTGACCTCGTCCAGGAGGTCGCGAGCGCGGTCGAGGTCCGCTGCCCCGACGTCGCGCAGCGACGGCACGCCCAGCGCCGCGGCGCCGCGCTCGCACGCGGCCCGACGGTCGCGATAGCCGCCGCTGGCATGCGCGTGCTCGACCTTGGTGTCGATCGCGAGCAGCACGAGGCCCTCGCGCTCCAGGCCGAGATCGACCGAGCGGGTCTCGAGGCTCCGGCAGTCGAGGAACGTCGCGGCATCCGCCCGGCCCATGATCGACGAGACCTGATCCATGATCCCGGTCGGGGCGCCGACGGCCTCGTTCTCCGCGCGGCGACCGGCCTTCGCCAGGTCCAGCGGTGCGAGGTCGAGCCGCCACAGGTCGTTCAGCGCGGCCGCGACGGAGCCCTCGATGGCCGCCGAGGAGGACAGTCCCGCGCCGACCGGCACGTCGGAGGCGATCGCGATGTCGACGCCCGGCACGTCCGTTCCCGCGCGGCCGGCCGCGGCGAGCGCGGCCCACGCCACGCCGAGCGGGTATGCCGCCCACTCGGGCACCGTGCCTGCCGCGACCGCGGCGCCCGCGGATCCGCCGAAGGCGTCCGCGAGCGCGGGGACCGGCAGCTCGACGGCACCGGGCGCGAACGTCGACGCGACGCGCAGCACGCCGTCCCGACGGAGGCGCGCGGCCGCGTACGTGCGGTACTGGATCGCGAAGGGGAGGACGAAGCCCTCGTTGTAGTCCGTGTGCTCGCCGATGAGGTTCGCCCGGCCCGCGGACGACCAGACCCCTTCCGGCTCCCCGCCGACGAGCTCGGTGAAGAGGTGCGCGGCATCCTGCAGCGCGGTCTGCGACGCGGTCACTCGACGTCCTCCGTGATGGTTGCGAGGGCCTCACGCAGTCGATCGGCGCTCTGCTCGGGCGGGATGTCGCCGATCCAGGCGCCCATGGCGGCCTCCGATCCGGCGAGGAACTTGAGCTTGTCGGCCCCGCGGCGCGGCGACGTCAGCTGCAGGTGCAGCCGCGCGCTGTCGCGCCCGAGGTCGACCGGTGCCTGATGCCAGGCCGCGATGTACGGCGTCGGCGTCCCGTAGAGCGCGTCGACGCCGCGCAGCAGCCGCAGGTACAGCGGGGCGAGCTCGTCGCGCTCGGCGTCGCTCAGCGCCGCGAAGTCGGCGACGTGGCGTCGGGGTGCCATGTGCACCTCGATGGGCCAGCGCGCCGCGAACGGCACGTACGCGATCCAGTGCTCGCCCTCCAGCAGCACGCGGGGCCCTGCGGCCTCGAACTCGATGATGCGCGAGAACAGGTCGGCGCCCTCGCGTTCGATCGCGGCGAGCAGCAGGCTGGTGCGCGGCGTGACGTACGGGTACGCGTAGATCTGGCCGTGCGGGTGCTGCAGCGTCACGCCGATCTCGGCACCGCGGTTCTCGAACACGAACACCTGCCGCACGCCCGGCAGCGCCGACAGCGCCGCCGTGCGGTCGGCCCACGCCTCGATCACGGTGCGCGCACGCGTGACCGACTGCGTGCCGAAGGATCCCGTGCGCTCGGGGCTGAAGCACACGACCTCGCAGCGGCCGACCGAGGTGCGCGAGCGGCCGAGGCCCGGAGCGACGAGGTCGTCGAGTCCGCGCGCCGGATCGGCGGCCGCGGGCGCGGTGCCGACCGCCTTGTCGAGCGCGGGTCCGAACGAGGGGGAGCGGTTCTCGAAGACCGCGACGTCGTACAGGCTCGGCAGCTCGGACGGGTTCGTGGGCGACTGGGGCGCGAGCGGATCCAGGTCCGCGGGCGGCATCACGACGCGGCTCTGCCGCGCGGCGGCCACCGAGATCCAGTCGCCCGTCAGGACGTCGCGGCGCATCGTCGCGGTCTCGGGACGCGGCGGCAGGTCGCGCTCGTCGACGTGGCGCTCGGGGGGCAGGGTCGTGCCGGGGTCGTCGTAGTAGAGCAGCTCGCGACCGTCGGCGAGCGTCGTCGCGCGCCGCACGACGCCGGCACCGAGCTCGACCGGCTCTGGCGTCGTCTGATTCGGGGAGGAGGTCATCGGAATCCTTCGGCGTGCGCGTGTTGACGTCAACATGCATGATAGGTGCTGAGGTTGCGGTGCCCGCAACAGCAAGGGGTGATCGGATGGCGCGCAGCGTGTCGGCCGCGGACGTCGCGCGGCGCGCGGGCGTGTCCGGACAGACGGTCTCGCGCGTCGCGAACGGCTCGGCGAGGGTCGATCCGGACACCCGCGCCCGCGTGGAGGCCGCCATGGCGGAGCTCGGCTACCGACCCCATCGGGCGGCGCGCGCGCTGCGCACGGGGCGCACGCGCACGATCGGCGTGCTGGTGCGCACGCTCACGTCGGTGGGCAACGCCCGCATGCTCGAAGCCGTGGTCGCGGCGGGAGCCGCACGCGACCACGCGGTGCTCGTGCTGACGCTCGGGGACGACACGGTCGACGCGCTCTCTGCGGCGTACGCGGCGCTCGCCGACCAGGGCGTGGACGGCGTCATCGCACTTAACGAGGCCACGCCCACGGTGCGCGCCGCCGCCGCGCCCGCATTCCCGCTCGTCGCGGTCGACGCGGCGCCGACCGAGGGCATCGCCGTGATCGCGTCGGATCACGCCGGGGGAGCGGCCTCCGCCGTCGCGCACCTGCGGTCATCCGGTCACCCGATCGTCCATCACCTCGCGGGACCTGCAGGTTCCTACGCCGCCGACCAGCGCGAGCACGGCTGGCGGTCGGCGCAGGAGGGGGCGGTGCTTCCCGATCCGGTCCGGGGCGACTGGACGTCGGCGTCGGGCTTCGCCGTGGGCCGCGAACTCGCGGCCGATCCCGCTGTCGGCGCGGTGTTCGCCGCGAACGACCAGATGGCGCTCGGGCTGCTGCGTGCGCTGCGCGAGGCGGAACGCCCCGACGTGGCCGTGATCGGCTTCGACGACGTTGCGGACGCGGCCGAGTTCCAGCCGCCGCTCACGACCGTCGCGCAGGACTTCGACGCGCTGGGACGGGAGGCGGTCGCCCTGCTGCTGACCCGCGTCGAGGGCGGCGAGACCCCGGCCCGCACGGTCATCCCGACACGCCTCGTGATACGCCGCAGCGCCTGAGCCGGCGCACCCGGTGCGGATCGCTCCGGCCCGTCGCATCCGGATGATCCACAGCCTCCTCCGTAGAATCGAGAGGATCCGCGGCCGGACCGCCCCCGGCAGGGCCGCGATCAGAATCACCATGACGACGGATCTCCCCCGGCGCCGGGCCGCCCACAGCAGGCGGCGCTTCCTCGCCCCCCTCCCCGCTGCGGCGTTCGCCGTGCTCCTGGGGCTGACGTGCGCGCCGCCCGTGCAGGCCGCCGTGACCGAGGAGGAGCCTCCCGAGCTCTCGCTCGCCGCCGCCTCCCGCGGCGTGTTGCGGCCCGGAACCGCCCTGACGACGACCCTCACGATCGAGAACGTCTCGGATCAGGCGCTGGAGGGGTCCACCGCGGTGATCGAGCTGGGCCGCACGCCGCTCGACGGCCGTGAGGACCTGCGGGCATGGCTCGGCGGCGACGATGCGGATGTCGAGCTCACGCCCATCGGCTCGGGGACGGCCGAGGACGTCGCCCCGGGCGAGACCGGAACCGTCGGCGTCACGATCGCCGCGGGGCACGACGAGCTCGGCGAGCTCGGTCCCGGCGTCTACCCGCTCCGTGCCCGCTTCGACGGCGCCACGGCCGAGAGCGTGGTCGTCGTCGCGGACGAGGCCGAGCCCGTCGGCGTCGTCATGCCGATCACGGCCCCTCTCGCCGGGGGCGGCATGCTCGACGGCTCGGCCCTCGAGACCCTCACCGCACCTGACGGCGCGCTCACCGCACAGCTGGAGGCCGCGGCCGGATCCGAGGCGATCCTCGCCGTGGACCCGGCCATCCCCGCTGCGATCCGCGCCCTGGGCGACAACGCGCCCCTCAGCGCCGTCGAGTGGCTGGAAGACCTGATCCTGGTGTCGAACGACCGCTTCGCGCTCCAGTTCGGCGACGCGGATGTCGCGGCTCAGCTCCAGGCCGGTCTCTCCGCGCCGCTGCAGCCGCTGTCGCTCGAGGGATACGTGCAGCGCGAGACCGCGCCGGATCCGTCGCCGACCCCGACCGAGTCGCCCGCCAGCGTTCCCGACGACGAGACGTCGGAGCTGGCGCTCGAGGACCTGCTCGACATCGGCGACGCGGAGACGTCTCTCTACTGGCCCGCTCCGGGGCACGCGACCGCCGACGTGATCGACGGCCTGCGCGCCGCGGATCCCGAGGCCGTCGCCCTGACCCCCTCCAGCGCGACCGCGGAGGGGGCGGACGGAGGCACCGTCCCGGCCTTCGGTGAGACGGCCGGGGGCGGCGTGGGGCTGGTCTACGACGCCGAGGCGTCGCGCGCGATCGACGCCGTCGCCCGCACCGACGGCGCGCAGGAGCGGGACGCCGCCGCCGCGGCCGCGAGCGCCGAGCTGTGGTTCGCGGGCCGCGAGGCCGGCGACGCACCCGTGCTCGTCGCGCTGGACCGGGATCTCACGACCGGGTACCTGGACGCGCAGAACGAGGCGGAGGCCGACGCGGGCGCGGAGGAGGTCACGTCGCCGCTCGGCGTGCGGCTGAGCGACGCGCTGGACGTCGTCACGCTGAGCACGGCGGTCGATCCGCAGGGCCTGGAGGATCTGCTGGGCGGCGAGCCCGCCGCCATCACGCCCGACGAGACGGCGCCGGACGAGGAGCGCGTCGACTTCGTCGCGGAGCTCGCGGACGCCGAGGAGCGCGTGGGCGTCACCGCCACCGTGCTCGAGCAACCCGAGACCCTCACCGGACTCGTGCGGGCCGAGGCCCTGCAGGTGCTCGGCGTCGGCTGGGACGGGCGGGGCCCGCAGTGGCGAGACGTGCTGGGCCAGTTCCGTGAGAACACCCGGGAACGCGCGAATGCCGTCGGCATCCAGGACCCGGAGCCGGTCAACCTGATCAGCGCCGGCGCGAATCTGCCGGTCTGGGTGCGCAACGATCTGCCGTACCCGGCGACGGTCACGCTGCTGGCCCGGCCGACGGATCCGCGCCTCGACGTCGCCGACATGGTGCCGGTGACGATCCAGCCGCGCAGCGTGCAGGCGGTGCAGGTGCCCGTCGAGGCCCGCGTCGGCAGCGGCGACGTCGACATCGAGCTGTCGCTCAAGAGCCCGACGCTCGCGGACATCGGGCCGCGCCAGACCGTCGAGGTCACGGTGCGCGCCGACTGGGAGCGGATCGGCATCGTCGTGCTCGGCGCGTTGGTCGTCGGACTGATCGGCATCGGCATCGTGCGGACCGTCCGCCGCGAGCGCCGTCGCCGCCGTCCGCAGGATGCCGCGGCGCCGGACGGCGCCGACACCGACTCCGAGACACAGGACGTCGCCGGGCCGCGCGCACAGGACGCGGCCGACACCGACCGGAAGGACCCGGATGCATAGCATCGGGCGCGCGAGCGCGATGATTGCCGCGGGCACGCTCGTCTCCCGCGTGACGGGCCTGCTGCGCGCGACGGTGCTGGTGCTCGCGATCGGCTCGATCGGTCATGCCTCGGACGCGTTCGCGATCGCGAACCAGCTGCCCAACTACATCTTCCAGGTGATCTCGGCCGGCGTCCTGACGGCCGTGATCGTGCCGCAGGTGGTCAAGTGGAGCGGTCACGAGGACGGCGGGCAGGCGTACATCTCCAAGTTCTTCACGCTCGCGGCGGTCATCCTGCTCGGCGTCACGGCACTTGCCATGCTCTGCGCACCCCTGCTGGTGACGGCGTTCTCCGCGCGGTTCATCCCGGAGCAGCACGCCCTGGCGACCGCGTTCGCGCTGTGGTGCCTGCCGCAGATCCTCTTCTACGGGATGTTCGCGCTGCTGGGCGAGACCCTCAATGCGCGGCGCGTCTTCGGCCCCTACGCGTGGGCGCCGATCGCGAACAACGTCGTCTCGATCGCGGGCTTCCTCCTCTTCATGGCCCTGTTCGGCAGCAACCGCAACGAGGTCGAGTACTGGGACGCCACGATGATCGCGGTGCTGGGCGGCCTCACGACCCTCGGCATCGTGTCGCAGACGGCCCTGCTGCTGTTCTTCTGGCGTCGCACGGGCCTACGGGTCCGGCTGGACTTCGGCTGGCGCGGCATGGGCCTCGGCGAGATCCGGAACCTCGCCGGATGGACGGTCGCGATGCTGCTCGTCGGACTCGTCGTGTCGGGCGTGCAGCAGAACGTGATCTCGGGCGCCTCGGGCCAGAACGCCGCGACGGCGGCCTGGTACAACGCGTGGCTGATCTTCATGCTCCCGTACTCGATCATCGTGATGTCGATCGGCACCCCCTACTTCACCCAGCTCAGCGAGCACGCGAGCGCCGGTCGCGACAGCGAGGTCCGCGCCGACATCGGGCGCGCGGTGCGCACGCTCGGCCTGCTCGTCGTGATCGCCGCCACCGCCGTGATCGTGGCCGCGGTCCCCGCCGCCCGGATCATCGCGAACAGCCCCGGCCAGGCGGTCGCCCTCGCGCCCGTGCTGATCGGCTTCCTGGTCGGTCTCGTGCCGCTCGCCGTGCAGTTCGTCGTGCAGCGCGCGTTCTATGCGTACGGCGACACCCGCACGCCGTTCTTCTTCACGGTGTTCCAGGCCGCGATCGCCATCGGCCTCGCCCTGCTGATGCCGCTGTTCGTCCCGCAGGAGCTGCTCGCGGCGTCCGTCGCGGCAGCGCAGTCGCTGTCGAGCCTGGCCCAGGTGATCCTCGCCAGCTGGCTGCTGCACCGCCGGCTGGGATCGCTCGGCATGGCGGGGAACCTCTGGGCCCTCGCACGCTTCACGCTCGCGGCGGTTCCGGCCGGGGCGGCCGGCTGGGGCGTCTACCTGCTCTCGGGGGCCGAGGCCGGATGGATGACGGCGGGCATGTTCCAGGGAGCCGTCGGGGTCTGCGTCGTCGGCGCCGTCGCCCTCCTCGTCTACGTCGCGATCCTCGCGATTTTCCGCGCCCCGGAGCTGCGGGCCGCGTTCGGGCTCGTGCGCCGCCTCGTCGGACGCTGAGGCCCGCCCCGATCCTCCGCACGATCGCCGCTCTCCCGCTGAGCGGGAACCGGCTCTTCGCTCGCTGATCCCCTACGCACTTCCACCCGTCCCGCGTCAAGCCACTTTCTGACGCGGGATCAGGACTGATTCTCTGAGAATCCGCGCGGTCCCGCTGCCGCGCGGAGAGAGGCACACCATGACCACCGCAAATCGCACCAACGGCACCTACGCCGAGACGCCGGTCCAGAAGGTTGCACTGATCTACGGGATCGTGTTCCTCATCGTCGGCGTCGGAGGCTTCATCCCGGGCCTCACGACGGGCATCGAGTCGCTGCAGTTCGCCGGCCACACGTCGGAGGCGATGCTGCTCGGCATCTTCCAGGTCTCGATCCTGCACAACATCGTCCACATCCTCTACGGCGTCGTAGGTCTGCTCGCAGCCCGCGCGTTCGGCTTCTCCCGGGCCTACCTGATCTGGGGTGGCGCGGTCTACGCCCTGCTGTGGCTGTACGGACTGTTCATCCCGCACGACAGTGCCGCCAACTTCGTGCCGCTCAACACGGCCGACAACTGGCTGCACTTCGCGCTCGCCGTGACCATGATCGGTCTCGGCATCCTGCTGGGCCGCGGCGCGCGCGACGCCCTGCGCGCCTGACGACTCCGTCCGCCGTATTCCATAGATTCACGTCTATGGAATACGGCGGACGTACCATGTGTTCTGGCAGTCAGAACCTAGGAGGCGCACGTGCGACAGCTCATCATCATCGGATCGGGACCGGCCGGCTTCACGGCCGCCATCTACGCCGCGCGTGCGAACCTGAACCCCCTCGTCGTGGCCAGCTCCGTCGAGGTCGGCGGTGAGCTGATGAACACGACCGAGGTCGAGAACTTCCCCGGCTTCCCCGAGGGCATCATGGGTCCCGACCTCATGGCCAAGATGCAGCAGCAGGCCGAGCGGTTCGGCGCCGAGATCGCCTACGACGACGTCACCGAGCTCGACCTGTCGGGCGACGTCAAGAAGGTCACGCTGGGCAGCGGGAAGACCGAGGAGGCGGAGGCCGTCATCTTCGCCACCGGATCCGCCTACCGCAAGCTCGGCATCGAGGGCGAGGATCGCCTCTCGGGCTACGGCGTCTCGTGGTGCGCCACGTGCGACGGCTTCTTCTTCCGCGAGAAGACGATCGCCGTCGTGGGCGGCGGCGACTCGGCGATGGAGGAGGCGAACTTCCTGACGAAGTTCGCGTCCAAGGTCTACGTGATCCACCGCCGCGACAGCCTCAAGGCCTCCAAGATCATGCAGGACCGCGCTTTCGCGAACGACAAGATCGAGTTCATCTGGAACGCCGAGGTCACCGACATCCTGGGCGACACGGCCGTGGCCGGAGTGACCCTGCGCGACACCGTCACGGGCGAGGCGCGCGACCTGGCTGTCGAGGGTCTGTTCATCGCGATCGGCAACGACCCGCGCACGCACCTCGTGCACGACAAGCTCGACCTCACGCAGGACGGCACCATCTGGGTCGACGGTCGTTCGTCGCGCACGTCGGCTCCGGGCGTCTTCGCCGCGGGCGACGTGATCGACCCGACGTACCGCCAGGCGAGCACGGCCGCCGCCAGCGGCACAGTCGCGGCGCTGGACGCCGAGCATTACCTGGCGGCGCGCGGCGACGCGGGCGAGCCGGCCCCGGCCGTGGACCAGCTGGTCGAGGCCTGAGGAACAACATCCACGCCACCCGCGTTACGGGTGGAGAACGATCTTCACGACAGGAGACACACATGACCGCCAAGGCAACCACCTCGGCCACCTTCGAGCAGGACGTGCTGCAGGCCGACGGCCCCGTGCTCGTCGACTTCTGGGCCGCGTGGTGCGGCCCGTGTCGCATGGTCTCGCCCGTGCTCGACGAGATCCAGGCCGAGAACCCCGACAAGATCACGATCCTCAAGCTCAACGTCGACGAGAACCCCGATCTGGCGATGAAGTACCAGATCACGTCGATCCCGGCGATGAAGGTGTTCAAGGGCGGCGAGGTCGCCACGACGATCATCGGCGCCAAGCCGAAGTTCGCGCTCGAGCAGGACCTCGCGGAGTTCCTGAAGTAACCGTCGCCTCAGCGCTTTCCGCTCTCACGAAGCCCTCGGCCCTCGGGTCGGGGGCTTCGTCGCGTCACGGGTCGTGTGGCGCCGCCCCGTGAACGGTGGGCAGTGCGTGCGCCGCTCGTCGCGTCAGGCTCCGGGCGTCGCCTCGGGGAACGATGGACCGCCGGCCTCCCGGCGCGTCGAAGCGGCGTGTGCACGCAGCGCATGGGTCACAGCAAGTCGCACGATCGCGTACAGAGCGAGGCCGATGACGACAAACGCCGCTAGCCACACCAGGAGGACGATCAGCAGATGCAGGCCGGCGAGCATGCGCTCACCCTACCGCGGTCCTCAGGGCCCGACGACGCGTACGACGGCGTCCCAGCGGCGGTGCGTGTTCTCCTGGCCGATCAGGCGCCAGACCGCCTTGGTGAGCTCGGGATACTCCTGTGCGATGAGGCGCAGCAGGCGCTGGTTGCGCGCGGCTGTGGGGCGCAGGCCGCCGTCGGCCTCGATGTGCTCCGCGCGCAGCGTGAAGACGACGAGCTCGTCGACCGTCGGCAGGTCCTCCATGAACTCCCACGGATCCTCACCCGCCCGAAGCCGCTCATGCACGAGCGTCGCGAGCTCATCGGCAGCCTCGGCGCGCAGCACCTCGACGCTCGCGCGTCGGCCGGGGAGTTCGATCGGATCGCTCACCCATCAAGGCTACGCGCGTGCGGCTGAGTGGGATCCGGATGTGGAAAAGCCCCGCGCCTCTCAGAGGCGCGGGGCTCGTCCGCGGGTCGCCGCGTCCGACTAGTGGTTGCGCAGCTTGTCGATCAGCTCATCCTTCTTGAGCTTCGAGTACCCCTCGATGCCGACGTCCTTCGCGCGCTTCTTCAGCTCGTCGACCGTGCGATCCTCGTAGTTCTCGGCGTTGCCGCCGCGCTCGCCGACCTCGTCGCGTCCGTCGCGCGCCGCGGCGTTGGAGATGCGCGCGGCCTTCTCCTTCGAGTTGCCCTCGTCACGGAGCTTCTCGTACAGCTCCTCGTCCTTGATGCTGTTGTTCGGCATCAGAACGGCTTCCCGCCCGTGACCGGCACGACCGCGCCCGAGGTGTAGGACGCCTCGTCGCTCGCGAGATACACGTACGCGCCCGCGAGCTCGCTCGGCTGACCCGCGCGGCCGAGCGGGGTGTCCTGCCCGAACTCCTTCACCTTGTCCGCGGGGAAGCCCGTGGCAGGGATCAGCGGCGTCCAGATCGGCCCGGGCGCCACCGCGTTCACGCGGATGCCCTTCGGACCGAGCTCCTCCGCGAGCGCCTGCGCGAACGCCACGAGAGCCGCCTTCGTCATGGCGTAGTCGAGCAGACCCGAAGACGGCTGCGACGCCTGGATGGACGACGTGACGATAATGGATGCGCCGGGGGACATGTGTGGCACCGCCTCGCGGGCAAGCAGCATGGTCGAGACCAGGTTGGTGTGGAACGTCTTCTCGATCTCGGAGGCCTGGAGGGTGTCGACGCCCTCGCGCTGACGCTGATATGCCGCATTCGGAATGAGGATGTCCAGACCGCCGAGCTGCTCACGCGCCTGCGACACCACGTCGATGCAGGCCTGCTCTTCCGTCAGGTCTGCGGGCAGCAGCACGCACTTGCGGCCGGCCTCGGTCACGAAGCGCTCGGTCTCCTGTGCGTCCTTCTCCTCTTCCGGAAGGTAGACGATGGCGACGTCCGCGCCCTCGCGCGCATACGCGATCGCGACGGCACGGCCGATCCCGGAGTCGCCGCCGGTGATGAGCGCCTTGCGACCCTCCAGACGCCCGCGTCCGACCCAGCTGTTCTCGCCATGATCGGGCGTGGGGGCCATGTCGTCTGTCAGTCCGGGCTGGTCCGGCTGCTCCTGCTCGGGGAAGCTCCCCGAAGGCTCACGCGGGTCCTGTGCTTGAGTGTCGCTCACGAAGTCCTCCTAGCGTGGTTGGTCTGTGCCTCCACGCTACGAAGGGCCGCCGACGGACCCCACCCCCTTGACGGAGGTGGGCACCTGCCCCTAACGACGGAAGGGCGCTAGTTGCCGTAGCCCTCTTCGCCGAGCTCGGTCAGAATGCGGTTGAGGTCCTGAATCGTCGCGAAGTCGATCTTGATCTGTCCCTTCCGCGAGGTCAGGTCGATCTTCACCTTCGTGTTGAGGCGGTCGCCGAGGCGGTCCGCGACGTCGTTGAGGAACGCCCGCCGCGCGCCCGGCTGAGGCTTGGGGGAGCGGGGGCCGCTCTCCGCCGCGACCGTCTTGGCGGCCGCCTCGGCGGCGCGCACCGACAGGTCCTCGTTGACGATCTTGTCCGACAGGCGCTGCATCACGTCGGCGTCGTCGAGCGACAGGATCGCGCGCGCGTGACCGGCGCTCAGGACACCGGCGGCGACGCGCTGCTGCACGGGCACGGGCAGGCGAAGCAGGCGGATGGTGTTGCTGATCTGCGGGCGCGACCGGCCGATCCGCTTCGCAAGCTCATCCTGCGTGATGCCGAAGTCGTCGAGCAGCTGCTGATAGGCGGAGGCTTCTTCCAGCGGGTTCAGCTCGGACCGGTGGAGGTTCTCGAGCAGCGCATCGCGCAGGAGGTTCTCGTCCGACGTGTCGCGCACGATCGCGGGGATGTCCGTAAGCCCTGCCTCGCGCGAGGCGCGGGTGCGGCGCTCCCCCATGATGAGCTCGTACGTGCCGTCACCCTTGTCGCGGACGACGACGGGCTGCAGCACGCCGAACTCCCGCACGCTGTGCACGAGCTCTGCGAGGTCCTCCGGGTCGAAGTGCGTGCGCGGCTGCCGCGGGTTCGGAACGATGCTGTGCGGATCGATGTGCACGAGTCGCGCACCGGGCACCGCGACCAGGTCGTCTTCGGCGATCTCCGCCTCTGCTGTCGCCCGGTCCGCGGCCTCGGCAGCCTTCTTGGTCGGGGCGCCGGGGAAGAAGACGTCCACGGGGCGTGCCTCACTCGAGTCCGCCGTGGGGATCAGCGCGCCGATACCCCGTCCCAATCCCGTTCGCTTCGCCATCAATCTTCCTCTCCCGTCTCCGCGGCGTCATCGCGACCCCGCCGCACGATCTCCACCGCGGCCTCGCGGTACGCGATCGCGCCCGCCGAATTGCCGTCGTATGCGATCACCGTCTGGCCGAAGCTCGGCGCCTCGGAAATCCGCACTGACCGGGGGATCATCGTGCGCAGCACCTCGGTCTCGAAGTGGTTGCGCACCTCGTCCGCGACCTGCTGGGCGAGCTTCGTCCGTCCGTCGTACATCGTCAGGAGGATGGTCGACAGATGCAGCCGCGGATTCAGGTGCTTCTGGATCATCTTCACGTTGCCGAGCAGCTGGCTCAGGCCCTCGAGCGCGTAGTACTCGCACTGGATGGGGAGGAAGACCTCCTCCGCCGCCGTGAAGGCGTTGATCGTCAGCAGCCCGAGGGACGGCGGGCAGTCGATCAGGATGAAGTCGAGCGGTTTCTCCTGCTCGCGAACGAAGTCGTCGATCGCGGTCTTCAGGCGCTGCTCGCGCGCGACCTGCGTGACCAGCTCGATCTCCGCCCCGCGAGGTGGATGTTGCTGGGAGCGCAGAACAGCGTCTCCGACTCTGGGCTGGTCTGGACGACGTCCGACAGGGGGAAGCCGTCGATCAGGACGTCGTAGATGCTCGGGGTGTCGGCGCTGTGGGGGATGCCGAGAGCGGTGGACGCGTTGCCCTGCGGATCCAGGTCGATCACGAGCACGCGCCCGCCGAGAGATGCGAGAGCCGCGGCGACATTGACCGTGGTGGTGGTCTTGCCGACGCCGCCCTTCTGGTTCGAGATCGTCATGATCCGGGTGCGTCCCGGGAACTGCACCTCGACACCCTCGAGCGCCCGGCGTCGAGCCGACAGATCGGCCAGCTCGCGAGCGAGAGGGGTGTCGTCGGGGAGTGCGAACGACGCCGCCTTCTCGGACTGTTTCACGTGAAACACTCTTCCCTTCGCGAGCGATTGGCCTCCCCTACTCTAACCGCCCGCACCGACACGACCGACCGATGCGGTGCGCGCGGCGCCGCTCGATGTCCCACTTCAGCGTTGAGTCCCGAAGTGGTGGGCACCCGCCTCGGATGGGCGCGAATGCGGGCGGCGTACTGGGTCTAGCCAGGTGTCGTCGCGGTGCCACACCTCACGCCCGGGGCGCCTTGCAAGATGTTTCACGTGAAACATACCTTCCCGCGTGGATGGCACCGCTCCGACTACGAACATCTGCGCCGATCAGCACCGTCACACATCCGTGGGCGCAGCCTTAGGAGCGCGTTGATGGAGGGCACTCTCACCTCATGACGAGTTCGACAGATGGTCTGCTCCGCCCGCGCTACCCCCGCCTCCTGTCAGCGACGTGACGAGCAGGGTCGGACCACACGAGGATGGCCTATCCGACCGCTGCGGGGGCGACTACGGCTGGTGCGGCTGCGTGCACGCCGCGGCGCATTGCAGCTGTTTCACATGAAACATCTACGCAGCAGGTCAAGGCCGCCGCGAACGACCTCGAACCGTACGGGAGTGGTTCCAATGCGCTCGCCATCGCCATACACGGCGGGGTGGCCCGGCGATTCGATCGCCATCGCGCACGGTGACCGCGCGCAGCTTCGGCGACCGCAAGTGCGCGCCGAGAGCCATCAGCGGGAACAGCTGCGCCGCGGAGAGTCGGCCGACGTCGCGTGCGAGGACGAGCTGCAGCAGGCCGTCGTCCATCCGGGCGTGCGGTGCCACCCGAATTCCGCCACCGAATGCCGGGGCATTCGCGACGGTCACGAGCGCTTCGCGGTCCACCCACGTGAAGTCGCGTCCCGCACCCAGGTCGGCGTCGATCACGTGCAGCCCGGCGAAAGTCTTCAGGTGCGCGCGTTGTGGGGGAGTGGTCTAGGCTCCGTCCGCGGTCACGCGGTTTCGCCACGAGCGGTACGCGAGGATCTCGCGCAGCGCAGCCGCGACATAGCGTGACGAACCACGAGGGAAGCGCACGCCGTGCGCTCGCGCGTTGACCGCCGCGTCGAGCCCTGCGGAGACCGCGCCTGCCACCACCGCACGGGGTCGCTGCCGGTCACGCAGCCCTCCACCCCGGCACCGGTCACGCGCAGCGAGTCGACATCGCTCGGGGGCCTGCGCGTCGTCGACCGCTCGATCACGTCCGCCCCCGCGCACACGGCGTCGCGCGGCACGCCCACTGCCGCCGCGAAGTCGTTGCCGGTGCCGACCGGCACGATGCCCAGGAACGGCCGACTCGGCAAGCGCTTGGATCGCCGGGTGCACCATTCCGTCTCCGCCGACGACCACCAACGCGTCGAGTCCGGAGAGTTCGCGACGCACGTTCGCAAGCGCGACCTCCGCAGTGAGCGCGGAGAGCCCGACGACCTCCACACCCCGTTCGGCAAGCTGGTGCGCCAGACGCGCGCCCAGGCCCCTGGCCGCGCCTCCGCCGGCCGAGGGGATGACCACGAGTCCGTGCCGGCGAGCGACGTCCGCACTGCCACGCTGGTCCGGGGTCGCGCCCGGTTTCACGTGAAACGGGGCGGAGGAGCCGTGACGATGTTTCACGTGAAACGCGCAGCCCGCGGGGGCCGCGATCGTCACGTGGACGCCGGTGTTCCACGTGAAACGACCGTCGCCCGCCATGCCGGATCGGACGTGCAGCAGGCCGTGAGCCCGACCAAGACACCCGGCGTATCCCGCGCGCCGATCGGGCGCAGAACCCTCGCCACGGGCGTCCTCATAAGCAGTGGGGAGCGAACGCGACCACAGGAGACACCACCGGGCGACAGCCGACAACAGTCAGCCACGGCCGTGAAGTCGCCACGCGCCTCGTGCGGTACAAGCCGAGAGCGACCGACCACACACGTGGCGTCTCAGCCGGCGCCGCGGATGTTTCACGTGAAACGCGGCGCAGAGGCTTCCGCTCAGGCGCGCACGATCGCTCGAACGACGCGTGTCTCCTCAGCGAGCAGGCCCTCGCCCAACACCTCGACGCGCACGTCCGACAGCTTGTACTTGCGGATGGCCTTCTGTGCGGCCTCGATCTCGGCCGGAGCACCCATGCCCTTGAGCAGGATCAGCTCGCCGCCATCACGCGCGAGGGGAGCGACCCACGGGATCAGGGTGCGCAGCGCGCTCACCGCGCGAGCGGTGACGGCATCGAGCATGCCCTCGTACCGGCCGGCTTCCTCGGCCCGAGCCCGCAGCACCTCGACGTTCGTCAATCCGAGCGCCGTCACCTGCTCCTCGAGCCAGGTCACGCGCCGCTCCATGGGCTCGATGAGCACGAACCGCACGTCCGGACGCGCGATCGCGAGCACCAGCCCGGGGAGCCCTGCACCCGAACCGACGTCTCCCACGACACCACCCGCGGGGAACAGGGGAGCGGCGATCGCGCTGTTCAGGATGTGCCGCGTCCACAGCCGCGGCACCTCGAGCGGCCCGATCAGCCCGCGCTCCTCGCCCTGTCCGCGAGCGCCGCGGTGAACTGCCGCGCGAGTGCGATGCGGTCCCCGAAGAGATCGGCGGCCGCCGCGGGCTCCGGTTCGAGGCCCTCCACGCTCAGCCCCGGCGGATGACGGTGTGGCGGTCGGCGCCGTCGCCGTAGGACTCCGAGACCAGGCCGCGGTCGGCGACGATGTCGTGCACGAGCTTGCGCTCGTAGCTCGACATCGCGGGCAGCGACGCCTGCGACGCCCCCTCGTCGAGGCGAGCGACCGCGGCGTCGACGAGCTTCTCGAGCTGACGCTGCCGGGCATCGCGAGATCCGCCCACGTCGAGGATCAGGCGCGAAAAGCGCCCCGTCTTCGCCTGCACCGCGAGGCGCGTGAGCTCCTGCAGCGCCTGCACCGTGTCGGGATTCGTCAGCACCGCTAGCGAGTCGTCGTCCGACTCGACCGACACATAGGCGCGCCCCTGCTTGACGTCGAGCGTCAGGTCGCCGTCGATGTCGGTGATGTCGAGAAGCCCCTCGACGTAATCGGCGGCGATGTCGCCCTCGGTCTCGAGCTCGGCCACGGTGGGGGTGTCGCCGGTGGCGTCAGTGGTGGTCATATGCGGGGGTCCTCGATGTCGTGAGAAGCAAAGGCCAGGTCAGAGGCGCTTACTTGACCGGAGCGCCGGCCGTGCCGTCGTCTTTCGACGGACCGGACGGACCATCCGTGCGCTGCTGCGCCTGCTTCTTCGCGCGCTGCTTGCCCATGGGCTGCTGCCGCTTGGGCTGCTGCGCCTTGCGCTTCTCGGACTCGGCGAGCAGGCGACGCTGCTCCTCCTCGTAAACGGCCATCGGGACGACCTTGCCCTGAGAGTTCAGTGCCTTGCCGCGGCGGGCGAGACGCTCCTCGCGGGCCTTGGCGGCCTCGGAGCCGGGCGTCGGCAGCTCGCGGATGATCACGAACTGCTGCGCCATGGTCCACAGGTTGCTGAAGAACCAGTAGAGCACCAGGCCGAGCGGGAAGAAGACGCCCGAGAAGATGAAGCCGAGCGGGAGGACCCACAGCATGATGCGCTGCATCTGGTAGGCCTGGCCGGTCTTGGCCTCGGGGAGAGGTTCTTCGAGATGATCTGCAGCTGCGTGTAGAACTGCGACGCGATCATCAGCACCACGAGCACGGCCAGGATGATGATCGTCGCGGTCGAGCCCGCGGCCCACGCGTCGCCCAGCGTCTGGTGGAAGGGTGCGATCTCGAACAGCTTGGCGTCGTTGAACTGCTGCGTCAGCTCGGCATTGAGCAGCCCGACACCGCCGCGGTCTTTGGCCGCATGCAGCTTGACGTCCGACAGCGTGTAGTACATCGAGAAGAAGATCGGCATCTGCACGAGCAGCGGCCAGCAGCCGCTGAGCGGGCTCGAGCCGTGCTTCTTGTACAGGTCCATCGTCTCGCGGCTCATGGCCTCACGAGAGAGCTGGTCGCGCTTGCCCTTGTAGCGCTCCTGGATCTTCCGGATCTGCGGAGCGAGCTCCATCATCGCGCGCTGGCTCTTGATCTGGCGCACGAAGAGCGGGATCAGCGCCGCACGCACGACGATCACGACGCCCAGCAGCGCGAGCATCCAGGTGATGCCGCCGGCCGCAGGCAGCCCGATCGAGGTGAACAGCCAGTGCCAGGCGACCAGGATGGCCTCCACGGCCCACTTCAGGGGCCAGAGGATGGTTCCGAAGAAATCCACGAAGGATCAGTCCTTTCGAGCGGGCACGACGAAGCCGTGGGGGGTGAGGTCATGGCGGAAGGCCGGATGCGGACGCACGTCGTCCTGCCCGCCGGCCGCCCAAGGATTGCATCGGGCGATGCGCGCCGCCGCGAGCACCGAGCCCTTCAGGAGCCCGTGCTGCTGAACCGCGGTCACCGCGTACGCCGAGCAGGAGGGGTAGTACCGGCACACCTCTCCGTAGAGCGGAGAGATCACGGCCCGGTAGCCGTGAAGCAGGGCGAGCCCTGCGTTGCGGGGCAGCAGCGGCACCGCCGCGAGCGCATCCGCGGCGTGCAGGTGCCCGGTTCCGCGAGCCGACGCCGGCAGCACGCTCATGCCGCCGCCCTCCGCGCAAGGCAGCGCGCCACCTCGGCGCGCAGATCCTGGAACGAGGCGGTCGCGGCCGACGGCAGCGCACGGATCACCACGTCGGCGCCCTCGCGCACGTCGGGGAGCGCTTCGGCGCACACGGCCTTGAGACGCCGCCGCACCGTGTTGCGCGTGACGGCGTTGCCCACGGCCTTGCTCACGATGAAGCCGAACCGCGCGGCGCGCGGTTCGGCTGTCAGGATCACGTGGGTCACCGTGTTCGCACCCGCGCACCGAGCGCCCCTGCGGACGACGAACCGATAGTCGTCGCCGCGGGTGAGGCGTCTCGGCCGCGCGAGCACGGTCCGTTGCAGAGCGGCGGCGTTACGCCGACAGCTCGGTGCGGCCCTTGCCGCGGCGCGCGGCGAGGATCGCGCGGCCGGCACGCGTGCGCATGCGGGCGCGGAAGCCGTGCTTCTTGGCGCGACGACGGTTGTTGGGCTGGAAGGTGCGCTTGCTCATGGGATCACTCCGGAGAAGGTGTCACCGGGATGGATGCTGCCGGGGACGTAGACGGTACGGGAATGCCGCGAGGGCATAAGTCAACCGACTTAGGTTACGTCCGGCCTTGTGATTCGCGCAAACTGGCGCGGCAACCTGACAGTATCTCCACAGCCCCGCGCCCGCCCGTGCAGGGACACGCGTCGAGCCGTCCGAATCAGCGCGACAGGGTTTGCTGTCGGCCCCCTCGGTGACTAGCGTGGCACCAGTTATCCACAGGCTGAAGCGCATGATCGCGCGGCGGCACCCTCACCCGAGAGGATGCCCTGTGGATGGCTCGGACTTCACGAGGGGGGCCCATGACCACTCCAGACGACGTTCCTCCGGCGCAGCAGTTCCCGGAGGTGCCTGCCTGGCGATCCGTGCTCGGCGAGCTCGAGCACGACCCGCGCGTCACGCCGCCCATGAAGGGCTTCCTCAGCCTCGTCGTCGCCGAGGGCGTGATGGGCGGGACGCTCTATCTCGCGGTTCCCAACGACCTGACCGCCGCGCAGATCACCAAGCGCCTGCGCGAGCCCATCATGGAGGCGCTCGCCCGGGTGGGCGGCGATGCCCAGTCGTTCCGCGTCACCGTGAGCCCCGACCTCTCCGAGGCCCAGCTGCCGACCACGCTTCCCCCGATCGAGAACCCGCCTCCGCAGCAGCGCCCGGTCGAGGCCCCGACGGACGCGCACACCCCCAGCCGCAGCGACACCCGGCTGAACCCGAAGTACACGTTCGACAACTTCGTGATCGGCCAGTCGAACCGATTCGCGCATGCCGCGGCCGTCGCGGTCGCGGAGGCGCCCGCCAAGGCGTACAACCCGCTGTTCATCTACGGCGACTCGGGCCTCGGCAAGACGCACCTGCTGCACGCGATCGGCGACTACGCGCAGAGCCTGTTCGCCGGCGTCCGCGTCAGGTACGTCTCGAGCGAGGAGTTCACGAACGACTTCATCAACTCGATCGCCAACAACCGGGGAGCGGCATTCAACGCGCGCTACCGCGACGTGGACATCCTGCTGATCGACGACATCCAGTTCCTGCAGGGGAAGGCCGAGACCCAGGAGGCCTTCTTCCACACCTTCAACACGCTGCACGACCATGACAAGCAGGTCGTCATCACGTCGGATGTCGCTCCCAAGCACCTCACCGGCTTCGAGGACCGGATGCGCAGCCGCTTCGAGTGGGGTCTGATCACCGACGTGCAGGCCCCCGACCTCGAGACCCGCATCGCGATCCTGCGCAAGAAGGCGCAGTCCGAGCGCCTCTACATCCCCGACGACGTCGTGGAGTACATCGCCACCGTCGTCTCGACGAACATCCGCGAGCTCGAGGGCGCGCTGATCCGCGTCTCGGCCTTCGCCAGTCTGAACCGCTCGGAGGTCGACATCCAGCTCGCGCAGAACGTGCTGCGCGACATCGTCGACCAGACAGAGGACAACGTGGTGTCGGAGAACGACATCATCACGGCGACCGCCGCCTACTTCAAGCTCACGGTCGACGACCTGTACGGCTCCAGCCGTTCCCAGGCGGTCGCGCAGGCGCGTCAGATCGCGATGTATCTGTGCCGCGAGCGCACGAGCCTGTCGCTCCCGAAGATCGGACAGCTGTTCGGCGGGCGCGATCACACGACGGTGATGTACGCGTACAAGAAGATCAGCGACCTCATGAAGGAGCGCCGCTCGATCTACAACCAGGTCACCGAGATCACCACGCAGCTCGGCCGTCGCTGACCCGCTCCTCCTCGCCGCCCTCACGCGCTCCGCGTGGGGGCGGCGTCGTGCGTCCCCCCCGGGCTTCGCCGACGCCCCTCGACATTCCGCTGACGGCTTCGGTTCGCCCACCACGTATGCCGCGATCCGCGCTTGACACCCCTCCGGAAGTGCCTCTATAAGACTTTCCCCACTTGTGGATAACTTGGGGATAACTGTTGAGACACGCCTTCGGTGATGTGAACGACACGCGAACACGATGTGGATGCGCATGTCAAGGGAGGTGACACGGCCGCCGGATCCTCCCCCGCTCATCCGCACCGGATCCACATCTCACAATCTTGTAGTTCCCTACGCGCGACCGGGATCCACAGAGTTATCCACATTTTCCACAGGTGTTACTACGACTAAGAGATCACTTCTCTTCACAGGGACTCCGATCACCGTGACCGGCGAAATGCGTGGAATCACGTCGAATCCGACGTGGGCACTAGCATGGGAGGCCCACGGGCGCCGAGGTCCGTGACGTGTTGTCCGCGGAACCCGGGGCGGCACCGCAGTGTGTGATTCGAGGGGAAGCACAAGTGAAGTTCCACGTGAACCGCGACGTGTTCAGCGAGGCCGTGTCGTTCGTCGTCAAGCTGCTGCCCCAGCGCAATCCCCAGCCGATCCTGGCCGGCGTGCTGATCGAGGCCACCGAGGACGGCGCGCTCGCGCTGTCGGCGTTCGACTACGAGGCGTCGGCGCGTACGACGATCGAGGCGACCGTCGACGAGCCCGGCACGATCCTGGTCCACGGTCGTCTGCTGTCGGACATCGCCAGCCGCCTGCCCAATGCGCCCATCCAGATGGCGACGGAGGAAGACGGCAACATCGCGCTCACCTGCGGCTCGGCGCGGTTCGCGCTGGCCTCGATGCCCGTCGAGGAATACCCCGCGATCCCCGAGGTCACGGGCGAGTCGGGACTCGTGCCGGCGGACGACTTCGCGACCGCGATCTCGCAGGTGGCCTTCGCCGCGTCGCGCGACGACGTGACGCCCGTGCTCACGGGTGTGCAGCTCGAGGTGACCGGTCAGCAGCTCAGCCTCGTCGCGACCGACCGCTACCGCGTGGCGCTGCGCGACATCGACTGGGACGGTGGGCAGCAGGAGGCTCACGCGCTCGTGCCGGCGCGCACGCTGCAGGAGGTCGGCAAGACGTTCTCGCACGGCGGCAACATCTCGATCGCGTTCTCGGGATCGGGCGACCGCGAGATCATCGCGTTCACGGCCGGCAACAAGACCGTCACGTCGCTGCTGATCAAGGGCAACTTCCCGCCCGTCCGTCGCCTGTTCCCCGAGCAGACCGATCACTACGCGGTGGTCAGCACTGCCGACCTCACCGAGGCCGTCCGTCGTGTGGCCCTCGTGCTCGACCGGTCGGCGCCGCTGCGCTTCACGTTCTCGACGTCGTCCGTGACCATGGACGCCTCGGGCGGCGAGCAGGCACGCGCGTCCGAGTCGGTCGACGCCCACCTGCAGGGCGAGGACGTCACGCTCGGACTGAACCCGCAGTACCTGCTCGAGTCGCTCGCTGCCGTCCGCAGCGAGTTCGTGCGGATCACGTTCACCTCGAGCGACAACGCCAACAAGCTCAGCCCCGTGCTGATCACCAGCCAGACCTCCGTCGAGCAGGCGGGCAACGACTCGTTCAAGTACCTGCTGCAGCCCAACCTGCTGCTGCGGTAATCATCCGGCGGCGACCGTCGACCGGTCGCTCTGCTCGACGCCCGGGGCGTTGACAGTGCCGCTCGTTAGGCTCGAACAATGATCGTGGAGCACCTGAGCCTGAAGGACTTCCGCAACTACGCGGAAGCCGAGCTCGCGCTCCGCCCCGGGCCGAATGTGCTCGTCGGACGCAACGGCCAGGGGAAGACGAACCTCGCCGAGGCGATCGCCTACCTCGCCACGCTCGGCTCCCACCGCGTCTCCGCGGATGCGCCCCTCGTCCGCGAGGGCTGCGACGCCGCATTCGTGCGGGCCCGGCTCGCGCACGGCGAGCGGCGCGTGACGCTCGAGCTGCAGCTCAACAAGCAGGGCTCGAACAAGGCGCGCATCGGCGGGTCCCCCGTGCGCACGAACGAGCTGCCGCGGTACGCGCAGGTGGTGCTGTTCGCTCCCGAGGACCTGCAGATCGTGCGCGGCGACCCGTCGTCGCGCCGCCGGTTCGCCGACCAGCTGCTGATCCAGCGCACGCCGCGGATGTCTGCGGTGCTGGCCGACTACGACCGGACTCTCCGTCAGCGCACCGCGCTGCTGAAGTCCGCGCGGGCGCGCGGCCTCAAGGCCGCGCAGCTGCCGACCCTCGACGTGTGGGACGACAAGCTCGTCGCCCTGGGATCCGAGATCATCGACGCGCGCACGCGACTCGCGCAGGATCTGAGCGCTCCCGTCTCGGCGGCGTATGCCGCGATCGCGGGAGAGGACCACCGGCCGCAGCTCGAGTGGGCGCTGTCGGTGCGCGGCGGCGATCCCGAGGAGGGCGACGACCATCAGGAGGCGGGCGCGGGAGCGACGGCCGAGCTGTTCCGGGCGGCACTCGCCGACAAGCGCGCGGCCGAGCTCGATCGCGGGCTCACGCTCGTCGGGCCGCATCGCGACGACCTCGTCCTGCGGGTGCGGGGTCTTCCCGTGAAGGGGTACGCCTCGCACGGCGAGTCGTGGTCGGTCGCGCTCGCGTTGCGGCTCGCATCCGCCGAGCTGCTGCGCGCGGAGTCGCCCGGTGGCGATCCGGTGCTGATCCTCGACGATGTCTTCGCCGAGCTCGACGCCGACCGTCGCGCCCGCCTCGCCGGCGTGGTCGCCGACTACGAGCAGGTCGTCGTGACGGCCGCGGTGGCGAACGACGTGCCCGAGGCGCTGCGCGCCAATGCGGTGCGCATCGAGGGCGGCCGCGTCCTGGGCCCCCTGAGCGAGCATCCGCTCGTCCCGGCGGGAGGCGAGGCGTGACCGGCGACGAGATCCCCGAGACCATTTCGACCTACCTGCGGCTGCGCGGGCTCGAGCCGAGCCGCCGGGCGCAGTGGCGCAACAAGAAGCGCCGCTCCGAGGACGACGAGAACCAGCCGTTCACGCCGGGGCGCGATCCCGGCTCGCTCGGCGACGCGCTCGACAAGCTCACCACCGCGCACGGATGGGCGCCGCAGCTGGCCCGCGAGGACCTCGTGCGCCAGTGGGAGGACGTGGCGGGCGCCGAGACGGCGCAGCATGCGAGCCCGGTGTCCCTCACGGACGGCATGCTCACGATCCAGTGCGACTCGACCGCCTGGGCCAAGAACCTGTCGTACATGCGCGCCCAGATCCTCACGCAGATCGTCACGCGGTACCCGGAGGCGGGCGTGTCGTCGGTGCGCTTCGTGGGGCCGGACGTCCCCACCTGGAAATGGGGTCGCAGATCGATTCCAGGGCGTGGCCCGCGCGATACCTACGGCTAGCCCACGATCCGGGGTCACCCGATCCTTTTTCGTGCGTCTGCGGGCCTGTCACGGGCAGTCGGATCGCTCCCGCTTGATAGGATGGCGGTGCACCCGAATACAGATGTGGAGCGCCTTCTCACATGACGATGGACAACCAGGACGAGCAGAACGCGCCGATCGATCCGACCCCGAACGGATCCCAGAACGGGAAGAAGGTCGGGGGAGAGTACGGCGCAGACGCCATCCAGGTCCTGGAGGGTCTCGAGGCGGTCCGCAAGCGCCCCGGCATGTACATCGGCTCGACGGGCCCCCGAGGACTGCACCACCTCGTGTACGAGATCGTCGACAACTCGGTGGACGAGCACCTCGCCGGCTACTGCGACTCGATCGTCGTGACGCTGCTCGAGGACGGCGGGCTGCGCTGCGTCGACAACGGCCGCGGCATCCCCGTGGACATGCACAAGACCGAGGGCAAGTCCACGCTCGAGGTCGTACTGACCGTGCTGCACGCCGGCGGCAAGTTCGGCGGCGGCGGGTATGCGGTCTCCGGCGGCCTGCACGGCGTCGGCTCGTCCGTCGTGAACGCGCTCTCCACGCGGCTCGACGCGGTCGTCAAGCGCCAGGGCCACGTGTGGCGCCAGTCGTTCCAGGGCGGCGGCGTGCCGCTCGCGCCCGTGGACAAGGGCGAGGCGACCGACGAGACCGGCACCACCATCACGTTCTGGCCGGACCCGGACATCTTCACCGAGGGCGTCGACTTCGACTACGAGACGCTGCGCACGCGCTTCCAGCAGACCGCGTTCCTGAACAAGGGCCTGCGCATCGAGCTGTACGACGAGCGTCCCGACTCGGCCGAAGAGGTCGAGCGCGAGGACGGCTCGACCGAGATGGTCAAGCGCCACAACGTCTTCTACTACGAGCGCGGCCTGGTCGACTACGTCGAATACCTGAACAAGGTGCGCAAGGCCGAGCGCGTGAACGAGGACATCGTCGTGCTCGAGCAGGAGCAGGCGGACGGCCGGATGTCGGTCGAGATCGCGATGCAGTGGACGACCTCCTACAGCGAGAACGTCTTCACCTACGCGAACATGATCAACACGCACGAGGGCGGCACGCACGAGGAGGGCTTCCGCGCGGCGCTCACGACCCTCGTGAACAAGTACGCGCGCGCGAACAACCTCCTCAAGGAGAAGGACGACAACCTCACGGGCGACGACGTGCGCGAGGGCCTCACGGCGGTCATCTCCGTGAAGCTGTCGGAGCCGCAGTTCGAGGGTCAGACCAAGACCAAGCTCGGCAACACCGAGGCCAAGGCATTCGTGCAGAAGGTCGTCGGAGACCAGCTCTCCGACTGGTTCGAGCGCAACCCCGCGCAGGCGAAGAACGTCATCCGCAAGGCGATCGACGCGGCGACCGCGCGCCTCGCGGCCCGCAAGGCCCGCGAGACCGCCCGCCGCAAGAGCGTGTTCGAGTCCGCGGCGATGCCCGACAAGCTTAAGGACTGCACGTCGAAGGACCCGTCGATCTCGGAGATCTTCCTGGTCGAGGGCGACTCGGCCGGCGGCTCGGCCGTCGGCGGCCGCGACCCGCACACGCAGGCGATCCTCGCGCTGCGTGGCAAGATCCTGAACGTCGAGCGCGCGCGCATCGACAAGGCGCTGGGCAACAAGGAAGTCCAGGCGATGATCCAGGCCTTCGGCACGGGCATCGGGCCGGAGTTCGACATCGACAAGGCGCGGTACCACAAGATCGTCCTGATGACGGATGCCGACGTCGACGGTCAGCACATCACGACGCTGCTGCTGACGCTGCTGTTCCGCTACATGCGCGGTCTCGTGGAGGCCGGCTACGTGTACCTCGCGATGCCGCCGCTGTACCGCCTGAAGTGGTCGAACGCGTCGCACGAGTACGTCTACAGCGACCGCGAGCGCGACGCCCTGATCAAGGAGGGCACCGCGGCCGGCAAGCGCCTGCCCAAGGACGCCGGCATCCAGCGCTACAAGGGTCTCGGCGAGATGAACGACCACGAGCTGTGGGACACCACCATGAATCCGGAGACCCGGACGCTGCGTCAGGTCACGATCGACGACGCGGCCGCGGCCGACGAGATCTTCTCGGTGCTCATGGGCGAGGACGTCGAGTCCCGCCGCTCGTTCATTCAGCGCAACGCCAAGGACGTGAGGTTCCTGGACATCTAGCTCGTCGCGCTCTGCTCCCACGACCCGGTCGTTGAGCGAGCGAGCGAAGCGAGCGAGTCGAAACGGTCCAGACGAACCACGGGATAGAGAACAAGATGACTGACGACAACGACGAGCAGCGCCCCGACATCACGGCGTCGCACAACCACGGCCGGATCGACCAGGTCGACCTGCAGTCGGAGATGCAGCGCAGCTATCTCGACTACGCGATGAGCGTGATCGTCGGGCGCGCGCTGCCCGACGTGCGCGACGGTCTCAAGCCCGTCCACCGCCGCGTCGTGTACGCGATGTACGACGGCGGCTACCGTCCCGACAAGAAGTTCTCGAAGTGCGCCCGCGTCGTGGGCGAGGTCATGGGTCAGTACCACCCGCACGGCGACTCGGCGATCTACGACGCCCTCGTCCGCCTCGTGCAGCCGTGGTCCCTGCGCTACCCGCTCGCACAGGGACAGGGCAACTTCGGCTCGCCGGGCAACCAGGGCGCCGCGGCCCCGCGGTACACCGAGACCAAGATGGCCGCGCTCGCGCTCGAGATGGTGCGCGACATCGAGCAGGACACGGTCGACTTCCACGACAACTACGACGGCGAGACGCAGGAGCCGGCGGTCCTGCCGGCGCGGTTCCCCAACCTCCTCGTCAACGGATCGGTCGGCATCGCGGTCGGCATGGCCACGAACATCCCGCCGCACAACCTGCGCGAGGTGGCCGACGGCGCGCTGTTCGCGCTCGAGAACCCCGGCCTGCCGCGCGAGGAGCTGCTCGAGGGCCTGATGCAGCGCATCCCCGGCCCGGACTTCCCGACCGGCGCGCAGATCCTCGGCACCAAGGGCATCCACGAGGCCTACCGCACGGGTCGCGGGTCCGTCACGATGCGCGCCGTGGTCGAGATCGAGGAGATCCAGGGCCGCACGTGCCTCGTGATCACCGAGCTGCCCTACCAGGTCAACCCCGACAACCTCGCCGTCAAGATCGGCGAGCTCGCGCGCGAGGGCAAGGTCACGGGCATCGCCGACATCCGCGACGAGACCTCCGGCCGCACCGGCCAGCGTCTCGTGGTCGTGCTCAAGCGCGACGCGGTCGCGAAGGTCGTGCTGAACAACCTGTACAAGCACACCGAGCTGCAGACCAACTTCGGGGCGAACATGCTCGCCATCGTCGACGGCGTGCCGCGCACGCTCTCGCTCGACGGCTTCATCGGGTACTGGATCGCCCACCAGCTCGACGTCATCGTGCGCCGCACCAAGTTCCGCCTCCGCAAGGCGGAGGAGCGCATGCACATCCTGCGCGGCTACCTCGCGGCGCTGGACGCACTCGACGAGGTCATCGCGCTGATCCGCCGCTCGCCCACGGTCGACGAGGCGCGCGAGGGTCTGAAGGACCTGCTGAAGATCGACGAGATCCAGGCCGACGCCATCCTGTCGATGCAGCTGCGCCGCCTGGCCGCGCTCGAGCGTCAGAAGATCATCGACGAGGCGGCCGAGCTCGAGGCGCAGATCGAGGACTACAAGGCGATCATCGCCGACGAGTCCCGCCAGCGCGCCATCGTGCGCGAGGAGCTCACCGACATCGTGTCGCGCTTCGGCGACGAGCGGCGCACGCACATCCTGCACGGCTTCGACGGCGACGTCTCCATGGAGGACCTCATCGCCGAGGAGGACATGGTCGTCACGGTCACGCGCGAGGGCTACGTCAAGCGCACCCGCAGCGACAACTACCGGTCGCAGCGCCGCGGCGGCAAGGGCGTGCGCGGCGCGCAGCTGCGCGCGGACGACGTGGTCGAGCACTTCTTCGTCACGACCACGCACCACTGGCTGCTGTTCTTCACGACCAAGGGACGCGTCTACCGCACGAAGACGTACGAGCTGCCCGAGGCCGGACGCGACGCGAAGGGCATGCACGTCGCGAACCTGCTCGCCCTGCAGCCGGATGAGCAGATCGCGCAGATCATCGAGCTCAAGGACTACGAGGCGGCCGAGAACCTGGTGCTCGTCACGCGCGCGGGACTCGTGAAGAAGACGCGTCTCGCCGAGTACGACTCGAACCGCCAGGGCGGCATCATCGCGATCAAGCTGCGCGAGGACGACGAGCTGATCAGCGCGCTGCTCGTCGACTCGTCCGACGACATCCTGCTGATCAGCCGCGGCGGGCAGTCGCTGCGGTTCTCGGCGACCGATGAGGCGCTCCGGCCGCTCGGCCGCTCGACGAGCGGCGTCAAGGGCATGTCCTTCCGCGAGGACGACAGCCTGCTGTCGGCCTCGGTCGTGCGCGACGAGGGCTTCGTGTTCGTCGTGACGGAGGGCGGCTACGCCAAGCGCACCCGCGTCGACGAGTACAAGGTGCAGGGCCGCGGCGGCCTCGGCATCAAGGTCGCGAAGCTGTCGGACGAGCGGGGCGGCCTCGCCGGCGGCCTGATCGTCTCGGAGGACGACGAGGTCCTCGTGGTTCTCGCCAAGGGCAAGGTGGTACGCTCGGCCGTTGCCGAGGTCCCCGCCAAGGGCCGCGACACCATGGGCGTGCTGTTTGCGCGTCCGGACAAGGACGACCGCATCCTCGCCATCGCGCGCAACACCGAGCGCGCGGCGGTGGCCCTGGACGAGACCGACGGCGAGGCCGCGGTCGATGAGGCGCCCGAGACCGCGCCCGACACCCCCGGAGAGAACGCATGAGCACGGTAGCCGACAAGCTCGCCAAGAAATCCACTCACAAGACCAACGCCAAGCAGGTGCGCCTGCGGCTGGTCTACGTCGACTTCTGGTCGGCCGTGAAGCTGTCGTTCCTCGCCGCGGTGGCGCTCGCGATCGTGACGATCGTGTCGTTCTTCCTCGTCTACATGGTCGTGCAGACGACGGGCCTGATCGCGCAGATGGACGAGTTCCTCGCCAGCTTCACGGACGGCAGCCTGTCGATCTCGCAGTTCATCGGTCTGCCGCAGGTGATGGCGTTCGCCACGATCGTCGCGATCCTGAACCTCGTGGTCGTCACGGTGCTCGGCGCGGTCGTCGCCGGCATCTACAACCTCGCGGTGAAGGTCACGGGCGGGCTGCTCGTCGGCTTCACCTCGAACTGACACTCGCGGGGACCGGCACCGATTCGCGAACGTCGAACGGATCGGGTAAAGTCTCTGAGGTTGAGGACGCGAGTCCGACACCTCTGGGGGTATAGCTCAGGCGGTTAGAGCGCTTCACTGATAATGAAGAGGTCCCAGGTTCAAGTCCTGGTACCCCCACCATCGAAAGCCTTCGCACACGCGGAGGCTTTTCTGGTCTCCGGCTCCAGTCGACCGGGATCTTCCGCTTCAGTCCTCTTCGACGTCGCCCATGCGCGGCAGGCGACCGAGCTCGGCGTCCTCGTCGTCGAGCAGGATGAGCTCCTCGCCCTCGATGCGGGCCGCTTCGGGCCAGGGATCGATGGTCACGGTGCTGTCGGGACAGGCCATGAGCGTGCGGGCGACATCGTCGCCGAACTCGAAGCGGTCGCCGGAGAACTCGCCCGTGCCGAAGACGATGTTGCAGCCGTCGGATCCCGAGAAGCTGCCGTCCTCGGAGATCGCGACGTGCGCGCTCGGAGCCGGACCGCCCCACTCGCCGGCGAACGCCGAGCCGTCCGGCCCGGCGCACGCCGCGAGCAGGACGAGCGCGGAGGCGGCCAGGGAGGGGAGGGCGACGAGGCGGGTGCGCATGCTGGGATCATGGCACCGACATCCGCCAGGGGCAACGGATCCTGACAGCACGGCGAGAGGGCGCCCGCCCCGCCCATGTAAACTCTCCCGAGGGTCTCCCGGCGAGATCCGCCCTTCGGGGCCTTAGCTCAGTTGGTAGAGCGCCTGCTTTGCAAGCAGGATGTCAGGAGTTCGAATCTCCTAGGCTCCACAGCAGCAAGAGTCCCGTCACACCCTCCGGTGCAGCGGGACTCTCGTCGTTTCCGGATGGACGAGGAGAGCTCGTTCTAGCGGACCGCCTCCGCGGCGGGCTTGCGGCCGCCCATGGTGGCGGTGAGATTGTCCGCGGCGTTGATCACCGCATCGACCATCGATTCGCACACCTCGCGGGGCATCCGGAGCGTCGGTCCCATCACCGTCATCGCTCCGACGAGCGCGCCATGCGAGTCGAACACGGGTGCCGCGAGCCCGGACGCGGCCTCCAGACGTTCGCCGACCGTGATGGCATAGCCGGCGGCACGCGTCTCCGCCACCGCGCGTCGCAGCTGGTCGGGGTCGGTGATGGTCGCGCCGGTCAGGGCGGGCAAGGGGGAGGAGGTGATCTCGTCCAGGAGCGCTTCGCTCCAGGCGAGGATGACCCGTCCCGAACTGCCCACATGCAGGGGCTGGATCTTGCCGACGTACATCTCCTGCTTCAGGCCGTGCGGCGTCTCGGCGACCGCGATGCACACGCGCTTGCCCTGCTCGGCTCGGAAGAAGCACGCCGTCTCACCCAGCTCGTCCCGCAGCGCCTTGAGCTGCGGACTGAGGAGTTCGGCGAAGTCGCGGCTGCGTGCCGCCGGACCGGCCCAATACGCCAGGCGCGCCCCGATGCGGTACGCGTCGTCGATGCGCTCGAGGAAGCCGTACTCGACGAGGTTGGCGAGAAGGCGATGCGTGGTCGAGGTGGGCAGTCCGGTGGCCGCGCGGATGGCCGGCGCGGTGCGGGTCGGCTCGCTGAGCGTGAACGCATCCAGGATCGCCGCGATCTTGCCGAGGACGAGCAGCGGCTGTTCATTCATGCGTCGATCCTAGGTTTCGTCGCCGACTCCTGCTTCCCGAAGTGCAGGAAAGTGCCTACGATGTGGGAAGCGCATCGAGGCGCGACGCGCAACGATGCGCGCAGAGGAGAGGAGACGATATGCCCGAGTGGTACACGCTCGCGGTCGTCGGCGCGGTGATCGTCGTCGTCGTCATCGTCATCGTGAAGTTCCGGATCAACCCGGTGATCGCGCTCGGTCTCGGCGCTGCCGCGATCGGCCTGCTGACGGGTCTCGGCCCCGTCGACACCGTCACCGTCATGACCCAGGGCTTCGGCGACGTGATGATGGAGGCGGGTCTCCTCATCGCGTGGGGAGTGCTGATCGGCGCGATGCTCAACGAGATGGGCGCGATCACGCGGCTCGTCGAGTCGCTCATGCGCACGTTCGGCAGGCGAGGCATCCCGTACGCGTTGGGGCTCTCGCTGGGCACCTACCTGCAGACCATCTTCATCGACGTGATGATCGTCATCGCCGCGCCGCTCGCTCGCCGCATCGCCCCGCGCCTCGGGAAGACGGGCACCGGCATCATCGGCGTCACCTTCGCCGTCTCGCTCGAGATCGGCATCGTCCTGATGGTCCCCGGATTCGCGGCGGTCGCGCTCGCCGGCCTCCTCGGGGTGCCGCTGGGCGTCATGCTGCTCTGCGGCCTCGCCGTCGTCGTGCCCACGATCATCCTGTCGATCCTCCTCATGAGCATCGTGCTCCGGATGGGCTTCTGGAAGCCAGAGACGGACGAGCAGACCGTCGTGCGCGACGAGGAGGAATCGATCACCGCGCCGCCCGCGGTCGAGACCGCCGGGCCCCAGGTCGATCGGACGCGGACCGGCACCGTGCGCACCAGCCTCGGCGGCGTGCCGCGCGGCAGCGGTCCGGCGCTCGCCGTCGCCGAGCGCCAGCGGCCCCTTCTGCTGCTCTTCGCGCCCATGCTCTCCGCGCTGCTCCTCATCGCCGCCCAGGCGGTGCTCACGGTCACCGAGACCGAGGTCCCCGTCATGCAGTTCCTCGGGTCGCCCGTGATCGCCCTGCTGCTGGCCGTCATCGCGACGGGTGTCATCGGACGCGCCACCGTGGGAACCAAGCGGATCGAGAAGTCGCTGGTGAAGGGTTTCCAGGATGGCGGCCAGATCTTCGTCCTCACCGGCATCGGCGGCTCGCTGGCCGCGGTCATCGCCGAGGGCGACCTCGGCGACGTCCTCCAGGGGTACTTCCAGGCGACGACCTTCGCTCCGCTCCTGGTCGTCTGGGCCATGGCGGCGGTGCTCCACGTCGCGGTCGGCTCCGTGACCCTCTCGGCGATCACCGCGGCCGGCATCATCGCCCCCGTCGCGGCGAGTCTCGGACTGCCTCCGGTGCTGATCGCGCTGGCAGCGGGAGCCGGTGCGCTGTTCTGCATCCACGTCACGTCGAACACCTTCTGGCTGCTGCAGACCTTCCTGGACCAGTCGGTGCGGGGCGCCCTCAAGACCGTCACCGTCGGCGTCTCGCTCGCGTCGGTCATCGCCCTCGGCATGACCCTGATCCTGGCGGTCTTCATCCGATGAGCGAGCAGCTGCACACCCCCCTGACCGGCGTCCGCGTGGTCGAGCTCGGCAACTACATCGCCGCGCCCACCGCCGGCCGGCTGCTGGCGGACTTCGGTGCGGACGTCATTAAGATCGAGCGCCCGCGCACCGGGGACGAATTGCGCCGATGGCGGCTCTACGAGGGAGACACCTCGATGCTGTACCGCACGATCAACCGCGGCAAGCGGTCGCTGGTCGCAGACCTCCGCGAGGAAGAGGGGCGCGCCATCGTCCTCGATCTGCTGCGCGACGCGGATGTCCTGCTCGAGAACTTCCGGCCGGGCACGCTGGAGAAGTGGGGCCTCACGCCCGAGGCTCTGGAGGAGATCAACCCCCGGCTCGTCGTCGCGCGGATCTCGGCCTTCGGGCAGAGCGGTCCACTCTCCGCGCGGCCGGGGTTCGCCGCGGTCGCCGAGGCCTACGGCGGATTCCGAGAGCTGGTTGGCGAGCCGGGCAGGCCGCCGAGCCGCACCGGCTTCTCGATCGGCGACACCATCGCGGGCATCTACGCCGCGTTCGGGGTCGTGATGTCGCTCCTGGACCGCGAGCGGCGGGGAGCGGAGGCGGCGAGCCTCGCCGATCGCGTCGTCGACGTCGCCCTCAACGAGGCGATGCTCTCGGTCACGGAGTCGCTGGTTCCCGACTGGGGCGCGTACGGCGTGCGCCGCGAGCGCACGGGTGGGCGCATGCAGGGGATCGCGCCGAGCAACGCGTACATGTGCGCGGACGGCAAGAGCATCGTGGTGGCCGGGAACGGTGACGGCATCTACCGTCGCTTCATGGAGATCATCGGCCGCCCCGACCTGGGCGAGGACCCCGGTTTGCAGTCGAACGAGGGGCGCTGGGAGAGCCGGGAGCTGCTCGACGCGGCGATCGGCGCATGGACGGCGACCCTCACGTCGGCGGAGGCCCTCGAGCGTCTCGACGGTGCCGGGGTGCCATCGGGCCCGATCTACACGGCGGAGGACGTGGTCGCCGACGAACAGTACGCCGCGCGAGACATGATCCAGCGGTTCGACGTCGACACCGGCGCAGGCGTGAAGAAGGACGTCGGGTTCCCCGGGATCGTGCCCGTGTTCGGCGGACGCTCCCTTCCCATCCGCTCGGTCGGCCCCGACCTGGGCGAGCACACCCGAGAGATCCTGACCGAGCTCGGCTGGACGGCCGAGCGCATCGACGCCTACGAGGAGGCAATGCGATGACCGTGAAGTTCCGCGACGTGACGTTGCGCGACGGGCTGCAGCTCGCGGGCAAGAACCTGCCCACGGCACGAAAGATCCAGCTCGTCGACCAGCTGTACGGGCTCGGCGTCGAGCACATCGAGGTGGGCTCCATGGCGCGACCCGATCTCGTGCCGACGCTGGCGGACACGCTCGACGTCCTCGCCGGTCTGCCGCAGGATCAGCGGGAGCGCGTCTGGGTGTGGGTGGCAACGCCACGCCACATCGAGAAGGCCGCCGCGGCGGGAGCACGCCGCTTCCAGTACTGCTTCTCCGCGTCCGACAGCCACAACAAGGCCAACATCGGACGCACCACCGAGACCTCGCTCGCGGCCATGCCGGACGCGATCGCGGCGGCGGAGGCGGTCGGCGGCAGCGTGCAGCTGTGCATCGCGACGTCGCTGACGTGTCCCTTCGAGGGCGAGATCCCGATAGAACGGTTCCGCAGCATCCTCGTCGATCCCCGCACACAGGGGGCTGTCGACGTCGTGGTGTGCGACACGCTCGGCCAGGCCCATCCCGGAGAGGTCGCGCGACGCGTCGGCCTCGCGAAGCAGGAGCGGCCCGAGCTCGGAATCGTCTTTCACGGGCACGACACGTGGGGCCTCGGAGTGGCGAACGCCGCGGCCGCCGTCGATGCAGGTGCCGACGTGGTCGACGGCGCCCTCGGGGTCTGGGCGGCTGCCCGTTCGCCCCCGGTGCATCCGGCAACACCGCAACCGAGGACCTCGCCTTCGCCTTCCGTCCGGACTGGCTCGACGTCGACGTGTTCGCGACCCTGGTGCGACTGGGTGAGGAGATCACGGACACGCTCGGCGAGCCCGACCGTGCCCGCTCTCGGAGCGGCGCACGCAGCAACGCCAAGGCCTTCCCCTGGGTCGTCGCGGCGTGACCCCGCCGGGCGGGGCTGCCGGCCGCCATCGGGGACTGCCGTGATCTGATTGAGAGGCTCGACCTGACAGCCGGCGTGCTGGACGGCGTGCCGACGCTCGTTCAGGCATGACGGCCGCGATCGGCGCGAGTGCCGCGGCACCGTGAGAGCATGCACCTGATGGACACCGATCTGCGCGACGAACTGCGCATCCTGCGAGCACGAGCCTTCGGACCCGAGGCCGACATCGCTCAGGATCCGGCCGCCCTCCGACGTCTTCGCGAGCTGGAGGCGCTGGCCGCTGCACGGCCCGCGCCGCAGGTCGATGCGGCGCCGGCGGCGCCCGAGCCGTACGCCGCGCCCGCGCCGATGGCCGCCGCTGTCCTGGAGGCGCCGGCGGTTCCCGCCGTCGCGCCTCCTGCGCCCGCGAATCCCTCTCCCGCGGAGGCCGCGCTGCCCGAGACGCCGCCGGCCCGGCGACCTCGCGAGCTCTCTCAGCACCTCCGTGGGATGTGGGCGCTGTCGGTCATCGCGGCGGCCGCGGTGTCGGGCGGGCTGACCTATGGACTGGCGCAGGTGACTCCCGTGTCGACCTCGAGCGGTGCGCCGCAGATCGCGACGCTCGAGCCTTCGCGGACGATCGACATCCCCGCCGGGTGGATGGGAGCCGGCCCGAGTTCGGTCGCGTACGAGTTCCACGGGCTTCTCATCTACGAGAGCGGATCGAACTTCGGGATGTCGTCGAACGGCAGCGACTGCATCACCGCGGTCGCCGCGGAAGAGCTGCCGGAGCCGGACGCCGACCTGTCGTCCTACTCGATCAGCGGCAACATGTACTCCGGCTGCCGCGTCGGTCCCTTCCCGGCCACCCTGAGCCTGTTCGTCGACAGCGGTGCACCCGAGGACCTGCGCGACGAGTACCCGGACAGGGCGCTGCAGTTCGTCAAGGACGGCGACCGGATCGGCGTGTTCCTGGCCGACGGCTGACCCCTCAGTTCTCGAGTGGCGCGGCGCCGCGAACCTCGCCTCGACGGGAGCAGGTTCGCCGAGCCCCTATGCGGCGTGGCACCGGATCGGCAGGATGGGGGAGGACATCGGCCGAGAAGGGCAGGAGGACCCGTGAGTCAGATGAGCGAGCCGCTCGACATCGTCCGATCGCTGCGCACCCTCACGATCGTGACGGGTGGCGTGGCGATCATCATGGGCATCGCGATCCTGCTCTGGCCGCTGAAGTCGGCGGCGACGATCACCCTCTTCATCGCGATCTACACGCTGATCGCGGGCATCGTCGACATCGTGCTGGCGATCATGTCGAAGGGCCTCGGCACGTGGCTGCGGATCGGCACCGCCGTTCTCGGCCTGCTGTTCATCGCCGCCTCGATCGCGGCGTTCGTGAACCTCGAGTCGACGACGGTCCTGCTCGGGGTGTTCGTCGCCATCATGCTCGGCGTGACCTGGATCTTCGACGGGTTCGTCAGCCTCTTCGCGCTGCCGCGACGGAGCAGCATCACGCGGGAGCTGCCGCGGTCCTCCCGGGGATGGACGATCGCGTACGCCATCCTCAGCATCGTCGCGGGCACGCTCGTCATCCTCTCTCCGCTGCTGACCGCGGCGGCCCTGTGGCTGCTCATCGGTCTCTCGCTCGTCGGCTTCGGGATCGTCCAGATCATCCGCGGCATTCGACTGCGGCGCTGACGCCGTCATCGCCGCGAGAGCACCGCGACGACGGGCCGGTGATCGCTGCCGGCGTCGTCGAACGTCGTCAGGACCGCCGCGCCGCGCACGTCCCACGCCGGCCCGGCGAGGACGTGATCGATCGGGGATCCCATCCAGGACGGCGCGAACGACGGCCAGCTTCCGACGGCCCCGCCGCCGGCCTCGGTCGCGGCATCGCGGCAGGCGCCCAGATGCGCGGACAGGTGGTCGACCGTCGCATTCAGGTCGCCCGCCAGGATGACTTCGGGATCGGCGCAGCGCTCCTCGATCCACTCCATGCCGGCGCGCCAGTCTCCGATCGACCCGGGCAGCGGCGGGATCGGATGGGCCGCCACGAGCGTCGGGCCGCTGCCGTCGACGGGGACCCAGACGGCGCTGGGAAGCGCGGGGGTCGAGCCTGACGCGGCGTCCATCCGATACTCGCCCAGCTCGTCTGCGACGAGCAGCGACGTCGGCATCTCGGAGTAGCCCGTGGCTCCGTGGGCCGTGTCGGCGTTCATGGCCCTGCCCTCGAGCGAGACGATCCGTGCGACCTCCGCCGCCGTCTCCGCGTGGGTCTCGGGGAGGCTGATGACGTCCGCCCCGGTTTCGCGCACGAGACGCGCGATCGTCTCGGCTGTCGCGGTGCCGTACGTGTTCCAGGTGACGACCGTGAGCTCCGACTCTGGCAGGGACGTCGAGGACCCGCGGGCGAGCAGGACCGCGCCGTTCGCGAGGGACGCCGCCCCGAGCACGAGAGCGAGGCCGGCCGCGAGCCCCCAGCGGCGGCGGACGAGCGCCACGGCCGCGGCGATCGCGGCGGACACCCCGAACCCGATCGCGAGCAGCGCGCGGAACGACAGCGCATGGGCGATCAGTGGCGCGGTCTGCGCCCCGAGGGCCTGGGGCCACGAGAACAGCAGCGCTATCGGCGCACCGACGAGGAGGGTCGCGAGGAAGATCAGCGGAGTCCGGTTCCTGCTCGTCATGCGACCCCTCACGTCGGCGATCCTTTCGACGATTCTCTCCCGGCGGCGGATGCGCGGACGTCGTAGCGCAAGATCGCCTCGTGCGCGACCCCCGTGCGTGATCTCACTCGCATCTCTAGCGTGAAAGCACCCGGGGACAACCCCGGCGCAACTGTCACGGAAGGAGCCGCATATGGGACTCGACGACAAGATCGAGCACGGCGCCCAGGACCTCTCCGGAAAGGCGAAGGAGGCCACCGGCAAGGCGACCGACAACGAGCGCCTCGAGGCCGAGGGTCACGGAGACCAGACCTCCGCCAAGCTGAAGAAGGCCGGCGAGGACATCAAGGACGCTTTCAAGGGATGATCTGATCCCGCTCGCACGAACGGAGGGCCGCCCCATCGGGGGCGGCCCTCCTCGCGCGTCGGCTCAGAGGTCGTCTCCGGTGCGCGGCCCGCGCAGCGCCACGAGCGCGCCGACCACGGACAGTGCGGCGGCGCCGAGGAACAGCCACGAGAAGCCGCCCGTCAGTGCGTCGGCCTCCGCCACGCCGGATGCGGTCAGCGCCTCGGTCCGCGTCGTCGCGACCGCCGCGAGCACGGCGAGGCCCAGCGCGCCGCCGACCTGCTGGCTCGTGTTCACGAGACCACCGGCGAGTCCCGCTTCGCCGCCCTCCACGCCGTGCACCGAGAGCTGGGTGGCGGTGACGAACGCGCCGCCCATGCCGACGCCGATCAGCAGCGTCGGGCCGAGCAGGTGCACCACGAAGTCCGCGGAGGGCGGCGCGGCCGCGAGCCAGACCAGGCCGCCCGCGAGCAGGACCAGCGAGGAGGCGAGCGCCCTGCGCGTGCCGATCCTCGCGATCGCGGCCGGCACCAGGCCGGCGACGATCACGAGCGCTCCGGCGAGCGGCAGCTGCGTCAGTCCCGTCGTCAGCGCGTCGTAGTGCAGCACCGCCTGCATGTAGACCGACAGTGCGAAGAACAGCGCCACCATCGCCGCGCCGATCAGGACCATGACGATGTTGCCGTCGGTCAGGCTGCGGTTGCGGAAGACGCCGAGCGGCACGAGGGGGTCGGCGGCGCGACGCTCCACCGCGACGAACACGACGCCCAGTGCCACGGCCACGGCGGCGAGCCCCCAGACGAGCGGATGCAGCAGGCCGAGCAGCTCGATCGCGCTCGCCGCGGCGACGGCAGCCAGGAGAGCCGCCGTGATGCTCGCTGCGCCCGGAAGGTCGAGCCGCACTCGGGCGGCGGCGACGTCGCGTGTGATCAGCAGCGGAACAGCGACCAGCACGAGGACGGCCACCGGCACGTTGACGAAGAACACCGACTGCCAGCCGAGGCCGGCGGTGAGCACTCCGCCCAGCAGCACTCCGGCTGCCGAGCCGATGCCCGCGACGCCTCCCCACACGCCGAGCGCCTTGGCGCGGTCTCGGGGTGCGGGGAAGAGATGGGTCAGGAGGGCGAGAGCGGCCGGGGCGAGAAGCGCCGCGGATGCTCCCTGGAGCGCACGCGCGGCGAGCAGCATCTCGGGGCCGACCGACAGGCCCGCCAGTGCGGATGCGGCGGCGAAGCCCGCGGTGCCGATGAGGAACACCCGGCGGTGCCCGTAGCGATCGGCCAGCCGGCCGCCGAGCAGCAGAAGGCTGCCGAAGGCGAGGACATACGCCGTGACGACCCAGGCGAGGGCGGCGGTGGACATCCCAAGCTGCTGCCCGAGTACGGGCAGGGCGATGTTCACGATCGACGCGTCGAGCACGACGAGGAACTGCGCGAGGGCCAGGACGCCGAGCGCGATCCATCGACGGGAGCTGCGTGTCGTGGGTGGGGCGGGAGAGAGCGTGGTCGTCATCGTCGGCCTCAGTTCCACAGGCCCAGCATCAGGACGATGCTGAGGGTCAGCGTGCCGAAGACGACCCACCAGGCGGTCTTCTCGGCACTCCAGCGGGACGAGCGGTTCTCCGTGCTGTCGTTCATGATTTCTCCTTCGGGTTCCTCGGTCAGCGCCAGGCGCTGAACATCGCGACGGCCAGGACGGCGAGGGGCGCCAGGGCGACCCAGCGGATGGTGATCTCGTTCTTCATGTGGTTCTCCTCGGATTCGATGGCTGAGTGATTAACCACTCACTTTGATGGACAGAAAAACCCACCCCGGGTGGGGAGGGGGTCAGTGGCGGATGCCTCGCGTGAGGATCTCCGCCCACGCCTCCGGCAGCTCCTCGATGCTGGAGGTGACGATGAGGTGACACAGCTGCCCGTAGGCGACGAAGCGCTGAACCGCGGCGTCGTCCGCCCCGGAGCGCTGCTTGGCGAACATCGTGATGCGTGCCAGGCCCGTCCGCAATGCGGATCCGATCTCAGGCACATCCGCCACCGACTGAGCATGCACCTGCAGCATGAGCAGCGCGCGATCCTGGATGAGCTCGGCGTACGCCGCGCCCATCGCGTCGAGGATCCCGTCCGGCGTGCGATCGGCCGAACGATCGGCGCCATCGCCGAGGGCGTCGAGGATCCGGTCGAAGCACAGATCCAGCGCCGCGACGAACAGCGACTCCTTGCGGGGGAACAGCTTGAACGCGTACGCGGGGGAGATCTTCGCCTCGCCCGCGACATCGGCGACGGTCGTTCCGTGGAAGCCGCGCTGCGAGAAGCGCCGCAGCGCGGCATCGGTCACGACCGGCCGCCGCTGCTCGGCGGTGGAGAGGATCGATCCACGAGGTGTCATGAGAGTGACTGTACACTCACTCATTCGCAAGACGCAAGCACCGTCTGGTGGATGGCTAGGCTGACCCCATGGACATGCGCGTCGCTGCCTACTGCGTGATCGTCGACGACGAGGATCGGCTGCTGCTGACGCGCTGGATCGAGGGCCGGACTCCCGCATGGTCACTTCCCGGTGGAGGCCTGGAGCCGGGAGAGGACCCGGCGGTCGCCGCACGCCGGGAGGTGTGGGAGGAGAGCGGCTACGAGGTGCGCCTCGACGGGCTGCTGGGCGTCGACTCGCACGTCGTTCCCGCAAAGCGCCGCCTCGCGCAGGGCGCCACGGGGCCGCTCCATGCCCTGCGCATCGTGTACCGCGCGACCATCACGGGCGGCACGCTCACGCACGAGGTCGACGGCTCGAGCGACATGGCGGAGTGGATCCCGCTGAACCGCGTGCGCGCGACCGAGCGCACCGGTCTCGTGGACATCGCGCTCGGCATGGCCGGCCTCGGACACTGAAGGGACGCATCACGTGAACAACCGGATCCTGCTCGTCAACGGCCCGAACCTGAACCTGCTCGGCACGCGCGAGCCGGGCATCTACGGCTCGGACACTCTCGAGGACGTCTTCGACAGAGCCTCCGCCGTGGCGAAGGAGCTGGGCTTCGACCTGCGCGCTTTCCAGAGCAACCACGAGGGCGCGCTGATCGACGTGATCCACGAGGCGCGGGCCGACTGCGACGGCATCGTCATCAATCCCGGCGCGTTCACGCACACCTCCGTGGCGCTGCGCGACGCGCTCACGGGCGTGGCCCTGCCCTTCGCCGAGGTGCACATCTCGAACGTGCACGCGCGCGAGCCGTTCCGGCACCACTCCTACCTGTCGGACGTCGCCAGCTGCGTGATCGTCGGGGCGGGCGTGCAGGGATACGAGTTCGCGATCCGGCGACTCGTGACGCTGCTCAGCGCCTGATCGACTCCACCGGCTCCGAGATGTCCGCGACCGTCGCGCCGTAGGCGGCGACGAGCGCGTCGGCGTCGACGAACAGCGTCCATCCGTGCGCTCCGGCGCCCATCGAGACGCGGCGCCCGACGATCCGCTCATCCGCGTACACGGGCCAGTCGTTCGTGCTGCCGAGCGGCGTGATCGTGCCGCGCTCGTATCCGGTCGCCTGCAGCGCGAGCTCGGGCTCGGGCAGGCGCAGCTTGTTCACGCCGAGCAGCGCGCGCAGCTTGGGCCACGAAATCGACCTGTCGCCGGGGATCAGCGCGAACAGGTAGTTGTCGTCGCCGCGTCCCTTGACCACCAGCGTCTTGACGATGTCCGCGGGCGTGATGCCGCGCAGCTCGGCCGCCTCCTCGAGGGAAGACGCGCGCGGCGACTCGAGGACCTCGATGTCGAGGCCGCGAGCCGCCGCAGCTTCCCTGACGCGGGAAGTCGGGGTCATCAGGCGTCGGGCGAGGCGAGCGGGTCGTCCGCGACCCAGAGCTCGTCGTCCGCACGCAGCGTCTGCCACGCGGCGTAGAGAACGGCGCCGGCGGCCGCGATGCCCAGGACCAGGGCGATGATCGGGCCCGCGCTGCTCTTCTTTTTGGGCTCGGGCGCATTGCGCTTGACGAACTTCGCGCCCGCCTCGTTCGCGGCGTCGATGGCCGACAGGGCCTTGCCCACGGCGCCGCCGACGACCGGCACGACCGTGTGGTCGAGGAAGTGCTTCGAGGCCTTGCGGCTGGAGTCCACGTAGGGCGACACCCGGTCGACGACGGGCTCGAGGTACTGGTGGTACTTCTGGTCGATCACCGGAGCCACCTGCTCCCGGTTGAGGTGGCCGAGCTGGCGACCTGCCTCACGAGCGACGTCCGAAGCGCCGGCCATGACGACCTGCTGCGCCTCCCACAGCTTGGTGGCCGACTTCTGCAGCTTGTGGAGTTCCTTCTTGCGCTTCCTGCTGAGGCTCATGTTGGTGCCCTCCCTGTCGCCGGGGTGTGGTGTTCCCCTCATCCTGCCAGATCACCCGCTGGGCGGCAGGGGGTTCTCGGAGTCTTGACAACCGTGCGTTCCCTCTGAAAGATCACGCCTCCGCAGGTCTCTGAGAGAATGAGGAAATGCCTCAGCACACCGCCGTCGCCACCCTGCACACCAACCACGGCGACATCGTCGTCAACCTCTTCGGCGACCACGCCCCGAAGACCGTCCGCAACTTCATCGGCCTCGCCGACGGATCCGGATCCTGGACCGATCCCGCCACGGGTCAGCCGGGCGAAGGCCCGCTGTACAAGGACATCATCTTCCACCGCATCATCCCCGGCTTCATGATCCAGGGCGGCGACCCCCTCGGTCAGGGCGTCGGCGGCCCCGGCTACACGTTCGACGACGAGATCAGCCCCGAGCTCGACTTCAACGCGCCGTACAAGCTGGCCATGGCGAACGCCGGCAAGCGCCCCAACGCAATCACGGGCCGCCTGAGCGGCACGAACGGCTCGCAGTTCTTCATCACGACCGACCCGACGCCCTGGCTGATGGGCAAGCACACGATCTTCGGCGAGGTCGTCGACGACGCCTCGAAGGCCGTCGTGGACGCGATCGCCCAGGTTCCGACCGGTGCCCAGGACCGGCCGCTCGAGCCGGTCGTCCTGCAGTCGGTCGAGATCGCCGCGGTCTGACGACCGACGCGCACCCCGCATCGGCGCCGCCACCGCTGTGACCACCACCGACTTCTCCCGCAATCCCGAGAACTTCTGCTACCGGCACCCGGACCGGATGAGCTTCGCGCTGTGTCAGCGCTGCCAGCGCACGATCTGCCCGGAGTGCCAGACGCAGGGCGCCGTCGGGGTGATCTGCCCGGAGTGCCTGCGCGATCAGCAGAAGTCGCGCACGCCCGCGCAGAAGCGCGCCGAGCGCCGGTGGGGGCGCGGCGGTGCGGTCGCCGTGCGGGCGGGCTCCGCCCCGCTGACCAACTGGATCGTCGGCATCACGGGCGGCATGTTCCTGCTCGACCTGCTGCTGCAGCAGTTCGGCGTCTCGCTGGCGCAGTGGCTGGCGTTCTTCGCGCCGCGGCTCTATCCACAGTTCGGCGCATTCGAGCCGTGGCGCGTCGTGACGTGGCTGCTCGTCCACAGCTCCTTCATCCACGTCGGGCTGAACCTGCTGTCCGTCTGGATGCTCGGCCGGCTGCTCGAGCCCATGCTCGGACGATGGCGCTTCCTCGCGCTGTACCTGATCTCGGGTCTCGGCGGTGCCGCGGTCGCGGCGCTGCTCGCGTTCACCACGCCCGTGGTGGGCGCGTCGGCCGCGCTGTTCGGCATGCTCGGCGCACTCGTGGTGATCGGTCGTCGGCTGGGCGGCGACGTGCGCGGCATCCTGATCATCCTCGGCATCAACCTTGTCGTGGGCTTCTTCCTGGGCGGCATCTCATGGCAGGCGCATGTGGGCGGCCTGCTCGCCGGCACGGCCGTCGGACTCGTCTTCAGCGTGACGCGGCGAGCCGATCAGTCCCGTCGGCAGCTCGTGCTGCTCGGCGTGGTCGTCGTCGCGCTGATCGCCCTGCTCGCCGTGCCGGGTTTCCTGTACGCCTGACACGGGCATCCGCCGCACGACCGGAGTTATCCACAGGTTTATCCCCGGCTGGGGATGAATGACACGGGTGTAATTCCCGCTCGGACATCGGATGCAGAAGCGCCCGGCGACCAGGTCGCCGGGCGCTTCGCGCAGGAGAAGAGTGCTACCGCCAGCGCGTGGTCATCAGGAAGCCGATGAACGCGATGCCGAAGCCGATCAGCAGGTTCCACGCCTGGATGCCGGGGATCGGGAAGGCCTGGCCCGAGAGGTAGAACACGAGGATCCACACGAGCCCGATGAGCATGAAGCCGATCATCACCGGCTTGAACCAGACGGGATTCGGTGTGGCGTCCGCGGCGGGGCGCTCGACGCCCTCGTCGTCGCCGTTCTGGCGGGTGGGCTTGTGGGATCGGGCCATGGGGACATCTTATCGGCCCGGGTACCCTGACACTGTGATGACGACGGTGCAGATGCGCCGGCGCCGGCCACGCAGCCGGGCCACGGTGACGAGCGTGCTCGGCGAGATCCTGCTCACGCTCGGTGCGGTCGTCCTCCTGTACGTGGCGTGGCAGCTCTGGATCGGCGACGTCATCTACTCGGCGCAGCACAACGCCCAGGCGGCCGCGCAGTCGCGGGAGTGGGCATCGGCCGCGCCGGCCGCGCCGGCGCCCGAGCCGACGGTCGATCCGGTGGAGGGCACGCCGGAGTACGAGCCCGTGATCCTTCCGCAGCCCGCCGACCAGGAGCTGTTCGCCATCATGCGGGTTCCGCGCTGGGGTGACGACTACGCCGTGAACATCGCCGGCGGCGTGACGCGCTCGGGGACGCTCGACAGCATCGGCATCGGACACTACCTCGACACGGAGATGCCCGGGGAGGTCGGCAACTTCGGCCTCGCGGCGCATCGCACGACGTTCGGCAAGCCGTTCTCGGATCTGCAGAGCCTGCGGATCGGCGATCCCATCGTGATCGAGACCGAGGACGGCTGGTACACGTACCGGTTCCGCACCCTGGAGTACGTCGAACCGTCGGCGTACGACGCCCTGGCCGACGTGCCGCGCTCGCCGGACGTGCCGGCGGGGGAGCGTTACATCACCCTCACGACGTGCTCGCCGCGTTATGCGATGACGGAGCGGCTCGTCGGATACGGCGTGTTCGAGTCCTACCTGCCCCGCGCGACCGGCGAGCAGCCGGCGGCCCTGTCCGAGGAGCTGATCTGATGTACGCCGCCCTGTGGCGAGTGCTGCCCGGACCGTGGTGGGTGCGCGTCCTCATCCTGCTCGCGCTCGTCGCGGCGGTGCTCTACGGGCTGTTCGTCTACGTCTACCCGTGGGTCGCGATGACCTTCGTGCCGGACGAGGTCACGGTCTCCTAGCCGGCCTCGCCCACGCAGTAGGTGAGCTCCACGGTCGATCGCACCGGCACGTCGCCCGCGCTCGGCGTCTGCGACTTCACCACCTGGGCGTCGTTCGCGGGACAGGACGCGTCCTCGATCACCTCGACCGTGAGGCCCAGCGCCTCCAGCTCGCCCTTGGCGAACTCGATCGTGCCGTTCTCGCGATAGTCGACGATCGTGACGCGGCCGGATGCCACCGTGAGGTTGACCGTCGACCCCTCCGGGACCTCCTCGCCTTCGGCCACCTCCTCGCCCGCGACATCTGCTGCCATGACCGTGTCGGCCTGCAGCTCGGGGTCGTTCTGAGGCGTGATGGAGCCGACTACCAGCCCGGCTTCCTGGATCGCGCGTCGCGCGCTCTCCTCGGTCAGCCCCTCGAGGGCCGGCACGGTCGAGACCCTCGGCCCCTCGGAGACGACGACCGTGATGTCGGTCTCCGGCGACACGGATTCGCCGGCCCCCGGCTCGGTCTCGATCACGATGCCCTCGGCGACCGTGTCGCTCGGCTCGGCCTCTGAGACGACCGACAGATCCTCGCCCTCAAGCTCCGTCGTCGCCCGCTCGAGCGTCATCCCGCTGACGTCCGGGACGATGCGACTGCTGGCGGGCACGGCCTCGAACGGTCGGGACGTGACCACCCAGAACAGCACGGACGCGACGAGCACGGCGAGCAGCGCGACCCCGGCCCAGATCCAGGCGACGGGCGGGCCCGACTGCGTGCGCGTCATGGTGTTGTCGGTCGACAGCTGACGCAGCGACCGGGCCGTCTCCGCCGCCTGGCGGGGGTTGGGCCCGTAGAGCTCGCTGGTGAGCGCGCCGAGCTCGCGCTTGGACGGCGCCTTGCCGTCCGAGGCGGCGTCGAGCGCCTCGCGGAACGACGCGGCATCCGGGTACCGCTGGTACGGGTCCTTCGCGAGCGCGCGCAGCACGACGGGGTCGAACGCACGCGGAGACGCCTCGTTCGCCTGCGACGGCGGGGTGGGCGTCTCGCTCACGTGCTGGTACGCGACGGCGACGGGGGAGTCGCCGCGGAACGGCGGCCGGCCCGTCAGCAGCTCGTAGAGGACGATGCCGGTCGAGTAGACGTCGGCGCGCGCGTCGACCGGCTCGCCCTTCGCCTGCTCGGGCGAGAAGTACGCGGCGGTGCCCAGGATGGACGTGGTCTCGGCGACGGTCGACGAGCTGTCGGAGACCGCACGCGCGATCCCGAAGTCCATGACCTTCACCTGGCCGGCGTCGGTGATCATGACGTTGCCGGGCTTGATGTCGCGGTGCACGACACCCGCGCGATGCGAGTACTCGAGGGCCTCCAGGATGCCGTCGACGTAGCGGACGGCTTCCGCCGGAGGGACCGGCCCGCGCGCGACGATGTCCTTCAGCAGGGTGCCGTGCACGAGCTCCATCACGATGAACGGCACGGGCCGCTCGCCGTTCACGTCGGCCGCGACGTCCTCGCCTGCATCGAAGACGCGGACGATCGCCTGGTTCGCCATGCGTGAGGCGGCCTGCGCCTCGAGGCGGAAGCGCGTGCGGAAGCCGCTGTCGCTCGCCAGATCCCGCTTCAGGATCTTGATCGCGACGTCGCGTCCCAGTGTCTGGTCGTAGCCGCGGTACACGCTCGCCATGCCGCCACGGCCGATCAGCTCGCCCACGCGATACCGGCCGGCAAGGACCCGGCCGCCATCCGCGCGCTCATCGCCGAGACGATTTCGCGCGGAGCTCGTCTCGTCGGTCATGAATCTCCCCGAATCGGACATGAATTACGTCTCCCGGGAGCCGCAGGCTCCCGACGGCGTCAGCCGTTCTCTCCGGTGTCCGCCTCGCCCTCGGCGTCGCCAGCGTTCCCGCCGTCCTGCGGGGCGTTGGCGACGAGGATGCTGCCCTCGGGCGACGTCTCGGATGCGCGAGGCTCAGCGCCGTCTTCTCCGGAGCAGGTCGCCACGACGGTTGCGGTCACGTTCTGGCCGGGCTGGCCCTTGATCCGGATGCCCGCCGACGTCTCGTCCGGACCGAACTCGGCGCTGCTGCTGCCGAGGCCGAGGAACAGGGCGGCGTTGAGCTTGAGCTGGTAGCCGGTGACCTCGCCGGTTCCCGCCGGGCACGTGAACGACCAGTTGACCAGCGCGTCGGTCTCGGGCTCGACGCTCTGCGGCGCGGTGCCGTCCTCGAGCGTGAAGGTCGGAGCCGCCGGGGCACCGATCTCGACGAGCGGGACCTCGCCGTAGGCGAGCAGGTCGATCTGCGTGCCCGCGGGCAGGTTTCCCCACTTGCTGACGCTGTAGACGAGCCCGACGTCCTCGGCGGCCGGAGCGGGATCACCCGTGGTGCAGCTCACGCCCATGCCGGCCTCGGTCAGGATGCGGGACGCCTCATCGCACGACTGGCCGATCAGCTCGGCCTGGTCGATCGCGACGAGCGTGGGCGTCGGCTCGGTGGACGGGCTGTCCTCTGGCGTCGGCTCGCGCGATGGCTGTGCCGACGTCTGCTCCCCGGCCGGCGTCTCCTCGGGCGTGCCGAACAGATCGTTTCCGAACATCGCGAAGAGCGCTCCGGCCAGCACGACGAGCAGCAGCACGATGAGCGCGATCAGGGGCCACGTCCACGGGCTGCGCTTCTTCTTGCGCTCCCGGTCGCGGGTGGTCGTCGCGGCGGCGGCGCCGGCCGCGGCGCCGTCCAGCGGCACGGGCGTGGTGCTCGGCATCATGCGCGTGGTCGCGTCGTTCCCCGAGGAGAGCAGCTGGGTGAACGCGTCGTCGCCGCGCAGCAGCGCGGCACCCGCCGCGATCGCCGGCACCGCCGCGGCGGCGGCCGCGACGTCGCCACGGCGCAGCGCGTTGGATGCGCGCGCGACCACGGCGGCCGACGCCGGACGGTCCTCGGGCTTCTTGGCGATCATCGCGAGCACGAGGTTGCGCACGGGCTCGGGGATGTCGTCGGGCAGCGGCGGGGGCTGCTCGTTGATCTGCGCCATCGCGATCGCGACCTGCGACTCGCCCGTGAAGGGGCGCCGGCCCGCCAGCGACTCGTACGCCACGATGCCGAGCGAGTAGATGTCGGTCGCGGGCGAGGCCGGGTGTCCCGACGCCTGCTCGGGCGAGAGGTACTGCACGGTGCCCATCACCTGGCCGGTCGCCGTGAGCGGCACCTGGTCGGCGATGCGCGCGATGCCGAAGTCCGTGATCTTGACGCGGCCGTCGGGCGTGATCAGCAGGTTGCCCGGCTTGATATCGCGGTGCACGAGCCCGGCGGCGTGCGCGGCCTGCAGCGCCGAGGCGGTCTGCGCGACGATGTCGAGCGTGCGGTCCGGCGGCAGCTTGGTCTCGCGCTCCAGGATCGTCGACAGCGCCTCGCCGGGGACGAGCTCCATCACGAGGAACGCGGATCCGTTCTCCTCGCCGTAGTCGAACACGCTCGCGATGCCCTCGTGGTTGACGAGTGCGGCGTGGCGGGCCTCGGCGCGGAAGCGCTCGAGGAACCCGGGGTCGCCCATGTACTCGTCCTTGAGGATCTTGATGGCGACCGTGCGGCCGATGACGTGGTCTGTGGCTTCCCAGACCTCGCCCATGCCGCCGATCGCGATCCGCGAGTTCAGCTCGTACCGTCCGCCGAAGGACACGCCCTGCGTTGGCCTCATCTGCTCAGCACCGCCTCCATGACCTTCTTCGCGATCGGCGCCGCGATCGTGTTCCCGCTGCCCGTCTGGCCCTGCCCGCCGCCGTCCTCGACGAGGACCGCCACCGCGACCTCGGGGTCGTCGGCCGGCGCGAATCCCGTGAACCAGAGCGTGTACGGGTTGTCCCCGCCCATCTCCGCGGTGCCCGTCTTCCCGGCCACGTCGACGCCGTCTATTCTTGCACCCGTCGCGGCGCCGTCCTGGACGCTGGACACCATGGCGGACGTCACCTGCTCCGCCGTGTCCCCGCTCAGCGCGTCGCTGAACGTCGAGGGCGAGAACGACTGCTGCACGGAGAGGTCGGGTCCGACCACCTCTTCGACGAGATACGGGTTCATGACCGTGCCGCCGTTGGCGATGCCGGCGGCGACCATGGCGATCTGCAGCGGCGTGGCCTGCACCTGGCCCTGGCCGAAGCCGCTCAACGCGGTCTGGGCGTCGTCCGTGATGCTCGCGGGGTAGGTCGACGTCGTCGCGCCCAGCGGCGCGGCCAGGATCTCGCGGTTGAAGCCGAGCCGCTCGGCCGTCTCGCGGATCGCGTCCGCGCCGAGCTCCACGGCCAGCTCCGCGAACGGCACGTTGCAGCTGAGCTGGATCGCCGTGGCGATGGTCGTCGTCTCGCCCGGACCGCACGTGGTGCCGCTGGCGTTGTGCACCGTGTTCGTCGACTGCGGCAGCTGGTACGTCTCGGGATTGGGCAGCTCGGTGTCGGCGTCGTAGTCGCCCGACTCGAACGCGGCGGCCGCGACCACGAGCTTGAACGTCGAGCCCGGGGGATTCACATCGCCCGCCAGCGCGCGGTTCTGCAGCGGCTGCGCCGGGTCCTCCTCGAGTGCCGTGTACGAGGCGTCGGTCGCCTCGGCATCGTGCACCGCGAGCTGGTTCGCGTCGTATCCCGGCGTGGAGACCATCGCCAGGATGCGGCCCGTGTCCGGCTCGATGGCGACGACGGCTCCCGTGAGGTCGCCCAGCGCGTCGTACGCGATGCGCTGCAGCTCCGGATCCAGCGTCAGCAGGACGCTCGACCCGCGGGGCGGCTGGCCGGTCACGATGCGCTCGATCCGGGAGAAGAAGGCGGATCCGGCGGTGCCGGCGAGCTCCTGCCGCATGGCGTCCTCGATGCCGGTCGCGGTGCCGAGCACGGGATTCAGGAAGCCCGTGACGTGCGACCACATCGCGGAGTCCGCGTACTGCCGCTGCCACACGTAGACGTCGTCGATCGGGGAGGACGTGGCGATCTCCTGGCCACCCGCGATGATCGCGCCGCGCTGGGTCTCGTAGCTGTCGAGCAGCGTGCGGCGGTTGTTGGGCTCGCCCGCGAGCGCGTTCGCCTGGAACACCTGGATCGCGCTCGTCGAGCCGAACAGCGCCAGGAACATCACGAGCACGATGATGCTCAGCCGTCGGAGCTCCTTCGTCATCCGATCACCGCCCTCGGCTGCTGACGGACGGCATCGCTGATGCGCAGGATGAGCCCGACGATCAGCCAGTTGGCCAGCAGCGAGGATCCTCCCGCGGCGAGGAACGGCGTGGTCAGGCCCGTGAGCGGGATGAGGCGCGTGACGCCGCCGACCATGATGAACACCTGCAGCGCGAGCGTGAACGACAGCGCGGTCGCGAGCAGCTTCCCGAAGTCGTCCTGCCCGCTCACGCCGATGCGCAGGCCGCGAGCCACGAACACGAGATACAGGCACAGGATGGCGAACACGCCCACCAGCCCGAGCTCCTCGCCGATGCTCGGGATGATGTAGTCGCTCTGCGAGACCGGCGTGAGGTAGGGCCGGCCGAGGCCGAGGCCGGTACCCAGCAGGCCGCCGTGGGCGAGCCCGAAGATGCCGTTCACGAGCTGGTAGCTGCCGCCGTCGGCCTCGTAGAGCGCGGGATCGAACGCGCCCAGCCAGGAATCGAAGCGTCCGCGGACGTACGGCAGCACGTACGACGCCGCGACCGCGCCGCCGACCGCGAGGAACACGCCGATCAGCACCCATCCGGTCTTGCCCGTGGCGACGTAGAGGGTCGCGACGAACATGCCGAAGATCAGCAGCCCGGTGCCGAGGTCGCGCTGCGCGACGATGATCACCATCGACACGAGCCAGATCACCAGCAGCGGGCCGAACTCGCGCGCCCGGGGGAACGTGAAGCCCAGGAACCGCCTGCCCGTCGAGGTCAGGCTCTCTCGCGTACGCACGAGATATCCCGCGAAGAAGATCGCGAGGCAGATCTTCGCGATCTCGCCCGGCTGGAAGTTCACGGGTCCGAGCCGGATCCAGACCGTCGCATTGCCGCCGCCGTTGATGAACGGGATGAACGGCAGGATCAGCAGGACGATGCCCGTCAAGCCGAAGACGTACGTGTATCGGAACAGGACGCGGTAGTTGACGAGTGCCCACACGAGCACGCCCGCCGCGAGGATCGAGGCACCCGCGTACAGCAGCTGGCTGGTGCCGGCGTTCGGGTTCACGCACGCCGAGCCGCCCGGGCAGTCGTCGATCGACAGGCTGAGCCGGTAGATCATCGCGATGCCGAGGCCCGTGAGCAGCGTGGCGATCGGCACGACGAACGGGTCGGCCTGCGGTGCGCGCAGGCGCAGCACGACATGCAGCGCGAGCACGAGCGCGGCGACGACCCCCTGCGCGATCAGCACGCCGGTGTCGAGGCTCCCCAGCTCGCCGAGCTGAGACAGGGCCGTCGCGCCCAGGCTCAGGACGATGGCGAACAGCAGCAGGAACAGCTCGCGGTTGCGCAGTGGCTGAGGCTGTCGCACGCGGCGCAGCGCCTTGAGGATCGTGGTGTCGGCGGCGACCTGAGTCATCGGTCGTCTCCCGGGGTCGGAGAGCCCGACGGCGTCGGGCTCTGGGTCGGCAGCGGGGTGGGATCCGGTTCCGCCGCGACGACGGAGTCGCGCAGCCGCTCGACGATCGCCTCGGCGTCCGCGAGGGAGCGCGCGCTCATCGTGAACTCGACGCGGGCGCGCTGATAGGGCGACAGGTCCGCGAGCAGGATGTCGGTGTCCTCGTACGGCGAGGACAGCGTGATCGGTCCGAGCGACTGCTGGATGCCCTGGAAGATCACGACCGAGTCGTCGTCGGCGCCCACGTAGTAGCGGGTCTGGGTCCAGTTGTAGAAGACGGCGAAACCGGCCGCGATCAGCGCCGCGATCAGCACGAGCACCGCGACGAGGCCGATGCGGCGGCGCCGAGCGCGACGCCGGTCCTCTTCGATCAGCTCCTCGAGGTACTCAGGCTCGGGCTCGAAGTGCGTGGGTTCGTTCGCCGCCTGGCGATTGGGGTGCAGCCAACTCGTGGAGATCAGCGGACGGGCCGCGACGGCCGGGACCTTCACGCCCTGCGGGTTCGACGCCGAGCCGACGATCGTCGCCGTGCCGCTCACGAGCGGATGCTGCCCGCCGACGTCCACCATGACGATCGTGACGTTGTCGGGGGCGCCGCCGTCGAGCGCGTACTTGAGCAGGATGTCGGCCGTGCGTCCCGGCGGCAGGCCGAGTCGCAGCGCCTTCTGGATGTGCGCCTCGTCGACGACGCCGCTCAGGCCGTCCGAGCACAGCAGCCAGCGGTCGCCCGGCCGCGTCGGCATGATGAACGTGTCGATCTCGGGATCCGGATCCATGTCGCCCAGCACGCGCATCAGCACCGAGCGGCGCGGATGGTAGCGGGCTTCCTCGGGCGTGATGCGGCCCGAGTCGACGAGCCGCTGCACGAACGTGTGGTCGGTCGTGATCTGCGTGAGCGCGTCGTCGCGCCACAGGTAGATGCGCGAGTCGCCGATGTGCGCGATGACGGCGTACTCCTCGACCATCGCGATCGCGCTCACCGTGGTGCCGAGGCCCGCGAGCTCCGGACGTCGGGCGACGAGCTGGATCAGGTCTCCCGCGGTCGCGGCGATCGTCTCGCGCAGCGTGACCTCGGCGTCCTCGGGGAGGGGTAGATGCGGTCGAGCTCCTGGAGCGTGTTGACCGCGACGCTGGAGGCGACGTCGCCGCCGGCGTGACCGCCCATGCCGTCGGCGACGACGAACAGGTTCGAGCCCGCATAGCCCGAGTCCTGGTTGTTGGACCGCACCTTCCCGGTATGGGAGATGGCGGCACTCGATCCCACGAACATGTCGGAGGGCGCTTACTTCCGCAGCTCGAAGGTCGTGGCGCCGACCTTGATCGGGGTGTTCGCCTGCACGGGCACGGGCGAGTTCGGCGAGACGCGCTCGCCGCCGTGGAACGTGCCGTTCGTGGACTCCAGATCCTGCAGCATCCACTGCTCGCCCCACAGCACGAGGCGTGCGTGCTGGCTCGACGTGTAGTCGTCGCGGATCACCAGACCGGTCTCGCTCGAGCGGCCGATCGTCAGCGATTCGGTGCCCAGGGGAAGCTCGAGTCCGGCCTTGGGTCCCGAGGTGATCACGATGCGCGAGACCGTGCTCGTGGTGGCGGGGCCGCCGGGGCCCGCGCTCGGCGCGGGCGCGGGACGCGGCGTGGGCGGTGTCTTTGGTGCCGTGCCCTTGGTCCTGGCGGGTGCGCGGCCCGCGGTCTCGGGCATCCGGCGCACGCGCACGCCGAACACGTCCGAGCGCAGCGCGAACACGACGGCGAACACGAACAGCCACATCAGCAGCAGGAAGCCGACCTGCAGCAGCAGCAGGGTCAGCGAGCTCAGTTCGGTCATGTCCAGTCCCCGTTCTGCGGCATGATCCGGGTCGACGTGGTGCGCTCGTCGCGCGCCGGCCTGGTCTGGGGCGCCGCGAGCGGCACGACGTGGAACACGATGTCGGTGCGTCCGATCGTGATGGTCTGGCCGTCGTTCAGGCCCGACTGCTTGACGGGGCGTCCGTCGAGCTTGGAGCCGTTCGTGGAGCCGAGGTCGCGCACCATGGCGCGCTCGCCGTCCCACAGCACCTCGACGTGCGCGCGGCTCGTGCCGGGATCGTCCACCGTGATGTCGGCATCGCTGCCACGGCCCAGGATCGTGCGCGCCTTCGACAGCGGATAGCGGCGTCCGTTCACGTCGACGACCGCGCGCCACTCGACCTGGCCCTCGGCCGTGTTCGAGTCGACGTCGACGGTTCCGGTGGTGATCGACTCGTCCGCGCGCAGCGCGATGCGGAGGGGCCCCGCGAGGCTGTAGCCCTGGGCGGAGGCGTGGCCGCGCAGCATGGTGTCGAGCTCGGTGACGAGCGCGCTGCCGAGCGCGCGCATCCGCTCGTGGTCGGCGGGGCTGAGACGGACCGTCAGCTCGTTCGGGACGAGGATGCGGTCGCGCGCGACGACCGCGGCCTTCGTGTCGAGTTCACGGCGCAGGGCGGAGGCGATCTCGACCGGCTGAATGCCGCTGCGAAAGGTCTTCGCGAACGCGCGGTTGACGGCGCGCTCGAGGCCCTGCTCGAAGCTGTCCAGTAGTCCCACGGGTCTCCTCAGTCCGGCCGACCGGTAGGCACATCGTAGCCAGCATGCCTGGACGGTGCCCTTTCGGGGGCGGAGGGGCGCGGTCTCGGAGCCCGATCGAGTTCGCGAGCGCTCCGACGAGGTGATATCCTCGGGAAGTTGAGTTCGGAGCGATCCGATCTCGCGCGAGTGGCGGAATAGGTAGACGCGCTGGCTTCAGGTGCCAGTGCCCGCAAGGGCGTGGGGGTTCAAGTCCCCCCTCGCGCACACGACACGAAGGCCCCGGTGAGAACCGGGGCCTTCGTCGTTTCCGCCGTCGTCAGGAGCGGCCGTGGGAGGTGGCGTACACCGCGGCCTGCGTGCGGCGCTCCATGCCGAGCTTGGCGAGCAGGCCCGAGACGTAGTTCTTGACGGTCTTCTCCGCGAGGTGCAGCTGCTCGCCGATCTGGCGGTTCGTGAGGCCCTCGCCGATCAGGCGCAGCACCTGCCGCTCGCGCAGGGTGAGATCGGGCGCCGAGTCGGTCCCGTGTCCCGATGTCACCGTCTTGGCGACCGATGCCACCACACGCTCCGCCACGGCGGGCGTCACCAGCGAGCCGCCCGCCGCGACCTTGCGGATCGCGTCGGCGAGATTCGGGCCCCGGATGTCCTTGAGCACGTAGCCGGATGCGCCAGCGAGGACGGCGGCCGTGCTGGCGTCGTCGTCGTCGTATGCCGTCAGCATCAGGCACGCGATGTCCGCATTCGCCGATCGGATCGCGCGGCACAGCTGGATGCCGTCCCCGTCGGGGAGGCGGACATCGAGCACCACGACATCCGGATTCGTCGCTGCGACGCGCACGAGCGCCTGCTGCACCGTGCCGGCGTCTCCCACCACCTCGAGGTCGCGCTGCGCGTCGAGCAGATCCGCGATGCCGCGACGGACGATCTCGTGGTCGTCCACAAGGAAGATGCGTGTCATGCTCGCCTCCGCTGTCTCGCGCCTCGGTCGTGGGCGCCGCCGTGCGGCGCGCGCCAGACCGCCGTCGTGCCGCCGTCGATCCCGGCGCCGATCGTGAAGTCCCCGCCGCGTCGTCGCGCCCGCTCGGCGAGGTTCCCCGTGCCGCTGCTCCGCTCGCGCGCGGAGGCGATTCCGACGCCGTCGTCGACCACCGTCACGCGCAGCTCGCGATCGTCGACGGCGATCTCCACCGACACCTCCCGGGCGCCCGCGTGCCGCGCCGCGTTCGCGAGGCATTCGCGCACGACCGCCACGACATCGTCGGCGAGGCGGTCGGTCACCATGAGGTCCACGGCGCCCGCGAAGGAGACGCGCGGCGTGCTGCCGAGCGCCGCCGTCAGCTCCTGCGCGACATCGAGCACACGGCGGCGGGTCGAATCGGCGTCGTTCCGGCGGCGATCCGAGAGCGCGAACACCGCCATGCGGATCTCGCTGATCGCGCCGTCGATCACGTCCACCAGGTCGAGGACGGCGTCCTCGGCCTGCGGATGGCCGGCGGCCAGCGCCTGCAGTGACAGGCCCGCTCCGAACAGGCGCTGGATGACGTGATCGTGCAGGTCGCGCGCGATGCGGCCGCGCTCGTCGGCGAGCTCCACCCGCTGCTTGTCCGCGCGGGCCTGGGTCAGCTCGACGGCCAGTCCGACCTGGCCGGCGAAATCGGCGGCGAGCTCCGCCTCGGCCGTGGTGAACTCGGCGCGGCCCGTGGCGCGCGAGAGGGTCAGCGCGCAGATGGGCGCTCCCGACACCACGACCGGCAGCACGATGCTCGGCCCCATGTCCGCCTCGATGGACACGTCGGCGTTGCTGCGATCGGCGACCACGACGGCGCGGGTCTCGAGCGCGCGACCCACCAGCGAGTCCTCCCGCGGGTAGCGGCGACCCTCGAAGGGCTCGGCTCCGAGGCCCCGCGCGTAGCGGATGAGCAGCTCGGGAGCCCGTGCGCCGTCCTCGGGCGGGACCGGCAGCACGACGCACGCCATGTCGCATTCCACCACCGTCGCCACGCGCGCGAGGACGACGCCGATGGCATCCGCTGCGTCTTCCGACAGCATCGCCGAGGTCACCTCCGCGAGCGCGGCGCTCCAGCGATGGCGGCGCGCAGACTGCTCGAACAGCCGCGCGTTCTCGAGCGCGATGCCGGCGATCGCCGCGAGAGCCGTCAGCAGCTCCTCGTCCTCTTCCGTGAAGGGTCCGCCTTCGCGACCCGAGAGGTACAGCGCACCGTACGCATCGCTGCGGGTGCGGATCGGAACGGCGAGGAAGGTCGTGCGGTCGGCGTCCTCGACCGTGAGCCCGATCTGGTGCGGGTCGCGCTCGATGCGCTGGACGCGCACGGCACCGCTCGCGTTCAGCGCATCGGCCAGCGGATCCGGTGCACCGGACGGCGCCCGCTCGGGATCGTCCGCTCGGACGATCCGCTCGACCGCGCCGTCCGCGTCGAACGACGCGATCGCGCCGTGCCGCGCGCGGACGAGCCCGACCGCCGCCTCCACGATGCGCCGCAGCACGTCATCGACATCCAGGGACTCGACGACCGAGTGGAACGCGTCGAGGAGGGCGCGCAGCCTGCTCTCCGTGGTCACGAGCTCGCGCGCCTGAGCCACCGATCGCGCGACGGCGCTCTCGGCGTCAGAACGCGGTTCGTCCGCGAAGTCCCCTCCGACGCTCACGTGCCCCCTCCCACGCGCGAAACCTGCTGCAGAGACTACGAGGAAGCGGTGGGACCTTCGACCCTATTGACATCGGGTCGACGAGCGGATGCTTGACGGAGGACATGAACAACCACGCGCTCCCCCCGCGCCGCATCGTGGGTGTCGACGGCTCCGCCCAGAGCCGCGCCGCCCTTCTCTGGGCGGCTACCCGATCCGCCGCAGACGGTGTGGTCCTCGTCCTCGCGCATGTCGCGAACCCCCAGGACGAGAGCGGCGGTGGCGAGACCCTGCTCGCCGCCGCCGCTCATTCCCTCCTCTCCCAGCATCCGGCGCTCCGGATCGAGCGCATGCTGCTGCACGGCCCGGTCTGGCGTGCGCTCGCCGCCGCCGCCCATCCGGACGACCTGCTCGTGATCGGCACGGGACCCTCCGGGTACCCGGCGCGCCGGGTCACCGGCTCGCTCGGTGTGCAGCTGGTCATCGCCGCCTCGTGCACGATCGCGCTGATCCCCGACGTGGACCTGCGCTTCCGGCGCGGCGTGGTGGCGGGCATCGGCCGCCCCGAGAGCAGCGGGACGATCGCCCGCGCGATCGCGGCGCACGCACCCGACCGTCCCATCACCCTCGTGCATGCGGACCCCTCCGGTCGCTGCGAGAAGGCGCTCGCCGCAGCGGAGGAGGCGCTCGGTCCGGACGCCGCCGTGCGCCGCCGTCTGCTCTCCGGCCCCGCCGCCGACGCGCTGCTGGACGCCGCGCTCGACAAGGAGCTGCTCGTGCTCGGCCCTGGTGCAGACGGCGCCGACCGCCCGCCGATCGGCGCCGTCACGCACGCCGTGCTCATGAACGCGACAGCGCCGATCCTGCTCTCGCGCTGAGCGTCCCGCCCGTCAGCCCTCCTCGCCGGACGCTCTCACCTGAGCAGCGAGCAGCGCCTCGGCCGTCTCGACGAAGAACTCGGCGAGAGCGCCGCCGGCCACCAACTGCTCCTCTACGAAGCGCGTACGCGTGGCGGGGACGTCGTCGAGGTCCTGCTTCGCACGCCACTCCTCGTAGAGCGGACCGGCCGCGTCCCAATGGGGCTCGAGCGCGAGCGCGTGCCGCACGCCCTCCGGCTCGGCGCCCGTGACGCCGAGCGCGTGCAGCAGCTCGCCCGTGCGCGTGATCGCGTGGGGATCCCGCGCGTCCTGCGCTGCGAGGTACTCGCTCGCCGCACGGATGACGGGTGCCTGTATCCCCTCGGATGCTTCCGGCGGCACGTCAGGGAACGCCCAGGCGAGGACGTCGCGACGCTGCTCGCGCGGCAGGTCGCTCAGCACACAGGCCATCGCGCCCGGGTCGGTGAGCGCGTCGCGCTCCTCATCGCGCGTCCACGACCCCATGCGCGACAGGTCGACGCCGACTTCGCGCAGGCATGCCGTGAAGGGCGTTCCGGCATGTGCGGACAGACCGCTCGTGCACGCCGTGAGCGCCGTCACGGCGGCGATCAGTGCGGCGGCGACAGGAAGACGTCGGCGCGGGACGGCGTCAGGCATGACCCCATCGTGGAGCGCCGGGCGGCGGGTGCCAAATATGGGTAGATCTACCCCGGGAATGTCCTCCGAACGGGGGACGTAGAGTCGCCTGCTCCGATACCCTGTGAGGGACGTCCCCCCCAAACGGTCGTCCGGCCCTCACTGGATCCCCCCTTCGGTGAGGGCCGTTTTCTGTCACCGCCTGATCCGGTTTCGAGCGGGCGTCAGACCGGTATCCATTCTCCGCAGTCGCGCAAAAGTTGCGTCATGAAGCAAACCTCTCTATCCCTTTGCGGACTACTCCGTTACCGTGAGGGAGGTCGGTGCGATGATTGCGCCGGCTTCAACACCGATAGAACGGCAGTAAATGAGCACGCAGGGTACCGTCAAGTGGTTCAACTCGGAGAAGGGCTTCGGCTTCATCTCTCCTGACGAGGGCGGCTCTGACGTCTTCGCGCACTACACCGCGATCCAGGCCTCCGGCTACCGCGCGCTGGAGGAGAACCAGCGCGTGGAGTTCGAGATCGCGCAGGGCCCCAAGGGCCTGCAGGCGGAGAACATCCGCCCGATCTGATCACCGATCTCCCACGCCACCGCGTTCCGCGGTCGGCGAAAAGGGCTCGGCGCCTCGTGCGCCGGGCCCTTCTCCGTGTCCGGCGCCGTCTCTGTGCCGGCGCCGTCTCCGTGCCGGCGCCGTCAGTCGCGATCGCCGACGGAAGCGGGTCCGCGGCGGTCGTAGTCGGCAAGTGCCGCGGCGTCCTCCGCGTGACGGATCGCGCGGCGCGCCGCATCCAGAGCGGCCACGGGATCCTGCATCTGCCGAGCCTCGGCCAACTCCTGCCGGGCGGCATCGAGCCGCACGCGCGCGTCGAGGTCGGCCGCGTGCCGCGGAAGGGCGGCCTCCGCGCGGTTCACCGCGCTGCGCGCGGCCGCGAGCGTCCCGGGCAGCGCGCTGCGGGCGCCGCGCAGACGCTGCTGCGCGGTGCGGGCATCCGCGAGGGCGGCATCCAGCCTCTCCCTCACGCGCGCGATCGCCTCGTTCGCCGACACCGGGCGGCGGGCGGCGGTGGGAGCGATGCGCTCGAGTTCGGCGCTCGCCCGGCGGATCTCGTCGCCGAGCCGCTCGGACTCGTCCGGAGGCAGCGCCGCGCGGATGGAGGTGGCCGAGCGGATGGCGCCGTGCGCCGCGCTCAGCTCATCCGAGACCGCCAGGCCCGCCTGGATCACGAGCCGGTGCGTCTCCTCGAGCGCGCGCGATGCGACGTCCGCGTTCCGCAGGGCGCGCTCGGCGGCGGCGAGGTCGTCGAGCGCGGAGCGCGACGGATTCGCTGCGTTCCCGCGGGCGGCGGCGATGCGCGCATCCGCGTCGGCGAGCGCTGCGCGGGCGGCCTCGGAGGCGCGCACGGCGTCGATCCACTCGTCGCGGTCGGCGCGCTGCTCGAGCTCGCGCAGCAGCGCCTCGGGATCGCCCATCCGGGAGCGAAGCTCCGCGAGACGGCGCTCGGCCGCCGCGACCTGATCGGCCGCGCTGACGTGGGCGTCGATCCAGGCCTGATGCTCGCGACGCGCGGTCTCGATCGACGTCATCGCCCGCTCCATCCGACGTCCGAGTTCCCGCGAGGCGCGCTCGACCGCGAGCGGGGGCGCATCCGGATCGGTCAGGTCGCGGTAGGTCGCGAACGCCTCGTCGCGCGTGTGCTGCGCCGTCATCCGGGCCCGCCGCAGCGACGCGGGCGCCCCGCCGCCGTAGAGCGCTCCGGAGAGGCCGACCTCGAGCTCGAGCTCGTCTATCGCGTCGTCGAGCCGGACGAGCGCCACGCCCGTGCGTTCGACCGCCGCCGCGGCCCGACGCCGTGCGCCGGGTCCCCGGCGGGCATGGCGCACGGCGAGCGCGATCACGATCACCAGGACGGCGGCGGAGCCGAAGACGATGAGCGCGGGAAGGATCCAGGTCAGCGGGTCGGGCTCGGTGACGGCCATGGCGGGCGCCTCAGGATCCCGACAGCAGCAGTTCGCGAAGCTGGTCGGCGTCGTCGACGACGGCCCGGGCGCCGTCCTCCTCGCCGGGAGTGCCGAAGCCCCACTTCACGAAGACCACGGGCACGCCGTGCTCCGTGGCGCCGTCGACGTCGTGGTGGCGGTCGCCGATCAGCACGGGGTGCGTCGTGTCGACGCCCGCCGCCGTGAGCCCCTCGAGCGCCCGGCCCAGGACGTCCGCCTTGGTGTCGAGCACGTCGGCCTCGGGACGCGCGCCCACGATCGCGGTGAAGGCGTCGTCGAGGCCGTAGTGCGAGAGGATCGCCTCGACCTGGTTCTGCGGCTTGGTGCTCGCGGTCGCCTGCGGGATCCCGGCGTCGTGGACGGCACGGATCAGCTCGGGGACGCCGGGGTAGAGGGCCACGGACGAGGCATAGCCGTCTCGCGCCGCGAGTCCGCGATAGGCGGCGACGGCCTCCGTCGCCTGCTCTTCCGAGAGCAGCGCGCGCTTCTGGAACGACTCGAGCATGGGCGGCCCGATCCAGTGGCGCAGCTCGTCGGCCGCGGGCGGCGTGCGTCCCATCGAGGTGAGCACCTCGGTGATGCGCGGCAGGATCCCGGCCGACGCATCCGCCACCGTCCCGTCCACGTCCCAGATGATGCAGGACCAGGGCGATGACGTCATGGTGATCAGCCTATCCAGCGCCGCCTGCTCGCCATGTTCGAGACCGGTGAAGCGTGGGCTCGGTCGACCGGAGGCGCAAGCGTCGATCGCGCGCCTCGCATGCCGGCGGCCTCTTAGCGGAGGCGGCTCGGTGAGTCAACCGGGATTCCGTCAACCGTTCGGCGGCATATCGTGCGGGATCAGAACGGGATCGATGACAGCAGGGGGGTGAGCATGGATCTCGCGAACCCCGTCGTCCCTCGTCGGGCGCCGCGGGTGCTCCTGCTCGCGCTCCTGGTCGCCATCGCCTGGTGTGCGCTGAGCCTCATCCTGCCGATCTCGGGCGCGTCGGCCGCTGACGACGATCAAGACGCCGGCTTGCGCACGGGCTCGGTCGTGAAAGCCGTGGAGGGCGTCCTCTCGGAGGCGACGGACTCGGTCGGTCAGGTGGTCGCCACAGCGACGCGCGTGGTCGCCCCGGCTCCCGCGCCGGAACCGGAACCGGAACCTGCACCCGTCTCCTCGCCGCGACCCGTGCCCCCGGGCGAGCACGTGTCGACGCCGGAGAAGCACCCCGCATCCGTTCCGCCTCCCGCCCCGGCGGCGCCCGCAGCCCCCGCACCTTCTGCCCCCGCGGCACCAGCGGCACCAGCGGCACCCGCGGCTCCGGCCCCCGCGACGCCTGCGGCCGCACCGGCGCCCCCGCGGCATCCGCACGCGAGGCTGCATCCGCACCGGCAAACGCTCCGGCCGCGCTCAGAGGCGCCGCGGGAGCGCTCGCCGCGACGGCGGAACGCGTCGACGCCGCTGCAACCGATCTCGTCGACTCCGCGGCGGCCACCGTGACCGAGGTCGCAGACGCGCGCGTCGTCTCCCGGACCACTGCGACGGTCACCGAGCTGCTTGCTCCGCTGCCCCTGGTCGGAACGCTTCTCGACCGCACGGGCGTGCAGGACGACCTCCTCGCTCCCGTGGCCGGCGGCCTGGACGACGTTGTCGCGGATGTCGTCGATGGGGTGCGGCTGACGGATCCCGTCCTGCCCCTTCCCCCCATCGACGTCGATGACCTCCCCGAGATCATCACGCCTCCGGGAGCCATCGCTCCTCCGGCAGTCTCCGCGCCGCCGGCTCTTGGCGTGCCTCCCGCCGTCATCGCGCCGGGCGGCAGCGCTCCCGCCGTGCCCGTCGACCGCGCACGAGCGACCGCGGCCGAGCACTCGGCGCCGGCGACCGCACGGATGCCGGATGCGGTGACCCGAGGCGGGGAGACTTCCTCCGCGTCCCAGCTTCGACTCGTCGCCACCCTCGATTCGGGCACGCTGCCGCTCTCGCCTGCGGTGCAGGCGGCCCCGTCGGGCTTCGTTCCCGAGAGCGATTCCTCATCCGGCGACGCGTACGGGAGCGGCCCCCTCGGAATGGTCCCGGGGAGCACCTCCTGCACGGGCTCGTCCGGTGGTCTCGCCGCCCCGACGGCCGTCCTCGGCTTCCCGCGGCGCACCCCCGCTCCCGGCTTCACGACCTTCCGCACGCACTCCGACGACGCCCTTCCCGGCGCGCCGGTGTTCGGCACCGACGTCTCTCCTGACTGAGGCCGGTCGCGCCGCGCTTCTTCGCGGCATGCGACCTGGCGCGCTCACCTGCGCGCCATGACCTCATCACACACTCAGGAGAACACCATGCGTACATGCGTTTCACGAGCGCTCCTCGGAGCGTTCATCGGGGGCGGCATCGCCATCCTCGGAGCAGGCGTCGCGAACGCGGCGGACACGTCGGGGGACGACGGCCTGCTGTCCGGCACTCAGGCCGCGGTATCGGTCGTGGCACCGGTCACGGTCGGCGGCAACGCCGTCTCCGTCGTCGGAGAGTCGACGAGCGAAGGCGCGACGACGGAGTCCGCGCCTGCACCGGCCCCGGACGTCCAGGCGTCCACGGGGGGCGACCAGGGCGCCGCTTCGGGAAGTCAGGCCATCGTCTCGGTCTCGGTGCCCGTGAATGTGTCGGGCAATGCGGTGTCGGTGATCGGCGACAGCGAGAGCACCGGCTCGTCGACCGACGGCGGCACGGCATCGGCACCGGCCGCACCGGCACAGCAGGCACCGGCCGAGACCTCCGGCGACGACAGCCTTCTCGGCGGCACCCAGGCCGTTGCGTCCGTGACCGCGCCCGTCACGGTGTCGGGCAACGCGGTCTCGGTGATCGGGGACAGCCGCAGCGCCGACGCGAGCACCGAGAACGGGACCGGCGGGGCGGGCGGCACCGAGACCGCCGACGCCGCGACGGACGGCGATGACAGCGTCCTGGGCGGCACCCAAGCGGTGGCCCCTGTCACCGCGCCGGTGACGGCCGGGGGCAACGCGATCTCGGTGATCGGTGACAGCGAGAGCACGGACTCGTCGACCGGCAGCGGCACCGCACCGGCGCCGTCCGCATCGGGCGAGACGTCCGGCGACGACAGCGTCCTGGGCGGCACCCAGGCGGTGGCCCCTGTCACCGCGCCCGTCACGGTGTCGGGCAACGCGGTCTCGGTGATCGGTGACGCGCTGACGGAGGGTGCGACAACCGCTTCGGGTACGTCTGGTGGTGCCGGTTCCGGTGCCACCACGGACGGTGAGGACGGCGTCCTCGGCGGTACCCAGGTTCTCGCACCCGTGACGGCGCCTGTCACGGTCGGTGGCAACGCGGTCTCGGTGATCGGTGACGCGCTGACGGAGGGTGCGACCACCGCTTCGGGTACGTCTGGTGGTGCCGGTTCCGGTGCCACCACGGGCGGTGAGGACGGCGTCCTCGGCGGTACCCAGGTGCTCGCACCCGTGACGGCGCCGGTCACGGCCGGTGGCAACGCGGTCTCGGTGATCGGTGACGCGCTGACGGATGGTGCGACAACCGCTTCGGGTACGTCTGGTGGTGCCGGTTCCGGTGCCACCACGGACGGTGAGGACGGCGTCCTCGGCGGTACCCAGGTTCTCGCACCCGTGACGGCGCCTGTCACGGCCGGTGGCAACGCGGTCTCGGTGATCGGTGACGCGCTGAGCAGCGACGCCACGACGTCGGTGACGTCGGGTGGTGCCGATGGCGGTTTCACCACGGACGGCGGCGACAGCGTGCTCGGCGGCATCCAGGTGCTCGCGCCCATCACGGTGCCTGTCACCGCGGGTGGCAACGCGATCTCGGTGATCGGCGACGCGACGACGGAGGGGGCGACCACCACCGTGCCCGCCGACCCGAGCGACCCGAGCGAGCCGCAGCAGCCGACGGATCCGACCGATCCTGCTGACCCGGCCGATCCGACGGACCCGACCGATCCCACGGTTCCGACCACTCCGACCGACCCGACCCTCCCGACGGATCCCACCGATTCGACCGGCGGTGACGAGGGACAGGGCGCGGTCGACCCGATCGGCAGCCCGATCACGGTCGGCTCCGGACCGTCGGGCGGAATGGTGCCCACGGCGGCCCTGGTGACGACGGCCTCGTCCATCGCGCAGGCTGAGGCGCAGACCGACGGCGTCGCGACGACGACTCAGCTCGCGAAGACCGGAGCCGAGGGACTGCCGTGGGGCGCGCTCGTGCTGGCTGCCCTCGCTCTCGGCCTCGGGGCTCTGCTGCGGTTCGGACGTCGCATGGCGTGACGCCGCGCTCGACGCACGGAACGCAGCAGCCGTCGGGTGCGGGTGGTCTCGTGGCCCCCGCACCCGACCCGGCGTGCGACCGGAGGTCGGGCGCACGGTGCGTCGGAGTCAGAACAGCCGGGGCGCTCCCGACTCGATGCCCTTCATCTCGTCGTAGTCGAGCGTGAGGCAGCGGATGCCCCGATCCTGCGCCAGCGTGCGGGCCTGCGGCTTGATCTCCTGCGCGGCGAAGACGCCCTGGATGCCCGTCAGCAGCGGGTCGCGTCCGAGCAGATCGAGGTAGCGCGTGAGCTGCTCGACGCCGTCGATGTCGCCGCGGCGCTTGACCTCCACCGCGATCGGGATGCCGCCCGCGTCGCGCACCAGCAGGTCGACGGGGCCGATCGCCGTGGGGTACTCGCGGCGCACGAGCTTCGCGCCCTCCGCGATCAGGTCGACCTGCTCGGCGAGCAGGCGCTGCAGATCCGACTCCACGCCGTCCTTGATCAGGCCGGGATCGATGCCGAGGTCGTGCTTGGAGTCGTGCAGCACCTCGTAGATGTGCACCGTCAGGGCGTCGCCGGACTTCTGGTGCGTCACCTTCCACAGCTCGGCGACGCCGGCCTCGGCGAGCTCCGCGTCCGGGGCGATGACGTCGAGCCGGCACGGCGGGCTCATCCAGTTCAGCGGCTTGTACGACCCGCCGTCGGAGTGCACGAGCAGGCTGCCGTCGCCCTTGTGCACGAGCAGCCGCGTGGCGAGCGGCAGATGCGCGTTGAGGCGGCCGGTGTAATCGACGGAGCAGCGGGCGATGACGAGACGCACCGCATGAGCCTAACGGTCTCGCGACGCGGGCCCGTCCGAGTCGCCCTGACGCAGCGGCCGCGCCGCGCCCGAGGCGAGCCCCGACGCGATCGTGAGGGCGACGATCACGAACAGCGTGTTGAGCAGCCCGATCTGGTCGCTGATCACGCCGAGGATCGGCGGACCGGCGAGGAAGGCGACGTAGCCGATCGTCGCGGCGGCGCTCACTCGCGCCGCGGCCTTGGCCGGGTCGTCGGCCGCGGCCGACATCCCCAGCGGGAAGCCGAGCGACGCTCCCACGCCCCACAGCACGGCGCCGAGCATGACGAGCGGCAGGTTCGGGGCGAGGATGAACAGCGTCAGTCCGCCCGCGGCCGACAGGGCCAGCACGCGCAGGATCACGACCCGGCCGAAGCGGTCGACGAGCGGGCCGCCGAACACGCGCACCGCGGTCATCGCGACGGAGAAGACCGTCAGTCCCGTAGCGCCGAGCGCCTCGTCGCCGCCGTGCCCCTCGACGATGCCGAGTGCGAGCCAGTCGTTCGCCGAGCCCTCCGCGAAGGCCATGCCGAGCATGACGACGCCGATCGCGTACGTGCGCGGCTCCCGCCAGGCCGACAGAGACACCGCGACGCGCTCGCGCCATCCGGCCCCGTGCTCGGACGGATCGGGATCGACCGAGGCGCGCGAGGGCACGTTCGCGATCGCACCGATCGCGATCGCGGCGATCAGCACCGCGACGGCCGCCGTGTGGCCGAGCACGTCGACGCCGATGCCCACCGCGAGGGTGCCGAGGCCGGCGCCGATCACGGTGCCGAAGCTGAAGAAGGCGTGGAACAGTGGCAGGATCGTCTTCCCGCCGAGCTGCTCGATCGCCGTGGCCTCGACGTTCATCATCACGTCGAGACAGCCGTTGCCGAAGCCGAACAGCACCAGGCCGGCCATCACGACGGGGTAGGACGCGAGCACGTCCGTGCCGACGCCGACGAGTGCGACGCCGGCCGCGAAGGTCAGCATCATCACGAGCATGCCGCGGCGCGCCCCGAAGCGCGCCAGCACGGGCGTGGACAGGCTCAGCCCGAGGATCGACGCGACGCCGGCGGCCATCAGCAGCGCGCCGACCTGCGTGTTGTCGATGCCCAGGGCGTCCTTGATCGCGGGCACGCGCGACGCCCACGTCGCGATGCTCAGACCGCTCGTGAGGAAGATCGCGAAGATCGCGATCTTCCAGCGCAGCGCGCGTGACGCGGACAGCTCGGTCTCGGGCGCGGTGCCCGTCACCGCGTGCCCTCGCCCGTGCTCTCGCTCGGCGGCTCGTCGCCCTCCGGCTCGGCCGCCGGCTGACCCGGCGCCTCCTCGTCCGCCGGCCGGACCGGCTTCAGCAGGTCGGCGACCGACCCCACGACCTCGTTCGGGCGGAACGGGTAGCGCGCGATCTCGCGCTCGTCGCTGATCCCGGTCATCACCAGCACCGTGTGCAGGCCCGCCTCGATGCCGGCGACGATGTCGGTGTCCATCCGGTCGCCGATCATGCCCGTCGTCTCCGAGTGCGCGCCGATCCGGTTCAGAGCCGAGCGGAACATCATGGGGTTCGGCTTGCCGACGACGTACGGGACCCGCCCGGTGGCCTTGGTGATCAGCGCGGCGATCGCGCCCGTGGCCGGCAGCGGGCCCTCGGCGCTCGGGCCCGTGGCATCCGGGTTGGTCACGATGAAGCGCGCGCCCTTGCCGATCAGCCGGATGGCCTTGGTGATCGCCTCGAACGAGTAGTTGCGCGTCTCGCCGACGACCACGTAGTCGGGGTTCGTCTCGGTCATGATGAAGCCGGCCTCGTGCATCGCGGTCAGGATGCCGGCCTCGCCGATCACGAACGCCGACCCGCCCGGCGCCTGCGACTTCAGGAAGTCGGCGGTCGCGAGCGCGCTCGTCCAGATCCGGTCCTCGGGGACCTCGATGCCCGAGGCGCGCAGGCGCGCGCTGAGGTCGCGCGGCGTGAAGATCGAGTTGTTCGTGAGCACCAGGAACGGCGTCTCCTCGTCGCGCCACTTCGCCAGCAGCTCGGGCGCCCCCGGGATCGGCACGTTCTCGTGCACGAGGACGCCGTCCATGTCGGTGAGCCAGCACTCGATCTCGTCACGTTGCATGCGGCCATCTTTTCAGGCTTGGCGGCGCGCCGTCGCGCATCCGCGCCTCCGGCGAGGAGCCGCCGGGCGAGCGCGCTTCTTCTACGAGAACGGCCGGCAACGCGGTGTCGGCCGAATGGGGGACGCCCGGGGGGCTACGGTTGCGGTGTGATCACGCGAGGCCCGGCCGACTGGGATCCGGGCGCGCTCCCGGATCTCTCCGGCCGCATGTACCTCGTGACCGGGGCCAACGCGGGGCTCGGCTACTTCGCGAGCGAGAAGCTCGCCGCGGCCGGCGCACACGTCATCCTGAGCGGGCGGCACCCGAACCGGCTCGCGGCCGCACACGACGCGCTCGAGGCGCGTGTGCCGGGGGCATCGGTCGAGACGCTCCTGCTCGACGTCAGCAACCCGGGGTCGATCAGGGCCGCGGCGGCATCCGTGCGCGGCGGCCTGTTCTCGCGCTCGCGCCTGGACGGCGTGCTGCTCAACGCGGGCATCGTCCACACGCCGCGCACGCGCGAGCTCACGCGCGACGGACGCGAGCTCGTGTTCGCCACGAACGCCCTCGGGCACTTCGTCCTGGCGGCCGAGCTGCTGACCACGCTCGCGAAGTCCGCCGCCCGTCGCGAGCACAGCCGGCTCGTGTGGCTGGGCAGCGTGTCCACGCACCTCGGCATCGGCGAGCCCACCGACTTCCAGCTCGAGCGCCGCTACGAGGCCTGGCACGCGTACGTGCAGTCGAAGCTCGTCGTGCACGCGCTCGGCATCGAGGCGGACGCACGGCTGCGCGCGGCCGACGTCCCCGTCGACAGCGTCGTCGCCCACCCCGGGTACTCGATCGGCGGCCGCACCGAGATGGTCACGGGCGTGAACGAGCCGAGCCGGTGGAAGCGATTGCGCGACGGCGTGCAGCCGTGGGCCCAGAGCAAGAAGCGCGGCGCCGATGCGCTCGTGCGCGCGCTGACGGATCCGGACGTCCGGGGCGGGGAGTACTGGGGTCCGAAGTTCTGGACGCAGGGGCGCACCGTGCGCCAGCGCCCCTCGCGCTGGGCCGCGGACAGGGACGTGCGCACCCGCGTGTGGGAGGAGTGCGAGCGTCTCACCGGCACCGAGTGGCCCTTTGCCCGCGCGGCACGCGCAGCACGCTGATGCGGGAGGGCGAGCCGCGCCTCAGGAGCTGAAGGCGTGGTGGATGGCCAGCATGCCGGCGCCGATCAGGCCCGCCTGGTCGCCCGTGCGGGCGGTCATGATCTGCAGGTTGCGCGTCGCGAGCGGCATGGCGCGCTGGTAGACGACCTCGCGCACCCCCGCGAGCAGGTGCTCTCCCGCCGCGGCCATCTGGCCGCCGATCGAGATGACCGACGGGTTGAGGAAGCTGATGCTCGCCGCGAGCACCTCGCCGAGGTCGCGCCCGGCCTGCCGGACCGACTGGATCGCGCGCAGGTCGCCGGCGGCGACGAGCGAGACGACGTCGCGGGCCGTCGCCGCCCCGACGCCCTGCGTGCGCAGCTCCGTCGCCACCGCCGGACCCGACGCGAGCGCCTCGAGGCAGCCCTCGTTGCCGCACCGGCACAGCACGCCCGCGCCGCGGCTGACCCGCACGTGACCGATGTCGCCCGCGATGCCCTGCGCGCCGCGCTGCAGCAGACCGCCGGAGATGATGCCCGCGCCGATGCCCGTGGCGACCTTGACGAACAGGAAGTGCTCGACGTCCTCGTCGAGCCGGCTGTGCTCGCCGAGCGCCATGATGTTGACGTCGTTGTCGACGAGGACGGGCGCGGCGACGTGATCGTGGAACCAGCCCGGCACGTCGAAGCCGTCCCAGCCCGGCATGATCGGCGGCTTCGACGGGCGGCCGGTCGAGAAGTGCACGGGACCGGGCAGACCGACGCCCACGGCGATGATCGCCGTCCGGTCGCGGCCGAGCTCGTCGAGCAGCGCATCGGCGAGCTCGAGCGCGAGGCTCAGGACCGGATCCGGTCCCTCCGCGACACTGAGCGGCGCGCGTCGGCGCAGCAGCACGTCGCCCACGAGGTTCGTCAGGCCCACCTGCACATGACTCGCGCCCACGTCGATCGCGAGGGCCAGCCGGGCCTCCGGGATCAGCGCGATGCGGCGCGGAGGGCGTCCGCCGGTGGAGCGCCCGGGATCGGACGGTCCGACCAGGCCGAGCGATGTGAGCGACTCGAGCCGCAGGTTGACGGTCGAGCGGGCGACACCGGTGGCCGCGGCCAGGTCGGACACGGTGCGCGGTCGGCCGTCGCGGAGGAGCTGAAACAGCTCGCTCGCGTCCGCGTCCCCGAGGGCCGAGCCGCTGTGGATCATGGCTGAAGTTAAGCAGAAAGCCGAGGTGCTCAAGAAGTTCGTCGCGGATCGTCGAACTTTCGTTGACACCCGCCAGAAGCCTCGATACCTTGATTCGCGTCAGCGGCGACGGACCTCGGTCGGGCGCCGGATCGGACCTCGATGAGGAGCACCCCTTGGCCACCCGCCTTGTCTCGCCCGACGAACTGTCGGTGCAGCTGTACACGGTGCGCGAGCGCATCGCGCAAGACCTTCCCGGATCACTCGGCCGCCTCGCCGAGATCGGCTATCGTCGCGTCGAGCCCTGGGGCCTCGTCGATCGCGCCGATCAGCTGGCGGAGCACCTGCAGGGCCTCGGCCTCGAGGCGCCGACGTCGCACGTGCACCTGCTGGGCGCCGATCTCGAGCCGGTGTTCGCGGCTGCGAAGAAGGTCGGCGTGACGACGATCATCGACCCGCACGTGCCCGAGGAGAACTGGACCGACCGCGAGAGCATCGAACGCGTCGCGGCCGGGCTGGGCGAGATCGCCGAGCGCGCGGCCGACCACGGCCTGCGGGTCGGCTACCACAACCACGCGTTCGAGCTCGAGCGCCGGGTCGACGGCGTCTCGGCGCTCGAGGTGTTCGCCGACGCGGCGCCCGCCTCCGTGATCCTCGAGGTGGACACCTACTGGGCGGAGGTCGGCGGCGAGCCCGCCGCGGAGCTGCTGCGCCGCCTGGGCGACCGCGTCCAGGCGTTGCACGTCAAGGACGGCCCGCGCACGAAGGAGGACGAGGACCAGGTCGCGGTCGGCGACGGCGTGCTGCCGATCGCGGACATCCTCTCGGCGGCGCCCGGGGCCCTGCGCGTCGTCGAGCTCGACGACCACGCGGGCGACGTGTTCGAGGCGCTCGCCCGCAGCTTCGCCTTCCTCACCGGGGAGCGCTCCTGATGGGCGGTCGGGTGGGCGTCGGCGTCGTCGGCGCCGGCACGATCAGCGACCAGTACCTCGAGAACCTCACGGCGTTCCCGGATCTGGACGTCCGCTTCGTCGCGGACATCGACACCGCGCGCGCCGCGGCGCAGGCGCAGAAATGGGGCGTGCCGGCCTCCGGCACGTACGAGGAGCTGCTCGCCGACCCCGCGATCGAGATCGTCGTGAACCTCACGATCCCCGCCGTGCACGTCGAGGTGGCGCTCAAGGCCGTCGAGGCCGGCAAGCACGTGTGGGGCGAGAAGCCCTACGCGCTCGACCTCGAGAGCGGCCGCGTGCTGCTCGAGGCCGCGCAGTCCCAGGGCGTGCGCGTCGCCGTCGCGCCCGACACGATCCTCGGGGCGGGCCTGCAGACGGCGTTCCGCGCCGTGCGCGAGGGCGCGATCGGCGCACCGCTGACGGGGCTCGCGCTGTTCCAGGCGCCCGGCCCCGAGTCGTGGCACCCGAGCCCCGAGTTCCTCTACGCGCGGGGCGCGGGACCGCTGTTCGACATCGGCCCCTACTACCTCACGACGCTCGTGCAGGTGTTCGGCTCGGTGCGCCGCGTGTACGCGCACGGCTCGAAGTCGCGCGAGACGCGCGTGATCGGCAGCGGCCCCAAGGCGGGCACCGAGTTCCCGGTCGAGGTGCCCACGCACGTCGCCGCGCTGCTCGAGTTCGCCTCGGGCGCCAGCGCGCAGGTCGTGTTCAGCTTCGACTCCAAGCTCAAGCGCACGGGCTTCGTCGAGGTCGCCGGCACGGAGGGCACGGCGGTGTTCCCCGACCCCAACACGTTCGAAGGCGACACGGTCGTGCACGCAGCCGACGACGAGGAGCGCACGATCCCCGCCGCCGGGTCGTTCTACACGCGCGGCACCGGCGTCGCCGAGCTGGCCCAGGCGATCCGCGCCGGACGTCCCGAGCGCGTGCCCGGCGAGCTCGCCTTCCACGTGCTCGAGATCATGGTCGCGATCGCGCAGTCCGCTGAGGCGAGCGCGCCGGTCGAGGTCGTCTCCGATGTCACGCCCGGCGAGTCGCTGGACCCCGAGTGGGATCCTTCGGTCGCGACCCTGTAGGGGTCCGCGCGCGGTTCCCCGCACGTCCCCCGTCATCCCCGTCCGGCAGTCCACGATCCGCAGTTGCACCACCCCGCAGTCGCACCACCCTGCAGTTCCTCACCCTGCGACATCCCTCAACGATGAGACCAAGGAGTACAGCGATGAAGAAGTCCCGCAACATCCGATGGGCGGCGCTCGCCGCGACCGCCGCCGTGAGCACCGCGGCGCTGACCGGCTGCGGCGGCACCGGCGGCACCGGCGGCAGCGCCGATCCGGCCGAGCTCGAGGGCCAGACGATCACGTACTGGGCGAGCAACCAGGGCTCGTCGATCAGCATGGACGAGGAGGTGCTGGGCGAGTCGATCGACCGGTTCACCGAGGCCACCGGCGTCGAGGTCGAGCTCGAGGTCATCCCCTGGCCCGACCTGTACAACCGCATTCTCGCGGCGGTCTCGAGCGGCGAGGGCCCCGACGTCCTGAACATCGGCAACACGTGGGCCGTGTCGCTGCAGTCCAGCGGTGCGTTCATCCCGTGGGAGGGCGATGCGCTCGAGGCGATCGGCGGGCAGGAGCGCTTCGTCGAGACCAGCTGGGCGACGGGCGGCGCCGAGGGCCAGGCCCCGACGTCCGTTCCGCTGTACGGGCTGGCCTACTCGCTGTACTACAACACCGCGATGTTCGAGGAGGCGGGGATCGAGGAGCCGCCCGCGACGTGGGACGAGTTCATCGAGACCGCGAAGCAGCTCACGAAGGACACCGACGGCGACGGCGAGATCGACCAGTGGGGCTTCACCCTCGCGGGTCAGCGCGTGTCCAACAACGCCCATCAGGCGTTCGTCCGCGGCATGCAGAACGGCGGCGAGCTGTACACGGAGGACGGCCAGCCCGACTTCACGAACGACGGCGTCGTCGCGGGTGTCACGCAGTGGCTCGACCTGATGGATGAGAACGGCGTCGTCGACCCGTCGAACGCCGAGTTCACCGACGGCAGCCAGCTGCCGCCGGAGCTCATCGACGGCCGGGCGGCGATGATGTTCGACCAGGCGGCGGGCAAGACCTTCGCGGCCGCGGAGTTCGAGGACTTCGGCGTCGCGCCCATCCCGATGAACTCGGCCGACGCGACGGGCAAGGAAGGGACGCAGAGCCACGTGGCGGGCATCAACGTCAGCGTGTTCGCGAACTCGGACGCCAAGGACGCCGCGATCGCGTTCGTCGGGCACCTCACGAGCGACGAGGAGCAGAAGACGCTCAACGCGGCGTACACCTCGCTGCCTGTCGTCACGTCGGCGATGGACGACCCGGCGTTCGACACCCCGGAGATGGCGGCCAAGAAGGTCACCTACGCCGAGCACTCGCAGCCCATGCCGCTGTTCCCCTCGGAGGGCCAGATGGAGACGCTCGTCGGAGAGGCGATCGCGGGTCTGTTCGCCGACATCGCGCAGGGCGAGGAGGTCAACGAGGAAGACGTCCGCGCCGCGCTCGAGGACGCGCAGGCGCAGATGCCGGCCAGCTGACGCCGGCCAGGCCATCAGCTCCATCGGCCTGTCCTCCACTCCCGGCTCCAGCTGCCCTGTTCGTTGAGCGAGCGAAGCGAGTCGAAACGGAGCAATCCGGCTCCGCTCGAACCCTGAGCGCGTCCGGACCGTTTCGACCCGTCGCTTCGCTCCTCGCTCAACGAACAGGGCGCGGGGGCACGGGGCGACCATGCAACCGAGAAGGACGCCATGACCACGCACGCCACCGCCCCGACCTCCGCCACGGAGGTGATCACCACCGGGCGCCGGGGCCGCGGCCCCACCCCCGCGACCGGTCGCCGCCGGCGCCGCACGCTCTTCCCGTACGCGCTCATCGCCCCCGCCGGCGTGATGGAGCTGCTGATCCACATCATCCCGATGCTGCTCGGCGTGTGGATCGCGTTCCTCTCGCTCACCCAGCTGTCGATCGCCAACTGGGTGGCCGCGCCGTTCGTCGGCCTGCAGAACTTCATCACGAGCCTGGATCCCGCCGGTCCCATCGGCAGCCAGTTCTACGGCGCTCTGCTGCGCACGATCTTCTACACGGTCGTGGTTGTCGGCATCGCATGGTCGCTCGGCATCTTCGCGGCCGTGCTGCTGAACTCGAAGTTCCGCGGCAACGGCGTGCTGCGCACGCTGTTCCTCGTGCCCTACGCGCTGCCGGGCTTCGTCACCACCATCGCGTGGGCGTTCATCTTCAACCAGCGCGACGGCATGCTCAACCGCCTGCTGGTCGACGACCTCGGGCTGCTGACGGAGCGGCCGTTCTGGCTGCTCGGCGGCAACTCCCTGATCGTGGTGATCGTCGTCACGGTCTGGCAGTTCTGGCCGTTCGCGTTCCTGATGCTGCTGGCGGCGCTGCAGTCCATCCCGGACGAGGTCTACGAGGCGGCCTCGCTCGACGGCGCGAGCCTGTGGAAGCAGTTCACCGGCATCACGCTGCCCATGATCCGGCACGCCAACGTGGTGCTGCTGCTCATGCTCAGCCTGTGGGTGTTCAACCAGTTCGACGTGCCGTACCTGCTGTTCGGCCCCGCCTCGCCCGAGGAGGCGACCCTGATCTCCCCGCTCATCTACCAGCAGTCCTTCAACAACTGGAACTTCGGCGTGGGCGGCGCCCTCAGCGTCCTGCTGCTGGTCGTGCTCCTGATCGCGTCGGCGTTCTACATCCGGCTCGTGATGCCGAAGGGACAGACGATCGATGATTGAGACGCGCGGTTTCCGCATCCTGCGGGCCTTCGGGCTCGTGTTCCTCACGCTCATCGTGGTCGTGCCGCTGTACGTGATCCTGACGACGTCGATCAAGCCGCTGCAGGATGTGCGCGGCCTGTTCCAGTGGTTCCCGTCGGAGATCACGTTCCAGCCGTACGTCGACATCTGGACGACCGTCCCGCTCGCGCACTACTTCACGAACAGCCTGATCGTGACCGTGTTCGCCACGACGCTGTCGGTGATCCTGGCGATCCTCGCGGCGTACGCGCTGTCGCGGTTCAGCTTCCCCGGCGCGCGCAGCTTCAGCCTGATCGTGCTGTCGACGCAGATGTTCCCCGGCATCCTGTTCCTGCTGCCGCTGTACCTGATCTTCACGCAGATCCAGCGCACGGTCGGGGTGCAGCTCAACGGCAGCTATCTCGGCCTGATCATCACGTACATGACGTTCTCGCTGCCGTTCTCGATCTGGATGCTGTCGGGCTTCTTCGCCGCGATGCCGCGCGCGCTCGAGGAGGCCGCGATGATCGACGGCCTCGGCCGCTTCGGCGCCCTGGTGCGCGTCGTGCTCCCGGTCGCGCGCCCCGGCATCATCGCCGTCGCCGTGTACTGCTTCATCACGTCCTGGAGCGAGGTGCTGTTCGCGAGCGTCCTGACGAACGCCGACACGCGCACGCTGTCGATCGGCCTGCGCGCCTACGCGTCGCAGACGGATGTCTACTGGAACCAGATGATGGCCGCGTCCGTGGTCGTGTCGCTGCCCGTGCTGATCGGCTTCCTGATCGTGCAGCGCCACCTCATCTCCGGACTGTCGGCGGGAGCGGTCAAGTGAGCTCAGGTGCAGGGGCCCTCCGGGTCGGGATCGTCGGCGGCGGGTTCATGGCGCGCACGCACGCGCATGCCGCGCGCGCCGCGGGCGCGCACGTCGAGGCCATCCTGTCGTCGGCACCGGAGCGCACGGCGCAGGCCGCGTCCGAGCTCGCCGTGCCGCACGCCGCCGCGTCGCTCGAGGAGCTGATCGACCGCGTCGACGTCGTGCACGTGTGCTCGCCCAACCGCTGGCACCTCGAGCAGTCGCTCGCGGTGATCGGCGCCGGCACGCACGTGGTGTGCGAGAAGCCGCTCGCGACGAGCGCGGCGGACGCCGCGCGGCTCGTCGACGCGTCGGGCGGCGTGGTCGCGACCGTGCCGTTCGTCTACCGCTTCCACCCGATGGCGCGCGAGGCGCGGGCGCGGGTGGCGGCCGGCGAGATCGGCCGGCTGCTGACGATGCGGGGCTCGTACCTGCAGGACTGGCTGCTCGAGCCCGGCGAGCGCAACTGGCGGGTCGACGCGGTCGCGGGCGGCGCCTCGCGCGCGTTCGGCGACATCGGGTCGCACCTCGTGGACATCCTTGAGTTCGTCGCGGGGGACCGGATCGCCCGGATCGCCGCGCGCACGCAGACCGCGTACCCCGAGCGGGCGGGATCGGCGGTGACGACCGAGGACGCCGTGGCGGTCGTCGTCGAGACGGCGGGCGGCGCGATCGGGTCGCTGCTGGTGTCGCAGGTCGCGGCGGGGCGCAAGAACGCCCTGACGATCGAGGTCTCGGGCAGCGCCGGCGCGATCGCGTTCGACCAGGAGCATCCGGACGAGCTGTGGCTCGGCGGGCGCGAGGCGTCGCGGATCCTCTCGCGCGATGCGGGGGTCCTCGCACCGGATGCCACGCGCCTGTCGGTCGTGCCGTCGGGGCATCCGATGGGCTACCTCGACGCGTTCACGGCGTTCGCGCGCGACACCTACGCCGCCATCCGCGGTGAGGACCCCGACGGCCTGCCGCGCTTCGCGGACGGCGCGCGTGCGGCCGTGCTGACCGAGGCCGTGCTGACCGCCGCGGCGGAAGACCGCTGGATCGACATCCCTGGAGAAGGA